>DDST01000074.1 GCA_002343485.1 Proteobacteria bacterium UBA2383
CGTCCCTACGGGGGTCAGACTATCTTCTTAAAACCCATAAATCAATAAAAATATATAAAAATCATATTCTTATTTGACGATTGGCGCGGTGAGCGCAATGATTGTGAGTTAATTGATTTCTCTATATTTTTCATTCGAATGATCTGGTAGTCTCTGGTATCGTCAGAACGGATCGTCAAATTCGTTCGTCCGCGACTTAGCGCCCTAGTACATTCAGCGCCAACGGGCGTAATTCATCTCTTGGATTATCGAGATGCCGCGCCAGTTCGCCGATCTGGGCATGAATGATCTGACGATACGGATGATGTTCACCCTGCCACAAGACAGGTTCCTGCATCAGCGTTTCCCACGCTGCATAGAACTGCCCGCGTCGGCCATCGCGCACCTGGCAAGCCCCATCCGAGCCAGCCTCGAAATCCGCTGGAACGAACCTATGCCATGCCAATCGGAGCACCAATCGATCGACCAGCGGCCGCAATGGTTCCATTAAATCCAGGGCGCACGACGGCTGCCCGCCATCGCTGGCATGAAACACCCCGGCAAACGCATCCAGGCCATAGCCTTGCAACCCGCTACGCAGTTCTCCAAGCAGCAAGGTATAACCCAGCGACAAAAGAGCGTTTATCGGATCGGTGGGGGGCCGCTTGCGTCGCCCTGGAAAGGTAAATGGGGAGCCCGCCAATAACGTAGCAAAAGCGGCGAAATAGCACTTGGCTCCGCTACCCTCCACCCCGCGTAACACCGCTGCGTCCTTTGCGGTTCGCGCCGAGGCGATAAACGGTTCCAACGCGGCGGCGCGCGGCGAATCGTGAGTGCGCAAAAACCAGCGTTGATTACGTAGTTTCGCGGTCACTAGCGCCCGCGCTACTTTCAATGCCATTGCCTCGTCCTCCATCAGCGCGTACTGACGCGCTCGCCGCCGGACTTGTCCGCCGCGCTCTCCCTGCAAATGACCGTGCAACCAGCCCCGGCTACTCAGCAAGGTGGTTGGAACACCCCGCTCCAGCAGGGCATCCAATGCGTCCGTCGTGAGCTGTATTCGCCCATACACCAATACGCGCTCGACCTGCTCAAGCGGAAAACAGCGCTTGCCACCCTCGCGATCCCTGAGCACTAATTGTAAACCTTCGCGTCCTAGTTGGCCTCCCTGCTGATCGAGATACAAAGTACACATGGCTTCACCCTCATTCCACGATGAAAAACGTGACACGCTCCAGCGCCACCGGCGCCGCCCCGGGTCCTTGCGTCTCTGCAGCACCGATCAGAAACAAATCCAGCCGTTCTCCAGCGTCCAAAATCTCCGCACGCAATAATTTCTCCAGTCGCACCTTGCGCCGTCCATCCAACTGGCAGACGAACAACGACTTCTGTACCGGCTCGCCGAAACCTCGCAACAACCGATGCAACCGCAATCGTCGCTTGTCGTCGCTGATGTCATAAGCTACCACCCAAGTCGCCATATCATTTTCTCCTGGAGACTCTATCCTCTTTCTCAATAACGACAACTGTTGCGAAACTTTCAACACGGCCGATTTTAAAAATTTGCCCTTGCGGCGCGTTGAAGGAGAAACAACTTCATTCGCTTATGGAATGCTTGCCCGTATGCCAGTACTTGATACATTACACATTCCCGATGACGTCCGTCTCGACCTGCATACGCTTACCCCGCTTTACACCGGCGGCGTCGGTCAGCACGGCGACCAAATTCATCCCTCTGGTCTACTGGGAGGAATACGACGGTTTTCCTGTTTGCTGGCGGCGGCGATGGGTGATCCGGAGTTCGAATGCGCTGTCTGGGGCACGACCACCGGCGCTGATGACCACTATGCGAAGAGGGTCGGGCTGCGGGTGGATGCCAGAGACCTGAATAAAATCACCTTGCCGCGCCAAATTCATTGGCCACGATCCGACGGCGTGGATCGTAAAGGCTGGTTTTACAACGTCGCTCACGATGGAACTTTGCGTCTCTCCCTGACCCGGCGCGGGATCAGCGACGCCCACTGGCAATTGTTATTGCTCGCACTGCGGATTCAGATTCGCCATGCTGCCTTTGGCAGCCGGGATCAGTGGGGATTAGGAGTGCTGGCCATCGATGATCTCCCCACGGTTGAACCGCTCACCGCGCCAATGGGTAATGTCAATCCGTTGCCCGACCGGCCCGGCCTGCATCACGCCTTCTTTGTTCATGTGACATTTAATGATCCCTTACCACTCGATTGGCGGGCTCGCTTGGAGCAAGGTCTGCGCTGGCGGGAAAAGCTCCGTAACAGTTTCCGTCCTGGAATGCATAATCTGCGCCATTACCTGTTTGGAGAACTCGGCCAGTACGGTAGCGCGATCAATGTTTCAGCACTGTATCCGCACGGTCAGGGTTGTGCCCTGCGAATTTGGGGCGTCATCCCGCATACGACGCCGCCTCAGTTCGATGGCCAGCGCGGCCAAGTTGTGCAAACGCTGCGGCAGGCAATGAATCAGGGACCGGACGAAGTATGGCCAGGGGAACGCGAGATCGTCTGGCAGGACGACGCGGAGCATCAAGCGGATTTAGCAACATGGATCAATCAACGGGCGGGAGTAGTGATATGACCTGTTTCGATGCATTGGCGGATGAAACGTTCCGACCCAAAAAGGATAACGATTGGCTTCAGCAGGGCGCACGGCTACGACGTACCGTTCGCCACGATAAGGATCTGACCACACAGCGCACCACCTTCCTACGTCAACAAGCGATTAGCAACGCTAATCCGATGGGACAGGGTGAAGCGACGATCTATCGTTGCCACAGTCCCGCGCTATTACCCACTGGCTTGAATACCGCTGCCCGTTCCATGGAACAGGCATTGGCCGGATTCCCTCGTTACAGCGCGCGCCTGCTGTTGACGTTTAGCTTGCTGACGCCGTTGCTGACCAAAGACGACGACCCGTTCTACCTCTTCGAAAATCCAGCGCGTAAGGATCACCTGCTCGGGCTGCCGTATCTGTCCGCCGCCAGTCTGAAAGGTCTGTCCGCCGACGCCTATCAGCGGGCGTTCTCCGACAACACCACGCCTTGGGCTGAATTGGGCGAAAATGATCCAGACCGCACCCGCGCTTTTCGCCAAGCGGATCCTTATGCCAAACGCCTGTTCGGCATCGCCGACGATGGCGTGATGATTGAGAACGAGAGTAATCCGAGTGAAAAAGGCCGGCTGCACTTCTCGCCGGTCTGGTTCAACAACCTGCAATTGCTGGTGATGAATCCCGGCAATCCTGAAACCGCGATGGGTACGCTGCCGATCCAATTCGAAGCCGTAGCGCCCGATCAGACCGGCGTCCTGGAGGTGATCTACTTCAATCCGCAGGGCGTGAAGGACAGTGATGAAGCGACAGCGCGCGCGGATCTGGCGCGCTGGCTGGCGGCGGTGGCGACGTGGTGGCCAGTCCTGGGTCTGGGCGCGAAACGGCTGGCCGGGTATGGGGCCATTCAAATCGTTAAGGCGGAATTGCAGGCGGTGGACTGGTCGGGGGTGACCGACCACACCGCCTCCGAGGCAGCATCCAACGCAGACATCCCCGAGTACGTGCGGGAATTTCAGGATGAAGCCGGCGCATTGCTCCCGGAAAGCGAACTGGACAGCC
Source organism: Proteobacteria bacterium UBA2383 (assembly GCA_002343485.1). Lineage (GTDB taxonomy): Bacteria > Pseudomonadota > Gammaproteobacteria > Competibacterales > Competibacteraceae > UBA2383. The sequence continues at coordinate 3,619 of DDST01000074.1, forward strand.
GGCTGGCGCCTGCTGGCGAAGCGGGCGAACAACTCAAGGCGCTCAGTGCGGACAAGGCGCAGTTGCAGGCGCGCAAGCTGGAATTGCAACAAAATCGCCAACAAGCGGGCGCGGACAAAGAGCTCAAGCAGATTAAGAAGGGCATCGAGAAACTGAACAAGCAACTTGAAGTGCTGCGCAAACCCTTGCAACAGGAATTACAGGCGCTCAAGGCCCGCTATCAAAACGCCCGGAAATGGCTAGAGGCTCATCAGGCCGTAGAAACGCCGGTTGCGGCAGACACGCCTGCCGCCTCGACACTGGCCGAACGCAGCGAAACCGGCCCGGATAGCTGGCAGAACTTGGCTTATTGGATCGCAGGAGAACAGCCATGACGGACCTGAAGATGGACGAACGCGCCCGTAACCTGATTCTGGCGGCGGAAATCAGTGGACTTATCCACGACACCGGAAAAGCACGCGAAGAATTTCCCCAGGAGAAACTGAGTGGCCGCTTAGGCTCAAACCAAAGGAAAAAGAAATTTGATGAGCCGACAAAAAAATGCCATCAACGCGAGGCACATGGCGCAATTCTGGAGGAAGGCCGCGCTTATCCGCCTGTGGACGAAGAGATTTGGTTGAAAAAAATCAAGCAGCATGAAGGCTGGGCGGAGGCGTTGCAGTTACCGGAAAATTGGATTAAAGCTAAAACCATTCAAGCCCACGGCTTGGGCGATCCCCTGCGCCAGCACCATGCGACTGGCAGCTTTCCCCTTGATCAGTGTACTCTGTTAGGCGACCTTTACACGCTTGGGGCTGACACTCGCGATTCTGCTTTGGATAAGGGCTCGGGCGGGACCGATTCGGGTAAGCAAAAGTCCGAATATGGTTTTATTGCTGACAGTTTCGGCAATGAACATCAACCTTATCGTCAGGATAAGTTGCGTGAACTGTGGCCCAAGGTTCAGGATGCCCTTGAACAAATACTGTTCAAAGACAGTGGGTGGCAGCATGTTCCCGAAGCCCGTAAAAAACTCCTGGCGCGTATCGAACCGCTTTTTCGCCAGGCGCTGGGCGAAACGCGCCGTCCCACTAACGATGTCACGCTTTGGCACCATAGCTATTCAACTGCCAGCTTGTTCAAAGCAACGGTCGCAGAAGGTGTGCTGCGCCAAGACTTCCAGCATTGGCAAGGGGATGACGGATTATTCGACTTATCCCAAATGGGCCGGATTCGTTTCCGACTTTTAGGGATTCGCTGGGATTGGAGCGCATTGGTAGGCGGCGCGCTACAGCCTGTTGTTTTGACCGCAATGGCTATAAATCGGCAACAAGCCATTGCGAAGCTGCGCCAGCGGTTGGAAGTGGATTACCCCGTGGGTAATCAGGTTTACCAGGATGACAACGGTGCAGTGTTTGTCGTCGGCGGTTTTTATCAGGGTCCACAAGACCCAGACGGTCGGGACGCTGAAGCATTATTCCAACAACATATTCTGGACCCCTTGCAAGCCGGTATCCTGCAAGACCTGGGCTGCTTCTTGCGCGCGGGCGTCGTGGTGCGACTAGCCTGGACTCAACCCCGATTGTATCTGACCGATTACCCGGAAGTCATGACTACCGATTGGACTGCGGATAGCGGGGATCGCCAGCGGCTTTTGCTGGTCGGCGAAGATGAACTGCGTGGACTGTGGGCGCAGCAAACCGGCGAAGGCCAGCAGGTGCAAATCTGTCCACAATGTGGCTTGCGTCCCGGCCACGCGAGGGAATTGGCGCTCAATGAAAGTGGATTAGGTTCTGAGAAGGGCAAGATTCCGCCTGGACTGTGCAATGACTGTCAGACCCTGGCAAGTCTCTCCAATATTAAGAAATTTTCTGAATTTGATCAATTATTAGGGTTTACCCCCAATACTTTTAACTTACAGGATATTTGCAGTGAACGTAACCCACCTGGCAATGCCCGAGTGGTCATGCTGTCCTTACGAGTGAATATCGAAGCCATTGCCAGCGGAGAAACCTTATTAACCCAACTGGCGCGGCCTATGGTGGATTTGAAGGACATGCAAGTTATTCAATCGCTTTCGGCGGAACAAGCCAGTGATGATCTGGAAAGTAAAGTTCTGAAATACTTGCGCGAAGGCGGCGATGAGCAAATGCTTTGCGATCGGATTTCTCCCGAATTGGCCAATGATGCCCGCCTGCTGATTGGTGATGATTACTGGTTGGATTTCCAGAAACAAAAGCGCAAGGTCAAAGGAAATGACGGGCGAGTGATTGGCGCGCCCGCTGAAAAAGCATTACGTCTGCTCGATGAATTCTTCCTCCGCGAATCTATCCCTCCGAATGTCGGCCTTTACCGACATGATGGCGACAAGTTGTTGCTATTTGGGATGCGCAAACACGCCTCGCCGGGCCGGCTGGCGCGCACCTGGGATGACTTGCAAACACTCTGGCAACAAATGCTTTGGGACATCGCCGGCGACACACAACAATGCCTGATGCCGCTCTCGCTGGACGCCAGCGGATTTCGCATCATCGTCGCCGCAAACGACGCGCGCCAGGCGCTCCAGCGCATCCAACAACGGATCAACGAAAAACTGAACAAAGTTCGCGCTGGTTTGGATGTTCACGTCTCAGCACTGGCCTTTCGCGAGAAATTCCCGCTGTACGTTGCCCTGGACGCCCTGCGCCGCATGGAGCGTCGGATTCCCAAGGCTCCTTCCCAAATCTGGACCCTGCAATCGGTGCTGAATCGTGAGGGGATGCTCACTCTTAACTGGGATACCCCCCAAGGCCCCGCACAATGGATGGTAAACCTGCGCACGGGCGATCCTGAACAACTCGACCTCTGGTATCCCCACGCGATTTGCACCTCGCGCCCGGAAGGTCCCGGTCGGCTGGTGCGCCTGGATCAGCTTGAGCCGGGCGAAACCATCCGCTTGCGTCCCTCGACCTTCGATTTCCTGGCGCTGGACGGCACCGCGCGTCGCTACGATTTGCGCTATGACGCACAGGGTCGCCGCCCGCATTTCATTCTGGGCGAATCCGGTCGCCGCCCCTACCTGCTGGAGCAACTGGACGAACTGTTCGCATTGCCCGGCCAGACCGGCTGGAACGCCAGCCAGGTCAAGGGCATTGTGGGTCAGATCGTCGAATGCTATGAAAAATGGGTGCGTGATGTCCCCACCAGCTTGCAGGCACAGGGCCGCGATGCCTGGCAAACCCACTGCGCCGCAATCTTCCGTCGCTACCTCAGCGATCAGCCGGTGGTCCGTGATCGTCTGATCGAGCTGCTCCAGGATGAAGAACGCACCGGCCTGCTCTTTGATGCCTTCGAGTGGAGCGGATTTATTGAAAAAGACGCCCATACGCGCGTTGTAGAAACAGAACCCGCCTGATTATCGAGAGACCCATGAAATCGCATCCTCTTTATCTGTTCGCCCTTGATCCGACCCACATTGGCGCCGGCGGCTACCGGCTGGGCCGCGTGGACAACACTATCTTGCGGGACGCCGCCACCGGCTTGCCAAAAATTCCCGGCAGTTCCATCAATGGCGCAACGCGCGCCGCCGCGATCTATTCCCTGCCTGATGCGGAGCGGGACCAAGCAATTCAGTACGCCAATCACACTCTGCGCAAAAAGGGGCACGAGAAGCGCCCGCACGATGGCGCGAATGATTCAGTCGCCCGCGTCTTCGGCTACGCCGAAGGTGACGACGAGGGACAATCTCGTATCGGTTTAGTCTCTTTCCGCGACGCCGAAATCCTCGCCTTTCCCGTACCCACCATGACCGGGCCACGCTGGATCACCACACCCGCGTTGCTGGAAGCGGCGGGCTGCAACAATGTCCCGACGATCAATGGTCCGACCAGGGTCGTTATTCAAAGCGTCGGCAATCCACCCGCCCGCCTCAATCTCGGCTGGATTCTGCTCGACGCCAACCCCCAAACCATTCCCTTTCCGACATTTCTCGATAAGCAGCCGGGTATGGCGCACGTCAGGGCTAACCTGGCGCTGGTTCACGACAGTCTGTTTCCCAGCCTGGTCAACGCCAATCTGGAGACCCGCACCTCGGTCTCCATCGACTTCGAGACGGGCGCTGGCGCGGAAGGCTTGCTATTCACCTACGAGGCTGCCCCACGCGGGACGCTGTACCGGGGACAGGTCGATTTCGATGACCAGCGCTTTGCCGCACAGTACGCCGATGCGTTCAAGCGGGTGCAACAGGGTTTGACGCTAGCGTGTCAACTCGGCTTGGGCGCGATGACCACGCGCGGTTTTGGCCGGATGCAACCGATGCTGGAGAGCGCGTAACATGATCAATTTGGAACCGCTGGCCGCCAGGGCCGCACAGGGTATGGTCATCCCCAATCAGGCCAAGGATTCCCTCAACCTGATCAACAAGGCGTTGATGGTGTTGGCGGAACAGGGATTATTTGCTTTCGGCCTGTTTCTCAACAGCCGTAAAGACCGGGAAGACGCACAGGCCCGGCAAATTCATTCTGCGGTCAGTCGACTGCTGGAGGATGCCAGCCTGGCCGCCGCTCCGCAACCGGGACAACGCATCGCCGATTACTACAAAGCCCTGACCGAATCGCGTCAGGGCGAACAACCCGCCCAAGCCTTGCAACGGCTGATTCTGACCAAGCAGGTGGTGGAAACGGCGCTCACCTACGGGCGCTATCAGGCCCGGTCGCTGATCTGACGGTGTGCGCCATGTTCTTCACCGGCGTGATTCTCGAACTGGAAACCCCATTGCATATCGGCGCGGGGCGCGGCGGGATGCTCGCGCGCGGCCACGGCTTCGTCCCGGGGCATGTCATCAGTTATGCCCTCACCGCCGCCCTAGGCAAAGCCCGAGGTGGTCAATCCTCCCATTTCACCGACGCCCTACACACCGTCTTGCAGGAGGTGCGCTGTGGTCCCTTTCTGCTGTTCGACCGCGAGACACAGCGTCCCTGGTTACCGCGCCAGGACCGGGAGGCGATTGAGTATACCTATCTGACCGCCCGTAATCAGGTCACGCTCGATCCGTGGTCGTGTAGTGCGGTGGAAGGCGCCCTGTTTGAAGTGGAAAGCATCGCGCACCGGGTTCTACACGGCCCTCAGCGCGGCCAACCCACGCAACTCATTGGCGGCGTCTGGCACCGAGGGCCGCAGTTGGCCAAGCAACCACTCCAGCATTGGTTCCGTTCTGGCCTGTTGTTGGGTGGCGAACTCAAGACCGGACAGGGCCGAGTTCAACTGGCCAAACAGGGTTGGATGCCGAACGCGCCGCACTATGCCCGTAACCCCGACTGGCCGGTGCAGGCACAAGGACTGCACATGGCCCGAGGGCAACGCCTCCCCGGTCCCAGTCTGAATGGAACCCAGGACGCGCCACTGCAACCGTGGCTGGGCCGGCTGTTCGATTCCCGGCAGGGTTTCGGACGACGCTTCAGCCCGCCGGCGCTGGTGCGGCTGGATGGCGTGGTTCAGGACACTGGAACCTTCCTGCCCAGTGATCGGGAAACCGGCCTGGGCTGCTGGACGAAAATCGATGTCCCGACGACTGACTGACTTTCACGGCCTGCGCCTCTACGGCCTCGACTGTACGCTACACAGTCCCCAACCTCTGACCCTGCAAGGTTATTACGGCGGCGCGGCGCGCGGCCTTCTCGGCCGCGCCCTGTTTCTCGGCAACTGCGTCTATCCCGAACCGCGTTGCGCGGAATGCGCTTTGCGCAGCGGCTGTCCCTATCCACAAGTCTTCAAGCCGCACCTGCTACCCGGTGAGGAGGCGCGTCTGCCGCCTTATCTGCTACATGCCTGGCAACGCTTGCCAGAAGGCTTGCGTTTCAGCCTGCTGTTGCTGAATCCCGCCTTGGGTTTCGCCGAAAACTGGTTGCGTCAACTGGATCGCTTCCTGCCGGAACTTGAAGTCAGCGGCCAGTACGGCGTTCGACTCAGCCAAGTCCGTGATCTGGCCAGCGGCCAAATGGCTTTCCATGCCGGTCGATTTATCCCCGGCGCCCGACTCAACCCCCTGCAACCGTCGCTACCTGCCAGCGAGCGCCTCACCGTACAATGGCTCACCCCGCTGGTCAGCAAACACCAGCACACCGATCCACTATGGGGTGCGCTGCGCACTCGATTGCAACGGCTCGTCAACGCCTACGGGGATGGCCAGCCGATAGCCCCACCGGATACCACACCATGGCGGCTTGAAGCTGTCCGCCTGCAACCGCAAACTGTCGTTCAAGGATGCGACTCGCGCCGGGGTATTCGGGGTTTGCGCGGCGAACTGGAATTGGCCGACCTCACCCCGCTAGGCGCGCGATTATTGGCGGTCGGCAGCTATCTGCATGCGGGCGGCGAAGCGACCTTGGGCTTCGGACGCTACCGTTGGCGAGCTGTGGGCGCTTCAGCAGCGTCCCCTACAGAGCCACAATCATGACCACATTGTTGTCGTCACGCCTTTCCTCTCAGCGCACATCTGGCCTATTATCAGGGGCATTTTCAAGCCGTGGATCACCGCCGATGCCTTTATCCCCCGACGACCTTAATGCGCGCTTCGACGACTACTGGAAGCGTCGCCCGGAACTGAGCTCGCACGAATGGACCGAATTCTATCGGCTCGTGCATGACGTTCTAGTGAGTCGAAGCTTTCCTCAAGAACAAGGGTTGCCCGACGATCTCAGGACCCATATTGATGATTTTTTCTTAAAAAAGATTGTGTTGCCGGCAAGGGCAAAAGCTCATTTACGTGACCAACCGCAGCGCGCCTTCTCGTATCTCATCAGGATGTTTAGAAATTACCTATTCGACTTACAGCGCGCCATTGCTTCTCAGAGCAAATGGGAAACCGAACTGCCCGAACCAGACCAAGAAGATAATGAGTTCAGTTATAAAAACGAAAGCATTGAATTGCTTTATAAACACGGTTTTCAGCGCACAACCCTTAAATACGCGGCCCAAGATTTTTTGAGGGCTGCCCCTCCCTGGGAGGGGCTACAGAACGAACTCTGGTGGATTTTCCCGTATTTATCCTGTCACTTTTTTGCCACCGAAGGTGAATCGCTATCCACATTGGCCCGCCGGCTCAATATCCCCTCGTACCATTATAAGGCTCGCAAATTGGGCATCACCTCAGTACGCGGTGGATTTCCCGACCACGATACTTTTGTTAAAGAGACTTACCTCGGCGGATGGATCGCTCATATCGGTGTTGACTTAAATGACGACGACGGGCCAGCTTTGGTGCGCGCCGTGCTGGGTATTCTTGGCGACGTTGCGTTGAACGAACAGGAACTCTGCAACGGCAGTCCGCCCCTGGATTTGCCCACCGCCTCGCCCGAATAATCTGTCACTGGCTCGTCCCCCTCGCGGGGGCAAGGACTCTGAACATGCATAGGCTCTCTCCCTCCCTCGATATCATTGAAGCAAACCTGTTTGCCCCCTCGGACGAACTCATCCAACGCTGGATAGCTAACGACGCCACGCTCTCTCCCGCGACCCGCGCCGCACTGGAGGCTGATCCTGTGGCTTGCGACAAACGCGCATGTTGGGAAGCGCCTTTGGAACCGCCGATGACCCTTCTTATCCCGGAAACCCGGATCGAACCACCCGCCTGGTTGGGGGAATTGATCGAACGGAAAGTGGCCGCGCGCCAGGCGGATTTTGCGCCGGTCCCCACTGCTGGCCAGATCATCCGGGTGGACGAGGCCATTAGTCCCGAGGGACCACTGGGCTACGATCAGCCCTATCCGTTAGCGGTATTGCTCGCCGAGCCGACCGAACATGACCAAATTTGGTATGGCTGGCTGGTCGGATCAGAAACCGATTATGCCAGTGACGCGGACCTGATCTTGGAAGACGATGACGGACCTCGCGATCCCTTGGCCGGGATGGCGCAGCTATGGAACCCCGTTTACGTGTACCTCCCTTCCACCCACGGCGTCTTGGCGCAATTGTCGCCGGAACGACTCGCGGCGGCGCGCGCCCTGGTGCTGGATTTTCTAACGCAACCACCGCCTGACCTGCTGCGCAAACCGGGCATCCTGGTCGAGCGACGCACCTCCCAAGGCCAACGGGTGTTGACCGGCACCCCGCTGGGAGGGTCTGATGATCCTCGACATCGTTACCGAACCTTGTACCGCGCTGCCGCCGACCTGCTGCGCGAACCGGTACGGCTGGCGCAATTGCAACCCACGTTGATCGAACGCCTGCTGGATCACCTGCGCGCGGCCGGCGAGGCGCTGGGTTTGGGATTGACACTGACGCCTGCACCCGTGATGGGTGAACCTGCCGCAACCTATCATCTGGGCGATTGGCTCGAACTAGAACTACATGAACTGCCGGAAACAGCTCACATGGTCAACCTGCGCGTGCGCAATCTTCATACTACCCCCTGTCGCCTTCAAGTGATCCGCCAAGGAACCGTGCGCCGCGAGCACCCGCTGGAAGGTCATCAGACGACTCAGTTGCTGCTCGAAGCTGGGTCGGGTACTGAACTGGCGCTACTGGATGAAACAGGGGAACGGTTGCGTTGGTCGCTGACGAGGTAACCATGTCGGATATACTCGATTTATGGCTCTGGCCAGAACCCGTGCACAAGCCCGAGCGTCTACGGGCATGGACGCCGGACGAGACGGAGACTTTTCCTGAATTGACCGATGCACAACTGGGTGCGCTCAGTTCGCATGATGTCATTAACGGAACGCACACTCTCCCGCTGGAAACCGTCTGGCCGCCGGCGCTGGCCGGCTGGTTCGCGGCGCGGTGGCGCCGATCTGACCGGGTGCAACTGCGCCTGAGCGCCGATCTGCCAGTGCGTTGGCAGCAGCTTCCCTACGAATGGCTGGCTCTGGACGGTCAACCCTTGCAAAATCGCTTGCAAGTCTGGCGAAGCGCGCCGCGGACGGCGGAACCGGCTCCACTCGTGCGGCCCGCGCCAGTGGCAGTGCTGAACCTGTGGCCGGATGATGAACCCATTCATCCGCTCCATCCATTGCCCTTAGCCCCCACCGAGGCGCACTGCTTCGATGGGCGCGGGGAGGTCCAGACCCTGTTGCGCTATCATCAGGAGCTGCGCGTCTACAGCGCCCTGTGTCTAATCGTTCACGGCAGCGAGCGGCTTGACGCCCTACCGTTCCGATTACCGGACCACACGCTTTGGGAATTGCCGCAGACACCCCTACCGCCCCTGGTGATCTTACTGGCCTGTGGTGACTGCGACGGTCATCTGTTGAAGTACGCCACCGCTTTGCTGGAACGCGGCGCGAAGACGGTACTGGCCGCACTGGGTCAATTGGATGCTCGTGACATCAAGGCGCTGTTACCCAGGCTCCTACAAGGTTGGCACGCCGGTGAGCGCATCGGGCAAACTCTGCATACGGTGCAAACCGCGATATCATGGTGGGGTAAAGGCCGGTTGTGTCTATTGGGCGCAGGCGAATTGCGAATGACGGCCGTTGAGGCGCAGGCCGATTGGCCCACCGACCGGTTGGCCGAACGCGCTCGCGCCGGCGATGATGCGGCATTGCAGTCGCTGCCGCCGCGCCTGACCTTGGCGTGCTTTCTCGCCAACGGCACGCCGAGTCAGGCCACCCAACACTTGCGAAAATACCTCAAGGTCGAAGAGCTCGGTGCGTCGACGGAAAATCGGAGGCTACTACACAGACTTTGGCCATTCGCCGATGCATGGCCGACTCTGACTCGGTTGTGGCTGATACCGCTACTCTCCCATCTGGCCGAGCAGCACGATCACGACCAGTTGGATGCGTGCCGCCGATGCTTGGAAGACTTGGCGCTCGCGGATTTTGAATTCACTGGCTTGTACTATGATTGGGCCAAAGCCGAGTACCGGAGTGGTCGCTATGCTCAGGCAACCGCAGTCGCTTTGCGCGGCCTACAGGGTCTGCGTGAGTTTGAGCGCGATCCTACCATCCCTCGTCTGCTGGGTTTGTTGGCCAATACCCTGATTGATCTCGATCTGCCCGAACTGGCGCAAGTCGCCCAGACGCGGCGGCAAAATTTGCTAGCACGGCAAACCGGCGCGGATGAAGAGCGCTTCAAAAGCCTGGACATCGAAGCCCGGTTGGCTTTGCGCAGTGGCGAGCCCAGTTCGGCGCTGATGAGGTTCAAGCGCAAGCGGCGCATCGCCAAAAACGATGGCAAAGATGGCCAGCGGGAGCTGGCCAGTCTGTTATACGCGAGCGCCCTGACGGGACCACATCCTGATGATTCGTCCTGGTTCGAGGAGACCGTCAGTTTGCTGACGGCTCATCCGGAACCCGGTTCTGGCAACGACGACGTGCTGTATCTGTTACGGGCGCTAGCCGCCTGGGTTTGGCGACGCGGCAATGAAGCAGCGGCGCTGCCGCTATTCGCGCACTACCTACCGACGCTACGGGAGCTGCTTGCCAGCAGCCATGACAACGGTCCAGCCGGGTTTACCCTGGTGTTTCTGCATTTGCATCGCCGCGACTGCGTTAATTCACTGGATTTGCCCGGTTGGGCAGACCTCCGGGCCGCCTTGAAAGAGACGCGCTATTTTCTGGAGCTGGCCATCTTTAGCCGACTCTTGGACGAACCGCCAGAGCAGACCGAACATTGGCTACGACACTTTGCAGATGAGCGCGATCATACCCTGCACGGAGAAAGCTGGCCCAAGTGGCTGTCTCCCGATAATCTAACCCAGTGGCTAACACAACGCCGGGAGCGGGAGTGCAATCTGCTGTTGGCCGCCCAACCGCCCGCCTGGGACGATCTCGTTAAGGCGGGCTTACTTCCTTGGTAGTTCGCTTGGCGGCGTCAACAACTTTTCTTTGAGCCACTGCATCAGCCGGATCCGCACCGGATGGTGCAGCACCCCGCGTTCTCTCAGATCAGCGTGGTTTACCCCCTCTACTCGGTGACATAAATAAGAATCGCCTGCATCTGGTCGCGCCTTCTTGGACAGGAAATCCTGAGCAGTCAACCGAAAAAAGTCCCGATTAGACTTCTTGGTGCCTGGCGCCACAAGGTAGGTATCGCCATCCCGTCGTATTGATACTACATACCGCCATTCCACCGGCTCGCCCCGGTCATGGCCGAACCGGAGTTTGCTCTGACGCGCTATATAGCGAAACCCATGTGCCCATGCCTGTTCCAGGAAGAGTTCTCGATCCGGCGGCGGGGGGCGATGCTGAAAGGCGTGTGACATGAAGCTTACTCTCCAGCTTTACCTTAAGTGATTGATAATAAAAGGCTTGTCATTAGAATGGAAAAGCGACTAACCCTTTAGTCTCTCCCACGGCCTCACTCGATTGCTATCGAGGATGTCTTCTCTGACGAGCCTTCTTGGCTCGGATCCGTATCTTTGTGCCCCAGTGCCTCAATACCTCTGCACACCTCTCTCAATCATCGGCTGAACCGATCCCTTCTCATTGGGCACTGCAGGCTATTCGACAAGGCAGATCCTGCGTCACTTACCGCTTGTTGGGCGCCATCGTTAAAAACACGCCCCTAAATGACGTTGGTTGAGTAGGCGCTCTGGAATCCATACTGCCATTCAAATCCCAGCGGGGAAACAGGGACTTCTTGATCACATTCTTTCGCGAAAAACACTGTGGTTTTAAAAAAACCTTGCGGTGGATCGTTTCTATCCGCGAGTGCTTCGAAATTCCTCTCTCTATTTTCAGCGGAAAACCTGCGATGAAACAGCTCAAGCATCTGACCCTGTTCGTAGCTATGTGGTTCGTGACGTTTAGCGTACTCACCATTGAGTTGCACGGTGACTACTTCAAGGCTGGCGGCATCGCCACACTGATCGCACCATTGAAAACCCTCGTGGCCATCGCTCATGGCTGGTTCTGGGATTGGTTTGATTAAGCCTCGGCCCCCCTATCCAGTCTTTTCATATTCTTTATCCACCAAGAATCATTATGCAACACAAAGCGTATCACACATTCCTCGCCCTGGTTATAGCCGCCATACTCGGCGTCCCTGGGGTGGACGCCCAGGCGTTCGGCGGCCTGATGGCCATGCGAGGCATCACGAACGGCGCCAAGGTGGCTCGGAGCGGCCGGGCTGCCTCTGGGACGATGGCAGTGGGTCGAGCGCTGAGGGCTCCTCGCTCACTCCGAGCAACAACATCCTCAAGAAAATTCACTGATGCTGCACGGCGAAGCGCCGTGCGGAAAGCTTGGGCGCAAGAGCACAAGTTGGTCACTATGACAAGCCGGGGAACCCGCAAATGGACACCCGCCGAAAAGCAGCAGCTATTGAAAACGGGCAAAGTCAAAGGCTATGAGGGCCACCATATCAATAGCGTAAAAACCCATCCTCATTTAGCGGGTAAACCAAATAATGTCATGTTTCTGACTGGCCCCGCTAAAAAATATCCCACGTTGGCCAAACCCGGCATGCATCAGCGGGCGCACGCTAGGGCCAAACAACGCTACGGTCATTCATCGACCCGCGGACCATTGATCGATCGGGAAGCCCTCCTCGGCCGTTATCGGATGCTCAATGAAGGCAAGCGCCCACCCCGTTGGGTATCGATACGTCCGTGAGCCATCGACGCCATTCAACGTCTTCCCAGTCATCTAGAGGTCGCTTTAATCATGCACACATTTGCCGCCACTCTCCAAAAGTGTTTCTACCAAGCGGTCGCCAGCTTGGCGCTGTTATTTTTCCTGATCGGAACAACCGTCGTCCACGCGGCTGACAGCTGCGCCATTGTCATGGGGGTCGATAACAGCGGCAGCACCGGGCAAACCGATCCCAACCGACTGCGCGGTGTCGCCGCGCAGCTGATCCTGGATGCTTTGGTGCTGCCTTGTGACGCCATTCAGGTCGGGACGGTCTTCTTCAACTCCCAAGTCACCGGTGACAATGCCTTGGGCGCCGAAAAGGACGCTCGCCAGCGACTGGCCTCCCAATTGGAAGAGACCGGCCATACCGATATGGAAGGTGCGATGATCCAGGCCTTAATGCTCTTGGAGAACTCCAACGCAGCTCACAAAGTTATCGTGTTACTGACCGATGGAACCCCCGACCCGAAAGGCGATGGCCATGATCACGGTCAGATCGACGCGATCCGCAACGATTTAGTATCAATGGCGGAAAGCTTGGGCGTCAAAGTTTTCGCCCTCGGTTTTTCCGATAGTGTGAACCAGAGCTTCCTGGAAGAAATCACCGGCCCCACTGGCGGTCGCATGGTGACGGTCAAGAATGCCCAAGCCATGTTGGAAGCCGCCAAAAAACTGGTCAGCGGCTACAACAATGTTCATCCCGTATTGGAGGAATCGCTGCCTGCCAACCGTTCGGGATTATCTTTTGATCTGTTGCCGGGTCTGGAACGGATGCGCGTGACCGTCGTACTCAAGCAACCTCGCCGTTTCCGACCTGGTCAGATCGCATTCACCCTCACGGGCTGCCCGATGCCGGACAGTGAGCAACTCTACACCACGACAAAAGACGGGATGGAAACCGTCGTGGCCTGGACTGTGTTCCTGAGCAATGCCGGACAGACTCAAAGCTGTACCCTGGAGATGGTCTCCAATAAACCGGGTAGCCCCGGTCACGGCGGCGCCCACGTCCTGATAGAGGGCCGGACGGACCTGCGCAGTGAATTGGCGTGCCGCCCGGACCAGCCGCAATTGACCTTTGGCGCCGAATTGGTCTGCGAGATCACGGTGCGCAACAACAACGGTCCGTTGGATGCGGCTGCCCTGCAACATGGCGCGCGGCTACTCACCCAGGGCGGCAGCGGTCAAGGCAGCGTGGCCGCCACTGTGGCAGGCTCCGAAGTCCGCCTGCAGGTACCCGAAGTACCCGGCCGGCAGACCTTGCAGGTCGAGTCCAGCATTGCTCCCTCGATTCCTCCGGTCAGCGCAGAATACGCTTATCAGGCGGTGACGCCCCAACCGGCTCAACTACACAGTCACCCCGAGCGGTTGGATCTAGGCTTGATCGGCCCCGACCACCCTGAAGCACAAAGTACGCTGGAAGTTTGGGCCGAGTTTCCTTACGGCGATCCCCGCATCCTCCAGATCACGCCCCAGATCCTCAGCCCATTGAAGGACCTGATGACGCTCACCGTAAATAACCGATCGCTCAAAACCGCTGGTACTCAGGTCATTCCGCTAGCGCGGGGTAAACGGCTCCAAATCCAATTCAGCATTTCTCTGAAAAACAAAACCGACGGCCAACTGCTCACCATCCAAGACGGTCGTTATGACGGCACTCTGCGGATCGCGGCCGCCGACGCCGACGCGCCTTTGGAAATCGACTTTGTGATCGAGATCCGCAAACCTCGGCTACTGATCGATGGCCAACAAGATCACAGCCTGTATTGGGATTCGCAACGCCCAAGGGAACTGACCCTGGCTCGCGTTGCGACTGACGGCAACATGGCCGGCGCCTTCACAGTAAAACCCGTTACGCAGTTGGTGCTCGACAACAACGGCATCGTTGTGGGCGAAGTAACGCTGTTACCTGCCGGCCCCGATCCAGCCGGCCAGTATCCCTTGATCCGTGCGGGCACCCTGTTGAAAGCGCGGTATACCCCTGCTCTGGAGGGCGCCGCTCAAATTGTGCATGGTCCGCACCCTGTTCATTTTCGCATCCAGTCACCCTTTGGCGCCGACGAAACCCTGGTGGCGACTTTATGGACCCTGCCGGTGTGGTGGCAGGGCGTGTCCGGGTTAGGGCCACTTTCTCTGCATGGACAGCATCTGCTCCTCTGGTTGCTGATCGGCGGCGGTCTGGTCGTAGTGCTTCGCAAGGCGGGACGTCGGTTACTGGCGCTGGCAGCCTGGCGACGCTTCTCTCCTGGGCAAGCACTGGACGCCAATGACGGTGACCTCGGCATTGGTCAGGGGTATACCGGCTTAGCGTTAGCAAATGACCCAAGCCACCGCCTGGCCGATACCGTGCTGGGCCGGTTGCGGTTCCAGAAGAGCCGCTTGACGCTGATCACCCGGAACTCTTCAGGAGATCTCGCCGTGAATGATCGCCCGATTGCTGGACAGGCCGAGATCCGTCCCGGCGATGTGCTGACGCTTCATGCGGACGGTGTGGATGATCCGTTGTGGGAACTGGAATATCTGGGCCCCGATGCCCAAGGCGGGACTTTTCAAGTCATCCGCAATCCGCTGGGTCTCAGCGTCGGCCAGACCATCAGAGCACTGATCGTAGGTCTGCTCATGCTCGTTGTGTTGCGTCAAGTGCTCTTGTCCGACTGGCTGGCGGAATGTGCCGCGCGGTGGTGGCCTGTCGAAACCCTGTATGTGCTGGGAGCCACTTGGTGGTCAGGTCCTGGCGCGATTTAAAAATTGACTGTCTCCAGGCGTTACAGGATTAGCCCGGCGCGAACGCCGGACCGTAACGCCGAACTTCAAGCGCCATACCGCCCAACCCAGGAGAATCCATGATTAACTTAACTGCCGAGGTCGTCGCCACCTTCATATTGGTCATTTGCCTGGGGGGTACCGGCAAGCAGGTTTTTCGATCTCTGAACGAGATGTTAACCGACCTGAGCGAGACGCTCCCCGAAAATGCCCGCAGCGCCATTCAGCCGTTTTACATCGACGCGGATCGGGTGCCCGACGGACAGGAACGCACTTATCACTGTTACTACACGGATTTCAGTGTCTTCGCAGGGCCCGTTTGGGAAAACTACCGGGCGCAACGTTTCCCCCTCAATCTGGGCAGCAAAATCATCGCTGACAGCCGCTCTGGGGCCGGCGCGGTGCGCGTCTTCGGCAATGCCAGCTTGGCCGCCAGCCGGGATAAGATCCGAGAGTTACTGGAACAAGCCCGCAAGCTAGTTCCCCAGCCATACCAGCGGGTCTTCATCGTAGGCGGCGGCTGTGGCGGTACCGCTAGCAGCCAACTTATCGATCTAGCTGCCTTAATTAAAGAATTCTATCGTAGCTATGGACAAACCGTACCCATCGATATCGTGCTGACCGGACCAGAGATCCAGTATGAAGGCCGTATTCAGGACACGGTCCGCGATCGAATGAAAGCCAATCATTACGCATTGCTCAAAGAGCTGAATCATTACTGTCATCACCCTTTTTCAAGCGCCTACCGATCCATGGATCCGGAACTGCAAATCAATAACACTGCGGGCGGCGAGCGACTGTTCGACTGGGTGTATTACTTCAACGACTGCCGTCCCCAGCGGGAGATCACTTGGTCGATCGCCGAAATGCTGATGCATTTTGGGCTGTCAGCGGTGGGAGGCGATCTGGCCTCCATTTTGCCCAACGAACGGGAAAACCGCGACCTGCTGTATCCATTAGATTTTGTTCACGCCGACCACGAGGAGATCTGCTCATGAACGAAGCGCATAACACCCATCCACTCCAGTCCAAGTCCGATTTCCTCGCCGCCGCCAGTCGCCCGTGCTTTCTGGGTGGCTGTGCGATTCGCACCGTGCGTCTGCCTACAGATGAAATTGGTGAAAAGATTCTTTGTCAGACCACGGTGAAAAGCATTGACTGCTTGATCGATGGTCAGTGGTCCAATTCAAACGACGAACAGGCCTTAGTCGAATACGATCGCTTGCTAGGGATCGAGGCAGGTAACAGCATCAACGCGAACGGCTTGTTGGCGCAATGGAAAATGACACCGGACGGACTCAAAGAAGGGGTGGAGGAAGCCTATCGCAACCACCCGCTCGTTCCAACAATGCCTAAAATCGCCAGCCATACTCACCCGGATGAAATTTTCACACGTTGCCAGGAAGGTTTGCAAGAACTGAACACCATGGTGGACTCGCTGAGGGAAATCGACGCCATTAACCCTGGTGCTTCAAACCCCATTCAGGAACGGATCGAGACACTACAACAAAAAGTGACGAATGGGCTTTGGTCTGCGCTGAATGAGGGTAAGATACGGCAATATTTAGAACTCCTGGCTTGGCATCGCAACCAGCCGCGAGGTTTGCGTTGGCTGAACGGGTTTGTATGGCAAAGTATCGAGTACTGCGAAACCCAAGCCAAGATGTCTAACGCACCGAATCAGCTGGATCAGGTTTGGGAGACCCTGGAAACCTACAGAGCGCAGCTGACTACTGTTGAGCAACAGCTGCGACGAGAAAAGCACTCCTGGTTCGGATGGATGCGCTACATCCGGTCGCTGGTCAAGCAGACTAAGCCTTGCCATTTTTATAAAAAGACCACGGCGAACAAAGTGGCCCGACTGCCTCATGTCTTATTGAGCTTACAGCGCGATATTGAAACTTCTGTCATACAACGCATCGTTCAAACGTTAAAGCATCATTTCTTTAGCCAGGCTGCTCTAGCCTTTGCGAATTACCGCCACACAGTGCTGCAACCGCTGGCCCTGTGCCTAAACAATGCCCGCGACTACGCGAGGCGCTTGGAGCACCAGGCGTCAACCAACTTGCAGTGCTGGCAAGGCTCTCCCACGACTCGACAACTCTACGATGACCGGCTGTTGACGGCGGTGGACCAACACTTCCGCCCGCTTTACGACGGGCCACGGGAAATCCTCCAGGCCCTCGAGGTAGGCATCGTGCTCGGGAGAGAACGCCTGACCCTGCGCAATCTGGGGCATTTTACTCCCCAGCGCTTCTGCGAAATGGTGTACCACCACATTGAGACGGGCAGCCGAGAACAACGGCGCTTTCTTAATCAGGGTTGGCGGCTTCCGGACGCTCAACGGTTACTAAGGGCCAACCTTCCCTGGCTGGAAGCAGCGATGCAGCCACTGATCAACTATGACCGGGACGCGCTGGGTGAGCGCAACGTCCGCGCATTTTTGCTGGTCCCGGAAGGGCTGACTTTATCGCCTCCCCTCGGTGAACGCCTCGGCAATCTGCCGGTGAAACAGTCCGCTAAGCCTCAGTGCGTAACCGTGGTTAGCGTTCTGCACGGCGTGTCTGTTAATGGGTTGCGCGGACTGGAGTCGTGTTATGCCGCTTACGGGCACCGGCTAGGTGATCACCGGGACACTGTCGATTCACAGCGTTTCCCGCTGCATGTGTTCCGGAATGGCCAATACTATGACGAGCCTTACTCCCCCGTCGGTTTACACTTGACGGAGCAAGGATTGCATGAATTGCTGGTGCTGGCGCATCGGCTCGGGTTGACCCACGAGAATATCGTGCGGCTACCGGTCCGACCCTTCACCGCCGATGTAGCGGCGCTTCAGGCGGATCATAATCGGGTCATTGAGCTGAGCCGGGTGATCCTGGATGCGCTGCGCTTTATCGGTCGGCACGACTTAGCGCGCGAGCAGCTATTGACCTCGCCGGCGCTAAAGCCCTTGCGCCAAATGTATTGCGCCGAGAATGGAATGCCGCCCGATGTACCGGCTACAGGCCGTCAGGCCGCTTGAAACGGGCGGTAAAACCACATGAATTTATTCCAAATCGCCGGTCAAGTTTTTCGACTGGCGCTCTGCAGTCACCAGGGTCTTGGCCTTGCCCGTTGCCTCTACCCGAAATGGCCTCTCAAGCAAGGAGTCTGATTGCCCGGATGATGAACGCACGTCTTGTCTACAGGCTGTTTTGCGGGGGGTGTTCAGTAGCAGTTCCGCATCGAAATCTTGAGAGTCAAGGTCGCTATCCCTGTGCACCGATGTCTGTTTTAACCCCGTCAAAGAATACCTTCATCCGATCCATTCTTTTCAGGAATATCATGAATCTTATTAAAACGTTATCTTTTTTATTAGCTTGCCTGCTGTCAGCGCCGGTTACCGCGACCAACATCCTGCTCATTGATTTATCAGGTAGCATGGAAAAGGACCATAAAGCCACTCGGGCATTGGCCGTGGCAAGAGACGTTTTGCCAGAGTTGGTGCAAACCGGTCCCACCGCAGTATGGGCTTTCGGCAGCCCCTCCTGCGGGATGCTACGTTCACGTAGTACCCCCAGTACCGATCTTGTTGCCCAGCAGCGCTTGCTAGCGCAGTTAGGCGGACCTAAAGGTCACACCCCGCTCAGTTGGTCACTCCGCGAGGCGCTCACCGCGCTCAAACATTCCTCAGAACCGCGCAACCTGATCATCGTTAGCGATGGCGCTGATTCTTGTGGGGAAGATCCTTGTCTGACCGCCCGTCAAGCTGGCGCTAAGCAAGCCCATATTACTTTTTACACTGTCGGGGTTGGGATGACGACCCGTAACCGCGATTTCAAAGTCTTGGAATGCGTAGCGGGGGAAGGCGCCGCGAACAGCATTGCGGTGACCGCTGAAGTTAGTCAATTGTCAGCGGTGATTGAAAAAATCAAGGACGATATTCAACGCGAGGCCACACGACAGGCGCAAAGTACACTGCTGGTGAACGTCCAGGATGCGCGGGGCGAGCCTGCACGGCTTCGGTTCACGGTGCGCGATGACCATGGGAACGCACACCAGGGTGAAAGTGGTCGCCCGTTGACCTTACCGCCGGGCCGCTACGCGTTGAGCGACCCGTTGCCGCACACTCAGACGGTGGTGCTGGCACCGGGTGCCCAGAAACAGGTCCTGTTCAAGATACCCCTCGGTCTGTTGAAAACGGTGAGTCGATGTGGAGATGATTTGAGTATCACGGTTTCAGACCCTGAGAATCGAATCGTGGGCACGGGCAACGTCGGTGATGAGGGGCTTGAGCTGCCGCCTGGTGAGTATTGGCTGATGCTCAATCGTTACCCCCAACGAACGCCTCTATCGGTGACCGTGGTGGCCAATCGAATCCAGACAGTGGACTTGGGCGGTTTCGGCCGCGTAACCGTGTCCGCTACCGATGCGCAAGGGCAGTCCCTCAAGTTTCCGCTGGCTTTCTATGATGACCAGGATACCCGAGGAAATCGGGCCACACCGGTCTTAAACGGTGAAACCGGTTTGTCCCTGCAGTTGCCGGCAGGGATTTATAACGTGCAGATCGCGGAAGAGTCAGCACCATCTTCTCTACTACGGGGTGGGGAAAATCTGTCCGTCACCGCTTGCCAAAACCAAGCGGTGACTTTGCATCAGGCCGCGGCGTTGAGAGTGTGCGGCGATGAGGGTTTCGTAGCGCTTCACCACGATGAGACTGGTGATCGGATCCGCATTCCTGTGAATAGCCTGATCCCGGTCGAGCCCGGTGCTGTTTACAACTTGCAGTGGCCCGATGGTCAAGAGCAATGGAATCAAAAGATGGTGCGCGGATTAAACCAGGTGAACTGCCCCACAGGAGGCAAATAAAAATGGCTCAATATGGATTCCAGTCAGTTTGCCCAGTTACGCGACCAGGAGTTCCAAAAGGGGTCTGAGCAAGCCTTTGCCCCGGATGCGGGTGTTATGCACGAACTGAAAGAAGCCCAGGTAGAGCGGCAGTTTCTCTTGTGAGATTCCCCGATGGGGCCGCAACCACGAGCGCAGCAAGGACCAGAATCCCTCAGCGGTATTGACATGGACTTCATAAAAACCGTCACGGTCCTCATCGCGGGCGTATTCCCCCCGGCTATGGCAGACTGTCCGATGATCAAATCCCCAGTCGGGCAAGCGATGATAAATGTCATACTCATCGGTGTACACCCGGGTTCCCAGCGCGATGAACCGCTCAATCAGCGGACGGATCGTAGCCTGCTGGACGTTTTCGAGCATCCGCACGACGACCGCCCCGCCTCGCTGGATCATGCCAAAGATCGGGGGTTTTTCATTTTCCAAGGTGCCGCGCCCGCGCGCACCCTTCAAGCGTCGCCGCCGCCCCCAGCGGCCTTTTTTTTGACGGCCTGCGGATGTCCCTTATGCCCGGCCACGATATAGACCTCATCGCATTCCACGTCCCCCGCCAAACCGGTTCTGGCTGGCAAGCGACAATGCCATTGCGCAACTGCTCAGTCATCCGCTGTACGTCGTCCCGGTTTAACCCCAACTCCTGGGCAATCTGGGCGTTAGATAGATTCAATCCCATGAAATACAAACACAAGATCCACACCCGCAGCGGTTGATGATGGCCCGCCAACACCGTTCCCGTCAAATCATCAAAATGGCGGTGACAACCTTCGCAGCGATAGTTCTGTCGTGCCCGTTGGGTGGTATCGCGCCCCTGCTTCGTGATCACCGTCGCGCCACAATGGGGACAACAAACCCCGTCGGGCCATCGTAACTGACGGACCGTTTCATAGCACTTGGCGTCATCCAACAAATTTTGGAGGTTGATCATCAGCAAGGCTCGTGTCGGTCGCCGCGTTTCGGAACTCCTTCAGTGTAGCCCCCAATCTCCGCCAGAGCACACTATGCTCAACAGTCCGGAATCCATATTGCGCCTTGATTTTTTAGAATGCTGGTGAGCGTTTCCTCATGGTCTTTCGGATTAAAGTGATGCTGAATTATTAGCCATTCTTCATTAGATAAATCACTATCATACATTCATTTTCTCCCTATTAATTACGATCTTAAGTTAAGATCATTTATTCAAGTATACCGCGAATGCCTTTTTCAAGACAGCTTCTTAATATTTATAGTACTTTTTTATAAAAAACTACGACATCAAAGAACAAAAGCATATCGGAAATCAGTTCATGAACAATCCCGCGGCAAGCTGCGGTAAATAAGACTTGTGACGTATTAAAGGACAAACACCATGAAGCCATTCTCCAAGCTGCGATCCGTGATAGCCGTATCGGCGATCAGCGGACTCGTGCTGAGTTGCGCCACCACGCAAGAAGTCCCATTCGATGCGAACACCCAGGGAAACGAGCGGCCGAAGCGCACCAGGATGTCGGCTCAGACCGTCGACCTGGGACGCACTGCGAACACCCCGATCCATCGAGAGCAGTATGCCTCTTACCAGGAAAATGCGGTCAAACGCGCCGCCGAACAACCGATGTCAACCTTCAGTATTGATGTCGATACCGGCTCCTACGCCAATGTCCGACGCTTTCTCAATCAGGGCCGCTTACCTCCGCAAGATGCGGTGCGCGTTGAAGAATTCATCAATTACTTCGATTACGACTACCCCCTGCCGGAGGGTCGCCAGCCACCCTTCCGGGTCAGCACGGAACTCGCGCCGACGCCATGGAATCCCAAAACCCTGCTGTTAGCCATCGGCATCAAGGGCTACGATCTGCCCAAGACCCAACTGCCGCCGGCCAATCTGGTGTTTCTGATCGATGTGTCCGGTTCGATGAACGCGCCCGACAAAATGGGATTACTGAAATCGGCGCTGAAACTGCTGGTCCGGCAACTTGGCGCCAAGGACAAAGTGGCGATCGCGGTCTATGCCGGCGCAGCGGGCCTGGTGCTGGAACCGACGCCTGGCGATCAGAAAGCCAAAATTGAATCGGCATTGGAGCGATTAAGCGCCGGCGGCTCCACCAATGGAGGAGCAGGCATTCAACTGGCTTACAACCTGGCGCGGGAAAGTTTTGTTGAAGAAGGCATCAATCGGGTGATTCTGGCCACCGACGGTGACTTCAATGTGGGCACGGTGAATTTCGAGGCGTTGAAGGATTTGGTGGAAACCCAACGCGAGAGCGGCGTAGCGCTGACCACCCTCGGTTTTGGAACCGGGAATTACAATGACCAGTTAATGGAACAACTGGCCGATGCCGGCAATGGCAACTACGCCTACATCGACACCTTGCAGGAAGCCAACAAGGCGTTGGTTGAGCAGATGAGCGCCACCCTGTTGACCATCGCCAAGGATGTGAAAATCCAGATCGAGTTCAACCCGGCCCGGGTTGAGGAATACCGCTTGATGGGTTACGAAAACCGGGTGCTGCAACGGGAAGATTTCAACAACGATGCCGTCGATGCCGGCGACATTGGCGCGGGGCATACCGTGACTGCTCTCTACGAAATTGCCTTGAAAGGCAGTGGCGGCGCATTGACCGAACCGCTGCGCTATGGTCAGTCGGCCACCAATGCGACGCTCCACGGCGATGAAATCGCCTTCTTGCGGCTGCGCTACAAGCAACCGGACGGCGCGGTCAGTCAATTGCTGGAATGGCCGATCCAGCGTGATCAAGCAATCGGCCATTGGCGGGAGGCGAGTGAACAATTCCGCTTTGCGGCGGCGGTGGCCGGCTTCGGGCAGAAACTGCGCGGTGGGCGTTATACCGGCAACTTCGGTTACGAAGAAGTGCTGACGCTGGCACGCGATGCGCGTGGCCCCGATCCTTTTGGTTATCGCGGCGAATTCCTGACCCTGGTCCGGCTAGCGCGGTCGCTCAGTCTTGATCAGTAGGCTCGGGTGCGGCATTCCTCACGGCGCCCCAAACTACCCATACCAGTCCAGTAAGCGCGGTAACGGCGGATCGAGTACGATTAATCCATGATCCTGGCATTCCCAACCGACCCTACCTAGGCTGTGGCGTTGTTTTACAGAGAAGATTGGACTTCGTGGCATCGAGCCACACCCAGATCACCGATGGGCCAAGCGAAGGCCATACCCCCACTCCAGTTTACGAGCGCCAAATTGGATTCGTGAGTGCTATCCCGAAAATGGGGAACAAGCTCCTCGCCAGTGACCACAACACAGCTTATGCCTTCATTCTGCATGAAGTGGGCGTAGCGGGCGGGAATCCGCCGACAGCACAACCCCTCGGTCGCGCGTGGATGAGTCAGTTATCCACCCACTCAAAACCATTGATCAGTGAGGACATCATGGCCGTTCACATCGAATACTGGATGGCATTGGCAAGCACCGCCCTTAACGATTTGGTCATCATACCGCCAAGAGGACGGCCTGCATGAGATCGCGGTGGACGGGGTTTGTAGCGACGGTAGCGGCCTTCGCCCTCGTGGCGGCGGCAAGCGACGGGCAAGATGAACGGGCCCCACCGCCCGCCGTGCAAGCGGAGCGGCTCGGCGAGCGCCTCCTGATCACGGCCCAGCATTTTGCCTGGGAGGAGGTCACTGCATTCGGCTTGATTCAAGTCCTCCAAGCAGATGCCACCTCGCTCGTTCAAGAGGATTTCGCCAGCCAACAGATCGCCCTGGAATCGTCTCCACACGGGTTTCGGTTCGCCATCAACCAAAACGACCCGGCGTTCGAACAGAGAGCGGCTGGCGCTCTATCGATCACCCTCGCCTCCGGGCAAACGTCTGCGGCGCTCATTACGGAATCGACCGGTTGGCGACGGGACACCCCCGAGTTCATGAAGGAGGTGGAGGCGCTCCGGCTTCGTTTTTGGGATCCCAACCGCCACCTGAAAGACGAGACCCAGCGCTACCGGGAAGCGTATCTGTCCCAACTGGCGGCTTGTCATGCAGCGGGCCTGAACTATCACCTGGACGGCACGCTCACGTTCGAGGGCGCTCCCTGGGAAGACGTGCAGACCCTCACCTTGCACGATGTAAAGGGAACCGACCACACCTCGGACCTGCAAGCGGCCATCACCCGGGGCTTGGCCTGGGTGAGCCCGACCGAGAACGGCTTTGTCCTGGAAATCCAGGACAGCACGCTCTTGGACCCGACCGCTCGGGAAGTCGTGCTCCGCATCAACTTCCAGGAAACCGTCACGGCACCAATCCGTTCTTCATCGTTGCCGTAGGGGGAAAACGAGCCGTCGGGTCGCCGGCCGCCATGGGCGACCGGGCCCTCTTTATTTAGATTGATGATCGCGAACCGGCACGGATTATCAGTGCGCAGTGACACGGATGACGAGGACGGAACAGGTGGCTTCGACGACCTCCTGGCGCTGACGGCGGCGCGTCCGTTGCTGCGAAGGCAGCGTTCAATTTGCAAGAAGATATTAGATGATGGTATAAAAATCGCTTTACCGCACCCTCCGCCCATCGCACAGCACGACGATTCCCCCGGCTCCAGATTCGCCCGCTTTGCGCTGAAGCCGTCCCCTGGCCCCGGGAGGGCCGCCCACCGTGGCAACGTCTCGGCCTCCCAACCGGTCCGGTTCTCAGTCCAGGGACGGGAACCGGGCAGGATCGGCAAATTGTTGCACGGCCTCCAGATAGGGACGCCAACCCACGGCGAAGATCGTGTTGTGATCCGCGCCGCGAATCTGCACCAGACGCTTGTCCCGCACCGGACTGGCGTCGTACAAGGCGCGCCCGTCGCTGAACGGAATCAAGTGATCGTGTTCGGCGTGGAGGATCAAGGTCGGTTTCGCAAACGTCCGGATCTTAGCGAGTTGACGGAAACCCTGAGTTTCAGCGAAGGCGTCCACCGGAACCCCGAGCCGCCGCAGCAGCGGTCCGGTGTGGGCGAAGGCGCTGTCCAGGATCAGGCCGGCGATGGCCTCGGGGCGGCGATACGCCAATTCCAGCGCGGGGGCGCTGCCCAGTGAGCGACCCAGGACGATCAGCGGCCCGGTTTGCCCTTGCTGACGCCGCCAAGCGGTGATGAAGTCGAGAATCACGAGGCTGTCGGTCAGCATCGCGGTAGCAGTGGGCCGGCCGGTGGAGCGTCCATAGCCGCGATAATCGACGACCAGAAACTGGAGGCCGCGCTCGACATACACCGCGCCAAGATCGTCATACTCCTCGGCCAACTCGCCATTCCCATGAAAGCACAGGAGCAGCGCCGCGTCCGCCCCGGCCGGATGCCAACGCGCGCCCAGCACGACCCCTTCGGCCACCGGAATCCGCAGTTCCTGCGCCGGGGCGGGGACGGTTGACGCCCCACTCGGGCGGGGATGAAACAGCGCAGCGAGGCAAGCGGGCTGATCCAGCACCGCTGCGTCCAGGGAAATTGGATCCATCATCGGCTTCTCTCCGCACGAGGAAGGTTGAAATCGGTCCATCCGTAGGGTACACCCTTTATTGAAGTCCTCCTCTTGACCCCTCGATTTTGGATCTTTTTTTCTCTTGGCGACCTGGGTATCCTGGCGGTTCATCCATTTTTTGCGTTAAATTGAACAGGAAAAGGGATGACCGGCATCGGGTCGATTGCCGGGTTCCGACGGCGGGCGCCATCGTGCGTCGGCGGGCGCTGACCTGGATGCGAGGGGTACGATTATCGAAGCCGACCTCGGAAGGAGAACAGGCGATGCCCACCCCCGTTTTACGCGACGCCGCCGCGCGCGTCCCACGCGCCGCGAACGGCACACCTCCTGATGAGGCCTCGGGCGTGACCAAAACATTCATCGCCCGGCGGCGTTTTTCGATTCCCGAGGCCCCGCCATGACGTCCGACCGCATTCGCCAATGGCATCGCCTGTTCGGCATTACCCTGACCGACGTGTTTCGCGCGACCCCGTGGCGGGTGGAACTGGAAAAGGAACTGGCGTTGCAAAGCCAACTGCTGGACGTGGTGATCATCGAGCAGGCCACCGGGGAATCGGCGTTATCACCCCCCGGCTGGGAACTGCCCGAGGGCCTGGAGGGCTTGCGCGCCCATAACTTGCTGACCTACAAATCCCAGCACGAAGCGCTGGACCCCTGGGCGCTGGACGAACTGATCGGGCATTACGTGAACTACCGGAAACTTCTGAGCCGGGGCGCGCCGTTGCCACCGGAAGCCGACTTCCAACTCTACGCGGTCGCCACCCGGTTTCCGCAGGGATTGGCGGCGCAGGTCCCGCTGATCCCCACCGCGTGGCCGGGCGTGTTCGACGTCCTCTGGGGCACGCATAAGGTGCGCTTGATCGTCCTCAGCGCTATTGACCGTCACCCGCGCAACGCCGCCTGGGAACTGTTCAGTGTCCAGCAGGATCGGATTCGGCATGGCGCGCAGCATTATCCCTGGCGGCATACCGGCGCA
>DDST01000034.1 GCA_002343485.1 Proteobacteria bacterium UBA2383
GCATCGCTACCGCGCCAGCGCCGGGATTCGCGCCATCAACGAACTGAAACCGATTCTAGGACTGGAGCTGACCGCTACGCCGTTCGTTGAAACGGCGCGTGGCGCGATACCCTTTAAGAACGTAATCGTCGATTATCCGCTGGGTCAGGCAATGCAGGACGGCTTCGTCAAGGAACCGGCGGTGGTGACGCGCAAGAACTTCAACCCGGTGGGCATGTCGCTGGAGGAAATCGAGCACCTCAAGCTGGAAGACGGCGTGCGGCTGCATGAAAGCGTGAAGGTCGAGCTGGAAACCTACGCCCGCGAAAGCGGCAATCCCATCGTCAAACCCTTCTTGCTGGTGATCGCCCGTGACACCGCCCATGCCGGGCAACTGTCCGAGTTAATCAAGTCCGACAGCTTTTTCGAGGGGCACTACCGCGACAAGGTCATCCAAGTGGATTCGAGCAAAACTGGCGCGGAAGAAGAGGAAATGATCACGCGCCTGCTCAAAGTGGAGCACACCGAAGAGCCGACGGAGATCGTGATTCACGTCAACATGCTCAAGGAAGGCTGGGACGTGACCAACCTTTACACCATCGTGCCGCTCCGGGCCGCCAATGCTCGCATCCTCATTGAGCAATCCATCGGGCGCGGCCTGCGCCTGCCCTACGGCAAACGCACCGGCGTGACTGCCGTGGATCGGCTGAATATCGTCGCCCATGATAAATTCCAGGATATCATCACCGAAGCCAACAAGCCGGACTCGACGATCCACTTGCAGGCGGTGGTGCTGGATGCGGATGCGCTTGGCCAGAAAACAATCACGGTGGTGTCGCAATCGCAATTGGCCACAAAACTGGGTTTGAAGCCTGCCCACGCGACGAATAGCACGACAGTAGCCGGGCAGGATCAGGCTCCAGTTTTCGCCAAACCGGAAGAGCAGAAAGTCGCACAGATTACCTATGAGGTCATCCGCACGCTGGAAAACCAGCCGCAGGCGTTGCCGGCCATCGAACATCTGAAAAAACCGGAAATCCAAGCAGCTATCGTCAAGGCGGTTGAGGAGCAACATCAACCGGCACAGTATGCACTCGAAGGCATGGGAGAAAAGGCAGACATTGCCACCGTAGTGGCGAAAACGGTCGAGCTAGTGGCACAGCAGACCATCGATATCCCACGCATTCTCATGGTGCCTAAAGGCGAAGTTAAATCGGGCTTCAAGCCGTTCACCCTTGCACTTGCCACGCTGAAGTACCCGGCAGTATCCAACGAGCTTTGGATTCAGCACCTGCGCACTAATCAACTGGACGTGGTGTCGCTCGGGCATGGCGGTATCGAGGAAGCCCGGCTGGAAGACATTGTAGTCAGCGGCTTGGTGGATTTCGACGACGTTTCCTATGACGAACACGCCGGCCTGCTCTACGATCTAGCCACCCAGACCGTGCAGCATTTCAAGGGCTATTTGTCCGAAGAGGACACCCGCAAGGTGCTGCGCTGCTACCAGCGGGATATTGCCCGGTTCATTCACGCCCAGATGCAGGCCCATTACTGGGAGGAGGCCGTCGGTTACGAAGTGAAGATCAGCAAGGGCTTTACCGAGCTGAAGCAGAGCGCCTACACGGTTTCCGTACAAGAACCGCCCGCCAACTACCGGGTAGAGCCGGTGGACAAGAGCAACATGGCGAAGTACCTGTTCGGCGGCTTCCAACGTTGCCTCTATCCGGTACAGAAGTTTGATTCCGATGCGGAGCGCAAGCTGGCGGTCATTCTGGAACGCGAGGCCCTCAAGTGGTTCAAACCCGCCAAGGGTCAATTCCAGATTTACTATCAGAACGGCGTGGATCACTTGGAATATCAGCCGGACTTTGTTGCCGAGATGGCTGACGCGATCTACATGCTGGAACCCAAAAAGCGCATGGAGCTTGATGACCCAATCGTCATTGCCAAGAAAGAGGCGGCTCTCAAGTGGTGCGCGAATGCCTCAGAGCATGCGGCAAGTTATGGCGGCAAGCCATGGCGCTATATGCTGATTCCACACGACGAGATTGCCGAGAATATTACGCTCGATGGTCTGGCGGTACGATTTGGCGGTTGAGACTGGCGAAATAAGCCTGACCACACGTTACGCTAACTGCGTCATATCCCCAGGGATATCAATGAACAGCGTGGCCCGCTGATGGACAAAAACCCAAACAAAAAGCCCGCCGTTACGCGGGCTTCAGGGTATTTCTGGGTACTGCTGGATGTTGAAATGGTGGAGGCGGGGGGAATCGAACCCCCGTCCGCAGATCCTCCGCCTTCGGCCCTACATGCTTAGCCTGATCTTTAATTTAACCTTTCGCAACCCGACCGGCAGGGCGTCGAACGGCGGTTCCGGTGAGTTTTAGAGCCTCCCCCCCGGACAGGTTTGGCGCGAGCTTGTGTTAGTCGACCTCTGAATGCCCCGAAAGGCTCCGGACCTCACAAGCAAGTTCCGGTCAAAGGCTAGCGGGCTTTAAGCCGCCAGAGCGTAGCTGTCGTCGTTGGCAACTATATTTTACAGCAAGATTAACGAGGCTAGCTGCATCCTCGACATGCGCCTTGGGTTTTGCAATCCACGTCGAAACCCGGAATCGCCCCCTTGGGTAACATCATATGATAGCCCAATAGCCGGAAAGTTCCATATATTTAACTGGACTCTCCAGGTTGCCGCTTACTGCAAACGGCTGCGCACCAGGACCGTCGCTGCACTCAACGTCACCAGCGCCGTTACCGCCATTGGCCAGGCTTGGGCGGCCACATCCGCTGCGGGTAACGCTTTTACAAACGTGCCCTGGACGATGATCAGAAAATGCGTCAAGGGAATGGCCTCAGCAACCCACTGCAAGACCGCCGGCATGTTTTCCACCGGCGTGGCGAACCCCGACATCAGAATCATCGGCACACCGGTTGCAAAAGCGCCCAAGATCGCCTGTTGCTGTGTGGCGCAGATGGAGGAAATCATCAGCCCCACCCCCACGATCGACAGAATGAACAATAACATCGTCAGAAATAAGAGCCCCAGAGAACCCGTGAAAGGAATGCCAAAGGCAAACACGCCAGCCCCCACCATCAACATCCCCAGCGCCGTGCCGATGACCAGCGCCGGCGCCGCCTTGGCCACGATGATTTCCATTGGCGTCGTGGGCGAAACCAGCAACTGATCGAAGGTGCCGAGTTCGCGTTCGCGCGCAATGGATAGCGCCGTGACGATGAGGGAAGTAAACATCGCTAAAGTGCCAGCAAGGCTGGGCACAACGAACCAGCGGTAGATCAGATTCGGGTTAAACCAGTGCCGGATGGCGAGGCTGCCGCTACCGGAGGAACCGGTGGCTTGAATCGTTGCGCCCAGATTACTGGCGATGTTCTCCACATAGCGAAGCGCCACTTGCCCGGAGTTGGCGCGGCGGCCATCGGCGATGACTTGCAAGGGCGCGGGACGGCCCGCCGCGACGTCGCGCGAGAAGGTCTCCGGTATGTCGATAGCCAGCAGCACCTGCTGCCGTTCAATCGCCTCTTGCAATTGCTGTGCGTCTAGCGCCGTCACCAGGCGTCCGACGAACGTGGCTGCGCCGATGCTGGCCACTAACTCCTGCGACCAGCGCCCGCCGTCACGATCATAAACGGCGATCGAGACGTTACGCACGTCGAGCGTCACTGCGAACGAGAAGAGGAACAATTGCATCAGCGGCGGCCCGATGAGGATGGCCCGGGCGCGCCGGTCCCGCAGAATACTGAGCAGTTCTTTAATAATCTGCGCGCGCAGCCGTGACCAGGACAGATTCATGATTCAGGTATCGAGGCTCTTGCGGGTCTTGGCCTTGGCGAGGGCAAAGAACACTGCCCCAATGGCCAGCATCGCCGCCATGTCCGGCAGCATCACCGCCCACACGTCACCGGCCAGGAAAACGGTCTGAAGCGAGGCAATGAAGTGGCGTGCAGGCACCACATAGGTGATGATGCGGAGGGGCGCGGGCATCGAGTCAATCTCGAAGAGGAACCCCGAGAGCAGGAAGGCCGGCAGAAAGCCGGAGAAGAGCGCCGCCTGTGCAGCAATAAACTGATTCTTCGCAAGCGCTGAAATCATCAGCCCTTGGCCCAAGGCGGGAACGAGGAAGACCGCGGACAGCAGCAGCAAGGTGAACCAGGAACCGCGCAGCGGCACGTCGAAGACAAAGACTGCCAGCAAGGCCGAACCCAGCGTAGCCAGCAGTCCTAGCACAAAGTACGGCAGCAACTTGCCGATCAGAATTTCGGTGACCCGCGCCGGGGTTGAAAGCAACGCCTCCATAGTCCCGCGCTCCCACTCCCGGGCCACCACCAGCGCCGTGAGCAACGTGCCGATCATCGTCATGATGATGGCGATAGCGCCAGGCACGAGAAACCGGCGGCTTTCGATCTCGGGGTTGAACCAGAAGCGTGACCGCACCTCGACCACGGGCAGCGGGGGTTGCGCAACCCGGCTGGCCAGCCACTGGGTGATGACGCCTTGCGCATACCCGGCCACGAAGCCCGCCGTGTTGGGCTGCGAACCGTCGGTGATGACTTGCACCAGCGCGCCTGGCACGCTGGACACCAGCCGGCGTTCGAAATCTTGGGGGATGACGACGTAACCCTTGAGCCGGCCCGATACCACGTCACCAGCCACTTCCCGCCGGTCCCGCGCTGGAGTGACTTGAAAATACCGGGTTCCGCCGAAAGCTGCGGCGAGCGATTGAGCAGAAGCGCCATCCGATTCCAGCACCACGCCAATGGACACCTTGCGGATATCCAATGACACGGCATAGGCGAACAAGAACAGCAGGATCACGGGTAACACAAAGGCAATCAGGAAGGTCGAGGGATCGCGGATGACCTGAAGACTTTCCTTGCGCACCAGTGCGATCAGCCTCCGCCTGTTCATGCAGCCGCCTTCTTGGACTGAGCGGCATCTTGGGCATCCACCGCCTGGATCAGATGGATGAAGGCATCTTCCATGGCGGGTTCCTGGTTACGGCGGGTCCTGGCTTGCGCCTTGAGCGCATCCGGAGTATCAAGCGCGATCAGTTTCGCCCGGTACATCAGGGCCACACGGTCGCAATACTCGGCTTCGTCCATGAAATGCGTCGTGACCAAAACGGTCACGCCCTTGCGCACCAAGCCATTGATATGCGTCCAGAACTCACGCCGGGTAATCGGATCGACCCCGGACGTGGGTTCGTCGAGGAACAAAACCGGCGGACGGTGCATGAGTGCGCAGGCCAGCGCCAGACGCTGCTTATAACCCAATGGCAGCTCATCAGGCGCGCTGTTGAGGCGCTTCTCAAGCTGAAAGGTCTGAACCATTTCCGCGATGCGCTCACGCTTCAAAGCGCCCTCTAGCCCGTAAACCCCGGCAGAGAACTCTAAGTTCTGCTGAACCGACAACAACCCATAGAGCGAAAACTTCTGCGCCATATAGCCCAATTGCCGCTTGGCCTGGCTGCTGGCTGTACGCAGATCCAAACCGGCAACCCGCGCCACGCCAGCGGTCGGGCGCAATAACCCGCACAGCATCTTGAACGTGGTAGATTTACCCGCTCCATTGGGACCCAGGAGTCCGAAGATTTCGCCTTTGCGCACCTGAAAACTGACCTGGTCAGTGGCCGTGAACGCACCAAAGCGCCGGGTGAGGCCGCGACACTCCACAACGATTCCAGAGTCCAGAGCGACCGGCGCCATCTTCTGCGCGATGGCAGACACGCCACCCGGACCGCCACCGAGGAGATCAATAAACGCATCTTCGAAACGAGGCGCGACCGGTTGAAGTTCCGCCCCTGCTTTTTTGGCAAAGGCTTCAATGGCGTCACGCTGGCTGGCGGTACGTAAGACGACACGGACCGCGTTGCCCTGGATCACGCCATCGCACACAGCGGGCAAATGCAAAGCCTCTGACAGCAACGCGCGCCGGTCATGGCAGTGATTCAGGAGTTTGAAGCTGCGATCTTGCAATCGCGCCGTGAGTTCGCCAGGAACCCCGTCAAATTTGAGAACCCCTTCATTGAGCAGGAGCACCGCTGCGCAGCGCTCCGCCTCGTCGAGATAGGCTGTGGCCCAGATGACCGCCATTCCTTCATCGGTCAGCGCTTGCACCATGCGCCACAGGTCTTGCCGGCTCACCGGATCGACGCCGACTCCAGGTTCATCCAGCAGCAATACTTTGGGCGTGGCCATCAGCGCACACGCCAGCCCTAGCTTTTGCTTCATTCCGCCAGAGAGCTGGCCGGCCAGACGTGTGGTGAAAGGGCCAAGCCGGGTGAACTCCAGCAGCCGATGGAAGGTGTCCCGGTGAACGCGCCGCTCAAGCCCGCGCAACCCGGCATACAGGCGCAAGTTCTCCATCACCGAGAGGTCTTCGTAAAGTCCAAAGCGTTGCGGCATGTAGCCGATGAGGTCTGGCAGCGCCATGCTGTCACGTACCGGGTCCAGCCCGGCTACGGTGATGCGCCCCTCGGTCGGCGCCATCAGGCCCGCCATGAGGCGCATCAACGTAGTCTTGCCCGCACCATCCGGCCCCACCAGCCCCGTCAATCGTCCAGGCAGGATACGGCCCTGGATACCGCGCAGAGCCTCATTCTTGCCAAAACGCTTGATGACCCCGTTGAGTTCGACAGCCGCCGGTGGAATGGCTGGTAAAGCGGTATTCATCTGGTTCATCGCCATCTCTACCCAGCGGGCGCAGTCTCAACCGTGACGGTGACCGGCATGCCCTGACGCAAGCCCTCATTGGCGCTGGTTACGACAATCCGCAAGCGATAGACCAAGCTGGTGCGCAGGTCCGTTGTTTCAACCGACTTCGGCGTAAACTCGGCGCGGGGCGAGATAAAGCCGATGTGCCCCTGGTAGATTTTGCTGGAAGAATCAGTGCGCACCTTCACCTTGACGCCTGGCGCGATACGGCCCAAATGAGGCTCGCTGACATAAGCGCGCACATACACCGGGTCCCGCAGCGACAGGATGTAAACGGCGGTGTGGCTGTCCACCATGCTGCCCGGCTCGCGCACCCGGCTGAGCACGATGGCATCGGCCAAGGCCACGAGTTGCGTGTCGTCCAGCGCCGTCCGCGCCTGGGCGCGCGTGGCTTCGGCACCGGCCCGCCGCGCCTGCGCGGCGGCAATATCTTCTAACCGGAAACCTTCCTTCTGCAACGATAGCGCCTGCTGCGCTGAAGCCAAAGCAGCAGCGGCTTCGTCACGAACGGCGCGCGCTGCTTCCAGCGTCTCTCGACTCGCTACCCTGGTGCTAGCAAGTTCGCTTTGCCGGCGAAAATCATTGTCCGCCTTGCGGAAAACGGCTTCCGTTTGGCGTACGGACTCTTCGGCGCGCCTGATTTCCTGGGGGCGATTGCCGCGTTGAAGTTTGTCAAGCTCCGCTTGGGCTTGCCGGACTTCAGCCTCTGCGACGGCAAGCGCATCCCGGTACGGTTGTGCGTCCAGTTCCGCCACGATGTCTCCCGCCTTCACGGTTGCGCCCTCGTCAACCATCATCTTCAGGAGCCGGCCGGGTTGACGAAAGGCTAATTCGACCTCACGGATATCGACGTTGCCATACAACACGAGTGCGCCATCGATTGGGCGGTTTTTGCTATACTGCCAGTAGGTTACTCCTGCTATCAACGCCAGTAACACCACCACAGCACCACGAAATTTGGCT
Source organism: Proteobacteria bacterium UBA2383 (assembly GCA_002343485.1). Taxonomy (GTDB): domain Bacteria; phylum Pseudomonadota; class Gammaproteobacteria; order Competibacterales; family Competibacteraceae; genus UBA2383. The sequence goes on from DDST01000034.1 coordinate 7,672, forward strand.
TTCATCTACTGATACCTTGTAGCATCGCTGATACCTGCGCGCACGAAAGCACCGGGCTTATCGTTCCCGCATCAAACGCTGCTTATCGCGATTCCAGTCACGGTCTTTCTCGGTGGCCCGCTTGTCATATTCTTTTTTGCCCCGGGCCAGTCCGATGTCCAGCTTGGCCCGGTTATGCTTCCAGTACAGCGCCAGCGGAATCAGCGCGTAGCCTTTGCGTTCGACCGCGCCAACCAGCCGGTCGATCTCTTCCCGGTGTAACAGCAGCTTACGAGTACGGGTCGGGTCCGCATCGACATGGGTCGAGGCCGAGGTCAATGGCGACAGGTGGCAGCCGAACAAGAAGGCTTCGTTATCACGCAACAGCACATAACTCTCTTTAAGATGGGCACGGCCTGCCCGCAAGCTTTTGACCTCCCAGCCTTGCAGCGATAGCCCTGCCTCGAAATGTTCTTCGATGAAATAATCGTGATACGCCTTCTTGTTGCCAGCGATCTGATGATTAGAAACCGGTTTTTTCTTACTCATATAGAAATCCCGTCAGTGATGCCGCAATCGTTTGCATCCCCCTCCCCCTCCTCCATAAAGGAAGCGGCGGATAAATAATTAGACTGAACACAGGATGCTTGAGGATGAACGCAGATTCAACGAAACTGGTGTTTTAAGGGTCCAATCCCCTATCGATAACGCCGCAATGGAGATTGAGTCATGGCGACGGTCAAAAAAAACGCATTGGTGCTGTATTCGGCGGCGGAAATGTATAATCTAGTTAACGATATTGAACGCTACCCGCAGTTCCTACCGTGGTGCCGTTCTGCCCATATCACCCTATGTGGCGAAGATGAATTGCGAGCAACGATTGAAATGGCCAAGGGTGGCGTGCATAAAACCTTTACCACCAGCAACCGGATGCAGAAACATAAAATGATCGGCATTCGCCTGCTGGAGGGACCTTTCCAACACCTCGAAGGCTACTGGCGCTTCGAGCCATTGCGGGCTGATGCCTGCAAGGTATCACTGGATATGGAATTCGAGTTTTCCAATGCCCTGTTGCGCAAGGTCATCGAACCGGTGTTCAAACAGATTGCCAACTCGTTGGTAGATGCCTTCTGCAAGCGGGCGGCGGATCTCTATGGGAAACGATAACGCTCCCAACCCGGCAACCATCCGGATCGAGGTCGCCTATGCGCAGCCTGACCGGCAACTGATCATCCCGGTCGAAATTCCCGAAGGGACAACGCTAGAGCAGGCGATTATTCAGTCACGCATTCATGAGCAGTTTCCGGAAATTCAACCCCAGACCGCCAAAGTGGGGGTCTTCGGTAAGTTAAGCAAGCTATCGGCCATTGCCCGCACCGGTGACCGGATCGAGATCTACCGCCCGCTCCTTGCTGATCCCAAGGAAGTCCGCAAGAAGCGTGCCGCCGAGGGCAAGCAGATGCGCCGGGGAGGTGGCGATCTGGAATCCGGCAGTGATTAGCCGTTATCCGCGTCAATGCGATCAAGGATATCGCCACTGAAAAATACAGTGATGCGGCGTTGCTCGGTTATTTTGCTGCCCTTGCCATACTGGTAGTAGTAATCCCAGCGATTCTGGTGAAACGGATCAGCGATCAAAGGCGTTCCCATGATGCCCTGAACCTGTTGCCGGGTCATGCCAGGGTGCAACCGAGTGACGAATGCCGGGTCAATGTAATTGCCCTGACGAACTGGAACGGTGTAAAAGCTGGGAACGAACGATTCGCAACCGGCAATCAGCGATAGGAGCAGGGCGCCAGTAGCGCGCAGGGAAGTGTAAAACATGGAAGGCAAGGTCCAGGTTGCTGATGAACAGGGCCACATCATAACGTACAACGGCAACGGGTAGGTAAGCGAAATCCCGGGAGAGTTCCGCGTGGGATCTAAAGAACTCAAGCAGGCGGGCCTGAAGGTCACACTGCCACGTATCAAAATCCTCAATATGTTGCAACATCCAGGTAATACACATCTGACTGTCGATGATATTCACCAATCCCTGGCCGATTCCGGCGAGGAAATCGGCTTGGCCACTGTGTATCGCGTGTTAACCCAATTCGAGACGGCTGGACTGGTCAAACGCCATCACTTTGAAGGTGGCCAGTCGGTGTTCGAACTCGATCAGGGTGCACACCATGATCATATCTTGTGCCTGGAATGCGGACGGATTGAGGAGTTCTGCGACGAAGAAATCGAGCGGCGGCAACACGCTATCGCGCAACAACTTGGCTTTGAGCTGGCCGAGCACCGGCTGATTCTTTACGGCCACTGCGTCCGTCTGGATTGCCCGCATCATCCTTCTGAGGAGGATTAGAAATTGCTAAAAGTGAGGCGGCAGGAAACTGAACTGCCGCCTCACCCTGATGGGCAGATTAGTAAGGAACCGGCCGTTTAGCCAAGATTGACGCCAAAATCCTTGGCCACTGCCGCCAGTCCGCCGGCATAGCCCTGGCCAATCGCTTTAAACTTCCACTCATCGTTGTGGCGATAGAGTTCGCCGAAGATCATGGCCGTTTCGGTGGACGCATCCTCAGACAAGTCATAACGGGCGATTTCCTGATCCCCATCGGCGTTGAGTGCGCGAATATACGCGTTGGCAACTTGGCCAAAATTCTGCTTGCGGGCTTCGGCGTCGTGGATAGTGACCACGAAGGACACCTTGGCGGCATTAGGCATCATCGAGGCTAACTCAATCTCGATGACCTCATCGTCGCCCTCGCCCTCGCCCGTGCGGTTATCGCCCTTATGGACGACCGCGCCCGAAGGGTCTTTGGCGTTGTTGTAAAACACGAAATGCTGGTCACTGAGCACCTTGCCATTGCCGTCCAGCACAAAAGCAGAAGCATCCAGGTCGAAATCGCTGCCATCGGTCTTGCGCAAATCCCAGCCCAAGCCAAAGCGTACTTTTTTCAGGCCGGGCGCCTGCTTGCTCAGTGAAACATTCTGGCCTTTCTGTAAAGATATAGCCATTATTCAATCTCCTGTTGTTTAGAGTAAGCCCGCTTACCGGCTTAAATGTTGATCCCATACTGATGGCACATTGCTGCCAGGCCGCCCGCATAACCCTGACCGACTGCGGTAAAACGCCACTCGCCGCTGTGCCGGTAGAGTTCGCCGAAAATCATGGCCGTTTCCGTCGAGGCATCTTCGGCCAGATCGTAGCGGGTAATCTCGGTATTATTATCGGCGTTAACCACCCGGATATAGGCATTGCCGACTTGGCCGAAGTTTTGCTTACGCTGGTCAGCCTCGTGGATGGTGACGGTGAAGGCAATCTTCTGCACTTCGGCAGGCACCTTGGTTAAATCTACCTTGATGACTTCATCGTCACCCTCACCCGCACCGGTCAGGTTATCGCCCGTATGCTCTACCGAGCCACAGGTTGATTTCAACTGGTTATAGAAAATGAAATCCGCCTCTGAGCGCACCTTGCCGTCAGCGCTTAACATGAATGCTGAGGCATCCAAGTCGAAAGGAGCACCATCAGTGGCGCGGGCATCCCAACCTAACCCAATCAACACCTTGGAAAGGCCTGGAGCTTCTTTACTCAGGGACAGCCGGCCGCCTTTATTGAGAGAAATAGCCATAGAGTTCATCCTCCGCTTTGTTGCTGATTTCTTCGTTATGGATGCAGAATCCGGGATTGAAGGTTCCTGAACACGGTCCCGGGATGCGTTCAGGTCAGGTCGAAATCCTTTGGATTCAGATTCAGTTCAGCACAAATCTTGCGCACGATCGCTTTCTCGTTATCGTCGAAGTTGCCATCGGCAGCGCCAATCGCGCAGCAGACCCGCACCATCAACCGTGCCTCGTCCGATTTGTCCTTGACCTTGGCGACGGCTTGCAAGGCGCTGGCCTGACCGATTTGATAGTCAAATTCGAACTGTTTAGCGTATTTGTCGAAGATAGTGATCACTTCCTCGGTGCTAAAGGCCGATAGCACTTCGGAGTTTCGCAGAAAGCCCATCATTTTTTGCTTTTCCTCGGCGCGAACCACGCCATCGGCATGTGCCACTAGCGCGCAACCGGCGACCACCGCTTCCAGAAAGCTCTTGTTACGGAGTTTGGTAACTTCCGTTTTCAGGTTAGCGGAGACTTCGCTATAACGTTGTTTCAACCATTCAAGGGCCATGCTGTATTCCTCCAGTTTGGAAGTTTTGAGAAAAATGCGGACAGAAATCAGTCCTTGGAACCCGCCACCCAGCGCAGGCCAAAGCCGTAGGCTTCATCGAGAAAGCGGTGGTCCAGGAAATATTCGACCAGTTTAGTGACCTTGATATTACCTCTTTCGTTCTCCAGCATCGCCAGCGCGCACATGCGCTGATCGTTGCGGTGGCTATCAAGACGGATTTCCAAGGTGGGTTGGCCTGGCGTTTGAATCGTCACCACGGCGTCTGTCTCCGCCCAGTTGGGAGCGCCTTCATAAATCAGGGCAAAAATCACCACCCGATCCAGTTGCTCCCACTGGCGACCATTGATGTGCAGGAATTCGCCCTGCGCGCTGGCGCCGCTGCGATCATCGCCCATGAGCTGAATATAGGGCGGCTGTTGCAGACTACCAAAACTATTGCCCAACGCCTGCACCGCGCCGGCCCGGCCATCGCGCAGCTTGAACAAGCAACCCAGATCGAGATCGATCTTGCGGCCACCGGTCAGCCGGCCAAAAAAACCCTTGCCACCGCCGCTGCCTTGATTCCAGTTAAGGTTGATCACCAGGTCTTCAAAGCCCTGGCTTTTCTTCTCCAGGGAAATGCTGCTGCCTTTTTTCTCCAGCGTTATTTTTTCTAGCTGGACCGGCTTGGCAGGAGTAGCCGGTGGTGATGGGGCAGCAGCGGGACGCGGCGGGGTGGCGGGTGATGCGGGCGAAACCGGAGCTGCTGCGGAATCATCGGCGACATCCACCCCGTATTGCCGGGCCAGCGGCTCCAACCCGCCGACGAAACCTTGGCCGACTGCCCGGAATTTCCATTCGTTATTGCGCAGGTAAAACTCGCCAACGATTAGCGCTGTTTCCGGCATCATCTTGGTCGTCAGTGGAAAGGTCGCCAGCGATGCTTGATGGCTTGCATTGCGGATATCGGCTCGCACCTGGCTGAGCTGGCCAAAAGATTGGCTGCGTTGTTGTCCTTGGTCGATAGTCAGGGCAATGATAATCCGCTCGACGCCAGGCGGGAGTTTGGCAAAAGTGACAGTAAACATCCGGCCGTCTTCGGCCCGTTGGATGCCGCCGCCGGGCAACGTCAACTGATTGTAGAAGATGAAATCGCCGTCGCTGCGCACTTTGCCTTGCGTGTTCAAAGCAAAGGCGCTGGAATCAAGGATCAGCGGCGTGCCGGCAGGTTCCCAGCTCAGGACGATGTTGACCGCAGCGGGCGCCGGGCTGTGCTTGGTAATCGAGAAATTCTGACCAGGCTGCAATTCCATAATCCTGTCCCTAGCGAGTCTTACAGATAAGGCTGAAGCGCCGGCAACAGATCATGGAAGGTGCGCCCCTCGGCTTGCTCGCCGATTGCCTGCATCTTCCATTCATTGTTGTGGCGATATAGCTTGGTCATAATGAGACCGGTGTGATGGCCGCCTTCCAACGACAAATCGAAACGGGCGATTCCGCTGCTGGTTGCATCGTCGACTAACCTACAGAAAGCGTTGGGAATTCCAGCAAAGCCTTCGCCGCTGAAACTGTTGACGGTGAAGATCAGTGCTTGCACGGATGCAGGCACCCGGCCTAGATCGATAGTGATCCGTTCATTATCGGCGCCGGCCTCCCCGCCTCCGGAACGGTCATCACCGCTGTGGCGAATGGACCCGCAGCGGCTTTCCAATTGTCGAAACCACACAGTGTCTACGAGGTTACCACTCGTGTCGAACAGCAAACAGGAGGCATCCAGATCGACGGATTCTTGACGTGTGCCGCCGCCAAAGCCCAGGAAGCCCTTACTCTGGACCTGCTTCATGCCCCAGCCCAGACCCATGACAACCCGGCTCAGGCCGCGTCCTGCTTCTTTTTCCAGGCTAATGCGCTGGCCTTTCTGTAAATTGATGGCCATTCAAATGTCCTCGCAATGGTGGGATGAATATCGAAGAGGCTGCAAGTTACCCATAAACTTTATAGCACTCTATGTTAGATACCGGTTATGACGAATTACTTGGTTGTCCAATAACTCGCTAGATCAAGAACAGGTTGCATAATGGAGTAGCATAATCTGAGCCGGGTCGACGCCGTTAACCCGGCCCCTATTCTGAATCGCAAAACATTACAGCAAAGTGGATGGTGACTAATCAGGAAATTTCAAGAGAACCCCATTCAGGTTTACTGGAGGCAGTTATGCGTAAGACTGTGCTGCTGTGGTCAGCAGTGATACTGGTGAGTCTAGTTCAGACTGCGGTTTCACAAGAACCGGCGGTCAATAAATGGCAGGATGAAAAAGGTGTTTGGCATTACGGTCAAACCCGGCCGGCATCACCCGGCGCAGCCACCAATACTGCTGCCGATGCCTATCGCCGTGGTGATTTTACGACAGCGTTTCAAGAGTATATGACGTGGGCCAAGCAAGGCGATCCGAGTGCCCAAAATATGATCGGCCTCATGTACTTGCGTGGGCATGGCGTCGTACGCAATCAGCGCACCGCGACCGAATGGTTGCGGCGAGCGGCCCTACAGGGTAATGCTGACGCCCAATTTCACTTGGGGATGTTGTATGCCAACGACCCGAGTATCGCCCCCAGCGAGCGTGAGGCGTCATTCTGGCTGATGCGCTCCGCAGAGCGCGGCAATCCCGAGGCACAGTACGTGCTGGCCACTCAGTACGCGACCGGCAAGGGCATAACGCAGGATGATGTCCAGGCGGTTACGTGGTATCTCAAAGCAGCGGAACAAAATCATGCCGCCGCCCAATTTGAATTAGGAAATTTTTACGCCAGTGGCCGTGGTGTTTCCCGTAATGATAAAGAGGCAGTGCGTTGGTATCAGCAAGCGGCCCAGCAAGGCAATGTGAATGCGCAATTCAATCTCGGCGCCATGTTTGCCACGGGCCGTGGCGTTGTGGCAATCAGTGATGACGAGGCAGCGCATTGGTACCGTAAAGCCGCTGAGCAGAATCATGCCGAGGCGCAATACAATCTAGCAGTGCGTTATTTGAGCGGTCGCGGCGTACCTGACAACCCTGGAGAGGCGTTCCGCTGGATGCGCAAAGCAGCCGAGCAAGGATTAGATGTGGCCGAGGTTAATGTCGGACGCCTGTATGCCGAGGGTCATGGCGTGGCCCGTAACGATACAGAAGCGGTGCGTTGGTACCAGAAAGCTGCGGACCGCAATATTCCGCTGGCGCAATACTACCTGGGGCGGATGTATGTAGAGGGACGAGGGGTGCCCCGTGATGAACGGCAAGCCCTGCTCTGGTTCCGCCGGGCCGCTGACCAGGATCTGCCTTTGGCGCAACTGGAGCTCGCGGAGGGCTACCTGAACGGTCGCGGCGTCGTTCTGGATGAAGCCAAAGGGATTCAGTTGATGGACCGGGCCGCCGCCGGCGGTAATGTTGAAGCCCAATTCCGCTTAGCGGGGCGCTATCTGACCGGACGCGGAGTCTCGCGTAACGAACAATTGGGGCTAAACTGGCTGAATAAGGCGGCTGCACAAGGGCATATCGAGGCGCAATATCAATTAGGCGCTTTTTATGCTGCAAAAGGCCAGGATGGACAGAACGAACAGATGGCGGTGGAGTGGTATCGCAAAGCGGCAGAGCAAGGTCATGTTCCCAGTCAGGCGCAACTGGCCAAGATGTACACGCAAGGCAGTGGCGTGTCGCAGGATGAACGACAGGCCTTGCAATGGTTCCGGCAGGCTGCGCAACAGGGCAATGCGGAATCGCAATTCAATCTGGGGGTGTTTTACGCCAATGGCCGGGGAACGCCGCCAGATGACACGCAGGCGGTGGTCTGGCTGCGTAAAGCCGCCGAACAAGGTTTAGCTGCCGCCCAATTGAATCTGGGATTGATGTATGCGGATGGCCGGGGCGGATTACCAAAGAGCGAGCGCCAGGCTGCCGAATGGTACCGGAAGGCCGCCGGACAGAATGTACCGCTGGCTCAAGTATTGCTAGGATTGCTGTATGCGACCGGGCGCGGGGTGCCCCGCGATGACTCGCAAGCGTTCGCCTGGTTCGAAAAAGCGGCCAACAATCACCTGCCCTTGGCGCAATACGGGCTAGGGATGCTGTACAGCAATGGCCGTGGCGTAAAAGCCGACTGGATCAAGGCGCATCTCTGGCTGGATCTGGCGGTATCCGGCGGCTATGTAGGAGCCACTCAACCGCTGGACATGGTGGCCAGCCGGTTGAGCCAAACCGAATTGGCAGAAGCCCGCCACTTGGCACAGCAATGGCGGATGTCTGAAACCCGGAATTGAAGGAGCGGGAACACACCTGTCAGTGGACCTTACGGTCGGGATCCAGCAAATGCTGGCCTAGATTCCGGACAAACTCATCCAGCCGCGTGGATTCCGTATGCATGCGTTCGTTCATCTCCCGCAAGGCAGTGGACATTTGGTAGCTACGAAACAGCAGTTTTTCCAGATCATCGGTCTGCCAGAGCTGATCGGAATTGATCTCCGGCCCATTGTCGCTCAACGACACCGCACACCACTCAGGAATCCGATAGAGCAGTACCGATTCCCGGTCACTGGCTAGGCAGAGAGTGACCCCCACTTCGTATTTGCGCAGTACTTCTACCACTTCATCGAGACAGTGTTGCATTTCCACGCTGGGTCGTTCGCCGGTTTGTGGAACATCATCCTCGCTCAAGACGGATGGTTCTTTGTCTACCCTGTTCATGAAACTTGCCTCCTGTCATCGGGATCGGATGGTTTAACGCGGTGACAGGCTCCTTTAGTGGTTCATCCCGAATATGCTTATTCCCATGCACAACCTGCCGCGGCTCAGTATAAACGTTTTCCGCTGTTCACTGGCGCTCTTGCTGCTTAATTTGGCATTGACCTTTCAGAACCGCTGGCCGACCCCCGGAGTACGCGGTGTACTGGAATTCTCTCTCGATCTGATCGTATTGCTCCTAGCGCTGACCTTGCTCGTCGCCTGGCGAGGGCCGCTGGGCCGCTGGGGCCGGGGTCTGTTGCTCGGTGGTTTCATCATCCTGGTTTTGGGGCGGTATATCGATGTCACCATGCCCGCGTTGATGGGGCGTTCCATCCATTTGTACTGGGACAGCCAACATATCCCCCGGGTTGCAGCGATGTTTCTAGACAGCGTGACGGCTTGGCAATTGGCATTGGGCAGTCTGGCGTTGCTGGTCATGCTGGGAATCATGGTTGCGATGCTACGCTGGGCGCTGGATACAGTCCTGATGACACTGGATCAACCGGTTGGGCGCTGGATTCTCGGGGGGATCGCTGCGGTATTGCTGGCATCCTATGGCGCGGGCCGGTTGAATGTGCGCCTGCCCACTGAACATCGGTTTGCGTTGCCGGTCGCCTCGATGCTCATCGAGCAAATCCAGTTGGCGCTGGAAGCGACCGTATTACGCAATCAAGGGCGCATCGCTGCGCAACCACCGCTATTGAATTCGAATTTAAGCGGGCTAAAAGGCGGCGATCTGCTGGTGATGTTCTTTGAATCTTATGGGGCGCTGGTCTTCGACGATCCCCGCTTTGCTAAGCCGCTAGCCGGTGATTTCGCCGCATTGGAACAGACATTGGAACAGGCAGGCTGGCGGACGGCCTCGGCACGGGTGGAATCGAGTACTTTTGGCGGTCTCTCCTGGCTGGCGCATTCGAGCCTGCTATCCGGATTGCGCATCGCGGATCAAGGCGACTACCGTGAATTGCTGGCCACTGACCGGTCGACCTTGGTCCAGTCTTTTGCCGCTGCCGGTTACCGGACCGTGGCGGTCATGCCGGGTTTGCGTTATCCGTGGCCGGAAGGGCAATTTTACCGGTTCGCCGAAATTTATAATGCGGAACGCCTGGATTATCACGGTCCTGCCTATGGCTGGTGGGCGATTCCCGATCAGTACAGCCTGTACCGGATTCACCGGCTTGAACTGGAACCGGCGATGAATCGCACGCCACGTTTCGTGTTCTTCCCCACCATCAACAGCCACGCGCCCTTTGCGCCCTTGCCGCCGTATCAGCCGGATTGGCGCGCTTTCGATGCGCCCGCCCATGCGGTGGCGGTATCCGGGCCGGTAGAATTGAATGAACGATTGGATGGCGAAGCACTGGCGGCCGCCTATATCCAAAGCGTTCGCTACAACCTCGCTATGGTAGGCGGTTATCTGCGCCAATACGCGCCAGCGAGCGCCTTGTTAGTCGTGCTGGGCGATCACCAGCCGCCAGCCATCGTCGGCGGCCGGGAGATTTCCTGGCAGATCCCGGTTCATCTGTTTTCGCGCGATCCGGCGTTACTGGAGCGCTTTATGGCGAACGGATTCCAGCCGGGGATGCAACCGGGACCTACCGCGCTGGGCGGGATTGAACGGGTTGGGCCGTTGTTGCTGGAAGCATTGGATCAGAGGGCGGTGAAGCCAGCGCCACATTAAGCTTTATCTGCGTTTCCAGGCAAGGCCGGACAGATTCCATGTTCATTACTGAAGTTGATGCGATCAGGCTCACCGAGTAGCGGGGGCAATCCCGCACTTGATCCAATTACCCTGGACGCCAAGGATCAAGCCGACAGACGATTCTGCCGCCACAACCAAGCTATATCCACCGCAAAGGACAGCGCCAGTAGCCCTAATGCCGCGGCGGCCAACACGGTTGACTTCGGGGGAATGAGTGGCGGCGTCAGGCACAGCACCAGCACCACAGTTTGGATCACGCACACGGTTTGCCGGCGCCGGCGTGGCGGCAGCGGCTGATTTAACCAAGGCAGCGCGTAGCCCAGCAGGACAAAGCCATAACGCAATGCCCCGGATAAGATGACCCAGACCCCGGCTTTGCCGGATTGCCAGACCAGCACCGTCAGGATCAGAATAAAAAAAGCATCCACTTCCATATCGAAGCGGGCGCCAAAGAGACTCTGCGTACCATGCCGGCGCGCCAGCCAGCCATCCAGTCCATCGAGAATTAAGGCGGCTATGGCCAACGCTGTCATGATCCAGGCCAATGCAGGCGTCAATGCGGGTTGACCCATCAGTCCGGCAAACAGGGCGGTGATGCCAGCGCGCAATAAGGTGACGGTATTGGCTGCACCAAAACAGGTCAATGGCTGATGTTGGGGTAGAAACTGCGCCAGGATTAGTAGCTGTCCAATAAAGGCCGTGAGCGATTGAGCAACATAGCCCATGGGCATTTTAAAAGTCTGGGTAATGATGAGCGCGATGCAGGTCAGCAGCAATAGCACGGCAACAATATTCAACAGCGCGCTCACCCGCAATGGCCGAAGCGAGGTTTCCGTAGCGTGGGTCACCGGGATGGAATCAATGGCTGTTTCAGGAAGGTGTCAAGTCTTTTGGTTGAATCGCTTCCAGCCGCAAAAGTACTTGACGCAATTCACTCAATCCGCCAGGCAGGTTCTGGTGAAGAATCCTGTCCAGCAAAGGTTCCTGCATTTGAATTCCAGCCTGTTCGATTTCATCAATCAACTCAGAAAGATGCACTTCATAGCGCCGCCAGTCCGCGGCGAGTTGCCGGATTTGTTCTGCCGCCTTAGCGGAAGAGTGCAAATCAATGCTCTCGCCAAGACTGGCACGCAACTCGACCACTTCTCTTCCGAATTGATGGCTCAGATCATCCACAAGGTGTACGGGTTGCTCTATAGTGCCAGGCACCCGGCTACGCAAGATATCGCCGGCGCTCATCAGCACCGTGAGAGGCGTTGCTAAGGCATGGAGCAGGGAATGGACCGTCGCTGCAAAATTTGCCATATGGGTTCTCTCTATTGCGTCTTTACATTACTAACTCATTTTAAGGCATCTTAAGACGAATGCCGTTCCAAAAACCTTGGAGAGCAGTCATCAACAATGAGAACCGATGATATGCCCGCCCACGCATTCTGGCTGGTTGCGCCCGGCCGCGGCGAAATTCGCAGTGAGCGATTGCCGTTGCCCGGCCCCGATGAGGTGCAGGTGCGGACACTGTACACGGCGATCAGCCGCGGCACTGAGAGTCTGGTATTTCGTGGCGAAGTGCCGCCTAGCCAATACCCGGTGATGCGTGCCCCCTTCCAGCAAGGCGAATTCCCGGCGCCAGTGAAATACGGTTATAGCAACGTCGGCATCGTTGAGGCCGGTGTACCCGCTTGCCTCGGAAAGACTGTATTTTGTCTCTATCCCCATCAAGACCGTTATGTGGTCCCGGCAGCAGCCGTCACGCCGGTATCCGGCTCGGTTCCGGCGGGACGGGCCGTACTGGCCGCTAATCTGGAAACCGCGCTCAATGTGCTTTGGGATGCCGGACCTCGATTGGGCGACCGGATCACGGTCATCGGCGCTGGCGTGGTCGGATGCCTGACCGCCCGGCTGGCAGGACGGCTGCCAGGATGCGCGGTGCAACTGGTGGACATTGATCCTAATAAGGCGCTCATCGCCGAACAACTGGGCGTTCGTTTCGCCCTGCCAACGCAGGCGGAAAGCCAGCAGGATGTGATCATTCATGCCAGCGGCGCACCCGCCGGACTGGCCACCGCATTGGGTTTGGCCGGTTTCGAGGCCACCGTTGTGGAAGCAAGCTGGTTCGGGATCAAAGCCGTCAGCTTGCCTCTCGGCGAGGATTTCCACGCCAAACGGCTGAACCTGCGCAGTTCCCAGGTTGGCCATATCGCCACGGCCCAACGCAGCCGCTGGACTTATCGACGGCGCATGACAACCATCATGGAATTGCTGGAAGATCCGGTGTTGGATAGATTAATCAGCGGTGAAAGTCCATTTACAGCATTGCCGGAAGTGATGAGTGCGCTAAGCCAGAATCCGTCAGGCGTATTGTGCCACCGTATTGATTACCGCCCGGTAGAACTTGTGCAATGATTTCAACCGGATCATCCAAAATCCTCAACCCGAGGTCCTGCTATGTACACTGTTTGCGTCCGTGACCATTTGATGATTGCCCACAGCTTTCGCGGAGAGACGTTTGGTTCCGCTCAGCGAATGCATGGGGCCACCTACGTCGTCGATCTGGAACTACGCCGTCCTGACCTTGATCCCGATGGGGTGGTAGTGGATATTGGCCGGCTGAGTGACAGTCTCCATGCAGTGCTGGAGGCGCTGAATTACCGCAATCTCGACGAAATCCCCGAATTTTCGGGCCGTAATACGACGACCGAGTTTCTAGCCCGGGAGATTTTTGACCGGATTGCGGTACAGATCGAGGAGGGACAACTAGGATCAAACGCCACGGGCCTGAGTTCCATGCGCGTTACCTTGCATGAATCGCATATTGCCTGGGCGTCTTATGAGGGGCTTCTGCCTTGAACCAGGCGTATTTCCTGATCCCCGGCGATCCTGACCGGCGCACCGGCGGCACGATCTACGATCGGCGCATCATGGCCGGGCTGGCCGCATTGGGCTGGTCCGTCACGCTTCAGCGCCTCGACGCCACATTCCCCGCACCGGCCCAAGCGGCGCTAGCCGAAGCGCATGATGTGCTGTCTGGGTTGCCAGAGAAGGCATTGGTGATCATTGACGGGCTGGCGCTGGGGGCTATGCCAGAAGCCGCCGCCGCCCACCGCGGCCGGTTGCGCCTGGTTGGACTGGTGCATCACCCGCTGGCGCTGGAAACCGGGCTGGATGAGCCGGAACGTCAGCGCTTATACGCCAGTGAGCGCGAGGCGCTGCGCCACGTGCGCCACGTGATCGTGACCAGTCCCAGCACCGCACAGGCGCTGGCCAGCTATGGCGTTGCAGCGGAACGCTGCACGGTAGTATCGCCCGGCGTTGACCCTGCCCCGCTAGCGGCCGGTTCAAACTGTGGTGAATGGGTCTGGTTGTGCGCGGCCACCCTGACTCCCCGCAAAGGCCACGCTGTTCTGTTCCGGGCACTGGCCCGGCTGCGGGATCGGAGGTGGCGGTTACGTTGCGCCGGCGGCAACACGCAGGACCCGGCCTTTGCCGCTGATTTGCGGACGCTCGCCGGCGAATTGGATTTGTCTGGCCATATCGAGTGGTTAGGAGAGCTGGAGACAGCGGCGTTGGATGCGGCGTATCAACAAGCCGATGGATTTGTGCTGCCGTCTTTTCATGAAGGGTATGGGATGGTGCTGGCCGAAGCGCTCGCCCGAGGCTTACCCATCATCAGCACAACTGCCGGCGCGATTCCCAGTACCGTACCGCCGGATGCTAGATTATTGGTTCCGCCCGGCGACGAGACGGCGCTGGCCGAAGCACTGTTACGATTCATGGACGAGCCGGCGTTGCGGGAACAATTGGCCGCTGGGGCCCGTGCGGCGCGTCAGACCTTGCCTAACTGGCCAACAGTCAGCGCCCGTTTCGCCAGGGTGCTGGAAGCGGTGTTAGCGGAATGAGCGGTTTTTCCGCCGAGTGGCTGGCGTTGCGTGAACCGGTGGACGCTGCGTCGCGCAACGGGGAGCTAACCACCCAGCTACTCAACTGGCGGCAACAATTCAATACGCTTTCGGTATTGGATTTAGCGAGCGGGACGGGGGCGAATGCCCGATTTCTGGCGCCAATGCTGGGTGGCGAGCAGCATTGGCGATTGATCGATCACGATCCAAAACTGTTGGCACAGAGTGCTCGCTTGCCACTCACCGCGTGCTGGCGGATCGAGCGGCATTGTCTGGACCTGGTTAGTGCCAAGGAGTCGCTGGATTTTCAGAATATCCACCTGGTCACGGCTTCCGCCTTGATTGACTTGGTATCGGCAGAGTGGCTGGAATGGTTAGCTCAGCATTGCCGGAAAGCGCAAGCGGCCATTTTTATCGCTCTCAGCTATGATGGGGTCCTCGTGTGGGACCCGGCGCTGAAAGACGATGAGAGAGTGCGCGCATGGGTGAATCGCCACCAGCAGACGAACAAGGGTTTTGGCCCGGCGCTCGGGCCGCTAGCTGCTCCCGAATTTAAGACGATGCTGGAGCGCCTGAACTATCGAGCCGAATTACGCCCTAGTCCCTGGCAGTTAGGCCCTGAGCAGATAGCCATGCAGACGGCCTTGTTGAAAGGCTGGGTGGAAGCGGCCCGCGAGATTGCGCCCGGCTCGACGCATTGGCTGAATGAATGGGCCGCGCAGCGGCGTAGCTTAATCGAACAACAGGATTCGCGGTTGACCGTGGGACATTGGGATTTGTTTGCTCAACCCTGAGCAAAGGTCCGAGACAGCTTCATCGATCCATCAGGCAGGACCATTGAGCACAGCCGCCAGCAGCCGGGCGGTTACATCGACGACGGGAATCACCCGGTCATAAGCCATCCGCGTTGGGCCAATAACACCCAGCACGCCCAGCACATGCCCTTCCACGCTGTAAGGGGCAGTGACCACGCTGCAACCTTCCAGCACCTCAAAGCCGGATTCCTCGCCGACGAAGATTTGCACACCCTCGGCATGCAGGCATTGATCGAACAGGTGCAGTAAATCACGTTTGTGGT
The DNA here is from genome assembly GCA_002343485.1 of Proteobacteria bacterium UBA2383. Classification (GTDB taxonomy): domain Bacteria; phylum Pseudomonadota; class Gammaproteobacteria; order Competibacterales; family Competibacteraceae; genus UBA2383. Next base: position 23,230 of record DDST01000034.1, read on the forward strand.
TGAAGGCTTCGAACAACTGCCGTAGTTTGTCGAGATCGGACAGGTCGGTATATTGCATCAGATGGGTCTGGCCAGCCACCACATAATCCTCGCTATCCGGTGCTGCCTCAAAGGTTTGCTCGGCCATGTCCATGACGGTCTGCATCAAGTGGTCGAGGCTGTCGCGGGCCTCGCGCAGTTCCCCAAGCAACGCTTCCCGTACCTGCTGGATATCCTGACCGGCAAACTGGGCATTCAAATAGTTTGCGGCTTGTTGCAGTTCTCCAGCGTTATAGAGCCGGCGAGTTTGAATGATGCGGTTCTGCACCTCTTGAGTATTCAGCACCAGGATGACCAGCACCCGTTTCTCAGAGAGCGGCAAAAATTCCACATGACGCAAAGTCACCACATTACGGCGAGGCAGCATAACAATCCCCGCCAACTGAGTAACCCCAGACAGTAGATTTGAAACCGACCGCGCCAATTCAGCATTACTCTGCGCCGGCTGACCAATATGCCGGCGCAGGATTTCCACTTCTTGATGATCCAGGGGCCGAAGACGCAACAACGCATCAATAAAGAACCGGTAACCTCGGGCTGTCGGTACCCGGCCAGCAGAGGTGTGCGGGGCGGACAGATAACCGAGTTCCTCGAGATCTGCCATTACGTTACGAACCGTGGCCGGACTCAAATCCAGGCCAGCATCACGCGCCAAGGTCCGCGATCCGACAGGCTGGCCATCGCGGATGTAACGTTCGACCAGTGCCCTCAACAAATGCTGGGTGCGTTCGTTAAGCGCGGGATAGCCCGCTGGCATAGATTCCATGCTGTGCATCTTGGGATTTCCCATGGCTGGCATTCCAAGGCGTGGATTGCCAATAACTTGATAATAAATATACCAAACTTCGATGCCAAAAAGCAGGCTTTATGGCAATAATCAATTGAAATAAAAAGATAATATTACTCATAAAACAACCCAATATTCTACTGAGATAGGGATATTATTTACCCAAAATCCAATCGTTCCGCCACCGCTGCATGCAAGGTTTCAAACGCTTGATGGTATTCATACGCGATGATCTGCCGTTCAAGAAGTTCGGTCTTCTCGCCAAGGCCCGCGCGCAACAGCAATGCAGCTTCCCGGAAAACCTCATTCGCTCGCATATCGTCTTCGGCCAGCAGGGTTGCAAGGTGGGTTGTGACGCGCTGCAATTGCGCCTCATCGATGTCCTCCGGCTCACCACTGCCCTGATCAACCTTCTGACCGGCATCAAGGCCAGGAATAGCAGAGAGATCATTCATCCCCTGCGAGCCGCCGCACGTAACAGCATCCGATGGTCCTGGCAACCATTTAAGCAGCGTAGTAAATAATGTCGCCACATCGACTGGCTTGGCAATATGATCATTCATACCGGCTTCCAGGCAGCGCAAGCGATCTTCGATGAAGGCGCTGGCTGTCATCGCCAAAATCGGCGTGGCTTGCCGATGGGGCAGACGGCGGATGATACGGGTCGCTTCAAGACCATCCATCACGGGCATCTGCACGTCCATCAAGATCAGCGCATAACTGGTCTCTTTGACCCGCTCCACCGCTTCCGCGCCGTTAACCGCCAGATCGACGGCAAAACCTACTCGTTCCAATAATGCAAGAGCGACTTCTTGATTAACGGCATTATCTTCAACCAGCAGCAAGCGAGTGCCTGAATAGTGATGGCGTAGAATGTGTTTTGCATCGGGAATGTGCGCATGGCCCGTGGTTTCGTCCAATCGCTGGAGCATCTCCAACCGGGGTATCATGGTTTGATGGCTCTTGCCAAGACGCACACTGAACCAGAAGGTGCTACCCGCACCCATCTGGCTGTTCACCCCCATCTCCCCACCCATCATTTGTACCAGCCGCTGGCTAATAGCAAGCCCCAATCCCGTCCCCCCATATTGGCGAGTCGTTGAGCTATCCGCTTGTTCGAATGCTTCGAAGATCCGTGTTTGAAGCTCTGACGCAATACCCACGCCGGTATCGCTCACCTCGAAACGCACCCGTAAATCCGCAGTCGTGTTTTCGACCACAACGACACGAATGACAATACTCCCCTGCTCAGTAAATTTGACGGCGTTGCTGGTAAAGTTGAGCAACACCTGACGCAGGCGCAAAGGATCGCCATGCAACGATCGTGGCAATGCAGGATCGATCTCTTGCAACAAGCACAGACCCTTGGCTGCCGCCTTTTCGCCAACCTGGATGAAAACCTGATCCACCAACAACTTCAGCCCGAAGTCAACCGGCTCCAAGACCACCTTGCCTGCCTCAATCTTAGAGAGATCAAGGATATTGTTAATGAGGGATAATAAATGCTGTGCAGCGCTCGATACTTTGCGCAACATCTCTAATTGCTGGCTCTTATCGATGGCCGCACATTGGAGCAGGTGAGTAAATCCAAGGATAGCGTTCAAGGGCGTACGAATCTCATGGCTCATGTTGGCCAGGAAGGCGCTCTTCGCATGACTGGCTTCCTCAGCCTGTTCGGTGCGGTGCTGCAACTGCTCATTAAGCTTTTCAAGCTCCTGTTGAGCCTGCTTGATGTTTGTGATGTCAGTGACCAAAACAAAGAATCCCTGCACACACCCATCCACGATATCCGGAATGTACTGGGTCCAGGTGTGACCGGTCGAGCCATCCGCCTTGGTCAAGACCCGCTCGAAATGCTGTTGCTCGCCGTTTAGAGCAGCCCGGATGTACGACTCATTCTGGCGAAACAGTTTCTCTCCCATGAGATCCTGAATATGCAACCCTAGAATTGCCTCTGGCGGCCTGCCAACCCAGGGCAGGTAAGCCGCATTGGCGAAGCGGCAGCGCAATTCATGGTCCCAGTACCCCACCAAGCCCGGCAGATGATCCGTTACGGTTCGAATGAATTTCTCCCGTTCGGCCAAAATGCGGTTAGCCTTTTGAAGCTGACCGGTGCGCTCGTTGACCAGCTCTTCCAGATGATGGCGATAACGATCGAGTTCTTGACCGATCCGTTTGCGTTCGGTGATATCTTCCTTGATCACGAGATAATGAGTAATTTGGCCATCGGACTGGCGCACTGGCGAGATATAGGCAAACTCGATGTAGGTCTCGCCATTCTTACGCCGGTTGACGAATTCGCCCTTCCAAGTTTTTTCCTGCTTGAGGGTTTCCCAAAGGCCGGCATCCGTTGCTTGAGAGTGGTCAGCGTGCAAGACACAGAGAGTCTTGCCGATCACCTCATCGCGGTGATAGCCGCTACTCTGGCAAAAGGCTTCGTTGACATATTCGATATGGGTATCGAGGTCAGTAATAACGATACTGCTAGGACTCTGTTCCACCGCCATGGACAGCTTGTGCAACTGATCTTCTGCCCGCTTGCGTTCGGTGATGTCGAGCACCGCACCGATAAGCCCACGAATATCACCCTTGATATTGGTAAAGGTGGCCTTGTGGAAAATCACATTGTGAATTGCGCCACGGGCATCTTTAACTTGTGATTCGTAGACCTGCGAACCGGTAGGCCGCGTAAGGAGCTCCATATCTTTAGCATGGTAGATCGTCGCTAATTCCCGGGGAGCGATATCGAACACGCTTTTACCGATGAGATCTTCAGGTGTCTGGCCAAAGAACTCTTCGAAAGCTTTATTGAAGCCAAGATAACGGCCTTCAGTATCCTTATAAAAGATAGGTACAGGAACCGCATTCAACAGCATGTCTAGAAATGCACTGTTTTCTCGTAAGGTATTCTCAGTTCGCTTACATTCTGTTACATCTTGGATGAAGCCATGCCAGAGAATACTGCCGTCCGTTTCCAGTTGCGGCATCGAACGGCCCTCGATCCAGATTTCACCCTTGCATGGATGGTAAAACCGGAATTCATGATGCCAAAGTGTCAAATGACGAGCTGATTCGGCAATGCTGGCATGGATGTGGGCCAGATCGTCTGGATGGATGCGGGTAAAGAGAGGAGTCGCATCCTGTGCCACGTCTTCAAGGCGCAACCCGTATAGATCCTCAATAGCAGGGCTGGCATAGGGCATGCTAACGCTACCATCCACACGCATCCGGAACGAACAGATCAAACCCGGTACCATAGCGGCAATCCTGGCGATTTGGTCTTGCAAAACAGACTGCTCATGCCTAGCCGTGATGTCGCGAGCGATACCCAGTATCCCTATCAGATTTCCTTCGGTATCCTGCATCGGCGTTTTGATGGTCTCCAGGAGCACGCGGCGGCCATCATCGATGAAGGTCACCCATTCTTCATTAGTGCTTGATTTTCCAGCAACCATCGCCTCCTGATCCTTCTGGCGGAAAAGATTGGCCAGATCAATGTCGACAAAGTCATAATCTGTTTTCCCGACAATGTCGGCTTCCTTCGCGCCGTAGAGACACTCGAAGACCGGGTTGCAGGCAAGATAAACACCCTCTGGATCTTTTAGCCAGACCAAATCAGGAATGGTCTGAATCAGCGTGCGCAACCGGCTACGTTCATCGGCTAATTGTTGCAGGGTTTGCAGTTTCTTGGCCTGCTCGTGGTGCTGAAGCAGGAACAGTTGCAGTTTATGCTGCTGGTAAATAGAAAAGGTAGCGACTGCGCAGGTTAACAGCAGCATTATTGCGCCAGTCAGGGCAATCCAAAAAGCATTCTGCTCTACCAAAAGAGTCATGCCGCCCAGCACTGTTGCAATGGAAGCAATGGCCAGTAGCAGCAAAGGCAACATCGACAGCCAAAGGCTGACACGGGGAAGATGATTGCCGAATGAATCCTGGCGCGAAATCTCAGGAAGCATGATGGCTTGTTTCAATAAACCCGTTCAAGCGCAGCTTCTGCCGCGCGACACAGGGGTTCCACCGGTAAAATACCCATTCAGCTCGCAGGCTCATTGTCTCTATAGCGCTTGGCAATAGCTTGAAATTGATCAAAGATTGCCAGGAAGGCGTCCGCCACATCCGGATCGAATTGGCTACCGCGGCTGGCGGCGATGATTTCGAGGGCTTGTTCGAACGGCATCTGTGGCTTATAGACACGCCGGTTGATGAGGGCATCAAACACGTCCGCCAAGGCCATCAGCCGTGCTGAAACGGGGATCGCTTCGCCGGCGAGGCCATCCGGGTAGCCGCTACCATCCCATTTTTCGTGGTGCCAGCGGGTAATTTCCTTGGCCAGCATTAAAAATTTCACCGGTTTTTCGGCATCACGCTCAGCCTGTTCGATGGCCTCGCTGCCAAGCTGGGCATGGGTTTTCATGACTGTCCATTCTTCCGAAGTCAGCTTGCCTGGCTTGAGCAAGATGTGATCGGGAATACCGACCTTGCCGATGTCATGCAATGGAGCAGACCGCGCCATCAGATCAATGGTGTGATCGCTGAGGAAGGCAGAAAACCGAGGGTGCGATTGCAATTGTTTGGCCAGGACTCGCACATATTCCTGGGTTCGGCGTAAATGATTACCGGTTTCTGGGTCGCGGACCTCAGCGAGACGCGCCAAGGCATGGATGCTCACCTCCTGGACCAGGAGATTTTCGCTCAACCGGCGATTGACCTCGGCTTCCAGGAACGCATTCTGGTCTTTGAGCCAGTCACGCGCCTGCTTGAGTTCCAGATGTGTTCGAATGCGAGCCAGTACAATAGCTGGCTGCAAGGGTTTGGTGATGTAGTCGACTGCACCGCAATCAAGACCACGCTGTTCGTCTTCGGCGGTATCTAATGCGGTGACGAAAATCACCGGAATATCCTGGGTAGAGGCATCCTTGCGTAAGCGCTCCAAAACGGCATAGCCATCCATTTCAGGCATCATTACGTCGAGCAGGATCAAGTCCGGCTTCGGCTCGGATGCTGCAATCTGCAAAGCGCGCGGACCAGAAACAGCCGCGCGCACCCGGTAGCTGGGTTGCAGCAACTTGCCTAGCACCGTGAGATTTTCCGGCATATCATCAACAATAAGGATTGTATGCTGAAAATCTTGCGTTATGAATTTCTCTACCATGACGTTCCCTCGAATCTGTGCAGCCGCTTAGCCTCGTTTCAAATCGGTCTTGAAAACATTGACCGCGCCGGTAAGAACATTCGATTGAATAGTCAACGATTTAGCAGCAATAGTAATTTTTTCAGCGAAGGCCGCGTTTTCTTGCGTCGTCCGGTCAATCTGCATCGCCGCTTCGTTGACTTGGCCAATACCGCTGGCCTGCTCACGGGTCGCCTGGTGGATTTCAGTCATGATCGCCGATACCCGCTTGACGGCTGCCACGACTTCTTCCATGGTCTTGCTCGCCTCTCCGGAAAGTTGCGTACCGGATTGAACGGTGCTCAGCGAGTCGGAAATCAGACCCTTGATTTCTTTTGCAGCAATCGCAGTTTTCTGTGCCAGATTCCGTACTTCCGCAGCAACGACAGCAAATCCTCGGCCCTGCTCTCCCGCCCGAGCCGCTTCAACGGCCGCATTCAGCGCCAGGATATTGGTTTGGAAGGCGATATCATCGATCACGCCGATGATGGCGGCGATCTTGGTCGAACTGGCATTGATATCCATCATATTGGTCGCTACACGGCCAACCACTTCGCCGCTCTGCTCGGCGACCGCCGAAGCCGATAGCGTTATCTGATTCGCCTGTTGGGCTAAGTCAGCGGTTTGCTGCACGGTAGCGTGGAGCTGCTCCATACTGGCGGCGGTCTCTTCAAGGCTGGATGCTTGGGACTCCGTCCGGGCAGATAGTTCGCTGATACCGCCGGTAATTTGTTCAATCTCAGCCTGGATATCCAAGGCCTGGGTACGGACATCCCCAACAAGCCCCAGCAGGTTAACATTGGTCTGGTTAAGAACTCTTAGAATTCGTCCGAGTTCATCACTGCGAGAGACATTGACACGACCGCCCAGATCCCCGCTGGCGATGCGCCGGGCAGCATCCAGAATGACTTTTAGAGGCCGGACCACTGAAATGGACAGCCAGACCCCCATCACACCCGCCAGCGCTAAACTGACCGCCCCTGTCACCAGCAATCGCATTCCGTCGAAGCCAGCGTCCGGCGAACCGGCGCCCCATCCAAGCGCCTCGACAGCTTCGACCCCGATGATGGCGAATGCCATGACCAGCACGGCGATCCAGATCTTGGCGGTGATGCCAATAGAGCGCCAGAAAGCCAGCTTGCTCAGCAATCCCTTGCGAACGACAATGCCGTTGCGGATCTCATGGCGGCTCTGACCCGCACGCATTGCCTGATAGAGCTTAGTAGCTGCGGCAATTTCTTCACGGCTAGGCTTGACGCGAACGGACATGTAGCCGACCGGCTCGTTATTTTCGATCAGAGGCGTCACATTGGCCTTGACCCAATAATAATCGCCATTCTTACAGCGGTTTTTGACTAACGCGGTCCATGACCGGCCCGACTGAATCGTTTGCCACAAATCCGCGAAAGCCTCTGGCGGCATATCAGGATGGCGTACGAGGTTATGCGGCGCGCCCATCAATTCCTCCTCAGAGAAACCACTGATCTCGACAAAAGCAGGATTGGCATAAGTAATCCGGCTTTTGAGATCAGTCGTGGAAACCAGAGTAGCATTCTCTTCAAGCGAATGCTCTATATTAGTAACAGGCAAATTAGCGCGCATAGTTTTTGATCCGGTGATTTGATTTTCAGGAAACCTCAAAATGACTCAAGGGGCGATTTTTACAGCCATTTCAAACACGCTTAGAAGACATTCCAGGATACTGACAGATGATCTGGCTAGCTAACCTATAAGGCATAACACGTTGATCGTGTCTTGGGTATTTATATATTAGCTATTTACCAGGTAAATTCAGACTCTTTCTATAACAACTGAAGAAATGAAAATTAATGTCTGAAAATCAACATATTAATACATAAAAATTCACCTGTAGAGGTTTTGAAAGTCATCTACAGAAAATCCCATAAAATAAATTTAATACTATCGTATCACCATTAATACAAACTTACAAAAACAACTGTATTGTCAAAAAAAACTAACATTAGAGTCAATAGCACATTGCTTGAGATAATCCGATACTTGGTACTCCTTCATCTAAAATGATAAGTTATTTGTCTCTACCACATCAGTAAGGAATCATGTTCTCCACTCCGGTCTTCCACACTATCGGCCTGATCGGCAAATTCGGCGATCCCAATGTTGCCGGTACCCTCCATCAGATTGCTGCCCATCTGCGGCGGCGCCAGTTGCGCGTGCTGCTCGATGATATTTCAGCCCGGCTCATTCCTAACCATGGCTTAGAAGTCGCTAGCCGGGAAGTGATTGGCGAACAATGCGATCTGGCGATCGTCATGGGCGGCGATGGCACTATGCTGAACGCCGCCCGCTCACTGGTCGATTACGAAACACCGATTCTGGGTATTAATCTAGGCCGGTTGGGCTTTCTAGCCGACGTATCGCCCGGAGAGCTTCCGCATCGGCTCGATGAGGTGCTGAACGGCGAATTCCGCGAAGCGCGCCGCTTGTTGCTGCACGCCCAAGTACTGCACAACGGCCAAGTCACTGGCGAGGCCGATGCACTGAATGACGTGGTAGTTCATAAATGTGAAGTGGCGCGAATGATCGAGGTGGACACCTTTCTCGACAACCGTTTTCTCAATGCCTACCATGCTGATGGGTTAATTATCTCTACGCCGACAGGCTCGACAGCCTACGCGCTGGCCAGTGGCGGGCCGATTATCTACCCTGGCCTGGAAGCCGTGGTGTTAGTGCCGATCTGCCCGCACACTTTGACCCATCGGCCCATCGTGGTCAGCGCCGACAGCAGTATCGAAGTGGTACTCAATGCAGCCACCACAACCCAGTCCCAGATTACCTGTGACGGACAGATCAGTCTGGCTATTGAACCTGGCGACCGGGTTGTAATTCGCAAAAAAGCACACAAGGTGAAACTGCTTCATCCGGTGAACCACGATTATTTTAAGCTGCTGCGGGCTAAGCTACGCTGGGGCCTCAGTCCGGAAGCTTCGCCCTTTATCTAACTAAACTGTCATGCTGACCCAGTTACGCATTCGCGATTTCGCCATCGTCGGGGAATTGGAACTGGAATTGGCCGCTGGCATGACTGCGGTCACCGGGGAAACCGGCGCTGGCAAATCGATTCTGGTCGACGCCATCGGTCTGCTATTGGGCGGCCGGGCCGATAGCAGCACTATTCGCCACGGCGCGGAACGCGCTGATATCAGCGCGGTGTTCGATCTCGATGCCCTGCCAGCAGCGCGGACCTGGCTGACCGAACGCGACCTGGACAGCAACCAAGAATGCCACCTACGACGGGTGGTGGCCCGCAATGGCCGTTCGCGCAACTACATCAATGGCGTTCCCCAACCGGCACAGGCGTTGCGGGAACTGGGTGAGCGGTTAGTGGACATCCACGGGCAGCATGAGCACCAATCATTGCTGCGGCGTGAAGCGCAGCGGCAATTGCTGGACGATTATGCAGGCAACCAAACGCTTGTCATGGATTTGGCGGAGCGCTACCGGAGCTGGAGCCGGCTGCGGCAGGAATGGCGCGATCTGCGCCAGGCCAGTAACGAACGCGATGCCCGATTGAACATCCTGCGTTATCACCTGCGAGAGCTAGCGGCGCTCAATCTGGCTGAAGGGGAGGTTGTGGAGCTCGAAAGCGAGCAGAAGCGGCTGGCTCATGCGAGCCAATTGCTGGAAACCGGTCAGTGCCTGTTGGCCTGGCTGAATGAGAATGATGAGAACACCGTCGCCGGCCGGCTGCATCAGAGTTTGCGTGAACTGGATGTGCTAAACCGGCTGGATGCCCGGCTGACGCCAGTGGGCGAGCTGCTGAACGCTGCGCTGATTCAGGTGCAAGAAGCCAGCAGTGAATTGCGCAGCTATGTGCAGACGCTGGATCTCGATCCTGGGCATCTCGCCCAGGTTGACCAGCGGCTAACCGCTGCTTATCAGTTAGCACGCAAGCATCGGGTGGATGCGGGGGAGCTACCGGCGTTGCGGGCACGATTTGAAGCGGAACTGGACGGACTGGAACACAGCGAGACCCGGCTTGATGAGCTGCAACAGGCGGCGAAAACCGCGCGGGCAGCTTATCAGGCGTGCGCCGGACCGCTGAGCGAACGGCGGACGGCGGCGGCGAGGGAACTGAGTGAACGGGTTTCGCAGGCACTGGCCGGACTAGGAATGCCCGGAGGGCATTTTAGCATTGCGTTAGAGCGGTTGGAGAAACCGGCCGCCGGTGGACTGGAAACCGCGGAGTTTCTGGTCAGCGCCAATCCGGGACAACCATTGCGGCCATTGTCCAAAGTCGCATCCGGGGGTGAATTATCGCGCATCAGCTTGGCCATTCAGGTCATTGCCGCCCGCGCTGCCCGCATTCCAACATTAATCTTTGACGAAGTCGATACCGGTATCGGCGGCGGCGTGGCGGAAGTGGTCGGCCGGCAGTTACGGACTTTGGGTAGCAACCGGCAAGTATTGTGTGTAACGCATCTGCCACAGGTCGCAGCGCAGGCGCATCAGCAGCTGAAGGTGGAAAAACGCACGGATGGTGAAACGACGCATACCGGGGTGCAAATGCTGGAGACCGGGGAACGCATCGCGGAAATCGCCCGGATGTTGGGCGGACTTGAATTAACAGCCAATACCCTGGCCCATGCACAAGAAATGGTGGAAAAAGCCGCGTTATCGGCGAGGGACGGAGAACTCTGATGAACTGGCAAGAGGTCTGCGCTGATTCGCATCCGCGAAAAGCAGACCCATCGCCAGTTTCCATTCTTCTAAAATTAATTGCATGGACCCGCAAACCGAGGATTCCGCTATGCCCCTCAAAAACTCCGCTACTTATTACGGCCCGGTCACCCGCTTTCTACATTGGTCAGTTTTTATCCTGTTCATCTGGCAATATCTCAGTGCTGCAATCATGACCCATCTGGCGAGAGATCAGACGTTGCTGGCGCTGATGCAGGGCGACTTCTACAACTGGCATAAGTCCATCGGATTGATGCTGCTGGTGCTGGCATTGGCGCGGCTGATCTGGCGCAAGACCACACCTCTACCTGATTGGGCACCGGTCCTGTCCCCCGCGGAGCGGGTATTTTCCCACTGGAATGAAGTTCGATTGTACTGGTGCATGTTCCTGCTGCCCCTCAGTGGCTATCTATTCGTTATGGCTGGCGGTTTCGGGGTTAAGCTGTTTGGTCTCTACGATTTGCCCAACCCCATCGGCAAGCAAGGCGGGCTGGCCGCCACCATGATGGCGGCGCACATTGTCCTCAGCTACGCCGCCGTGGTGTTCATCGCTTGGCACGTCAGCATCGGTCTCCAACACCACTGGCTTGAGAAAGATGGCTTTCTAAACCGGATGCTGCCATTTCGGCGGCCTTGACCTTACCAAACCGGTAATGTGATACGCCCCATTCCTCGCCGTTACGGTAACCAAACAGTTCAGCACCGGCCATGAAAAATATCCGCCAGCGTTGAAACCAGCGTTCTGCTTGGTCAGGACCATAGGCTTCCCGGAATAGCGCCAGAATCTCTTCCCGATACCGATCCTGATGAGTCAGCCACGCGTCCAAAGTGCGCTGATAGTGGCAGCCATTGAAATGCCAATCCTCCTCCAACTGGAGATCACCCCGGAAGCGCGGCAGTAAATCCCGCGAAGGCATCAGCCCGCCGGTGAAGAAGTAGCGCCCTATCCCGTTATCCTTGCCCCCCACCTCGAAGAGATAGGCCAGATGGCGCTGCGTGAAGATATGCACGAACAGCTTGCCACCCGGCTTTAGCCAAGCGTGAATACGCCCCATCAATTCCTGACAGTTATGCATGTGTTCGAACATCTCCACCGACAGCACCCGATCGAAATGCCGGTCAGTGTAAAATTTGTTCATATTGGCGGTAATCACCCGCACGTTATCAAAACCCCGTTCCCGGCAGCGCGCCTCAATAAACTCCCGTTGCGAGTTAGAGTTCGATACAGCGACGATTCGCGAATCGGGATAAAACTCTGCCAGCCATAAGGTCAGCGACCCCCAACCACATCCTAGTTCCAGAATATCTTGATCAAAATCCAGTTCCGCCCGTTCGCAGGTCAACGCCAGCATCGCCGCTTCCGCCGTTTCCAAGTCTTTCACTTCCTCGGGCCACCAGCAGGCACTGTATTTCAATCGCGGCCCCAGGATCTTCTGGAAAAAGCCGGCGGGTAGCTCGTAATGGTGCTGGTTCGTCGAAGCCGTATATGAGGCAATGGGACTATTACGCAATTCTGCTTCCAATCGGGTCAGCATTACATCATGCGTCTGATCATCGCCAACAGTATTGCCCATCTGCTGCAATCGTTTATCCAGCAACCGGCGGATGCCACTCCGGATTAACCAGCCGGGAAGAGAACCTCGCTCCATGAGATCAATGGCCCTCTTGAACATCAAGCATCCTCCTTACTGCCATTGATCTCCCATTTAGGGAACCAAGGAATAAAGGCACTGGGTGCAGCGCCGGTACGGCGATAGACTGGCCAGCGTCTGTTGTTCGGTATACTCAACCCTGTCTCTCCCAGGTAGAATTGATGATTCTAGTGTCTGCCATACACCATTGAATCACCCGGACACCGCCAGCACCCAGCCAGCGAGAAAAAAGTCAAACCTCTTCATGCTACCCTCTTCTCTGTTGTTGGAGAGGGTTAGGGCGGGAGGTAGATTGACGCCGATAAATGCACTTCCCGCCGCTGCTGTGGTCTTGTTGAAAAGCCCCTTCCATCGCCTCGGAAATTTCCATGCTGCGTTTTGTCGTCATTGTTTGCGGAATCCTGCTTGGCCTGTTGGCAACAGCCATTCTAATCGCCAGCAATCACAACCACATACTGGCTGGATTGCGCTATGTCATCGCTGACCCCTGGGGAATCGTCACTCTGATTGACTTAGGGATTGGCTTGCTTTTCATCGCCGTTTGGTTGTGGCTGGTAGAGCCCGTTCGCTGGCGAGCGGTCGCGTGGATCATAGCGTTGTTCTTGCTGGGCAATGTAGTGACGTTGGCTTATTTACTGTGGNNTGTTTCTGCCATCCCGTTCCAGCGACCGGCGATAATCAGCAATGGCGGCATGATCCCGGCAGCGGCTAGCAGACTGGCCAGTGGATTTGCCAGGCAATGCCAGGCGATTTCCATCGATGGAAACTCGCATATCACGCCGGTTTCTAGCAGAGGATTCGAACAAACATATAAGGTGCAAGTGACAGTAGATAAGCCATCTTGCTGATCGTAAGCGCGCACGCCACCTAAAGCGTAATGACAAGCAGGAAATCAAACCGGCGCTGGAGGAATTCAGCGCCGATATTGTGGCGGGTCGAGGAATGTTCTCCAAACTTGGCGGGCATCGGTTCGACGAATACTGGATGAATTACAAGAAAATAACAGCTCAAGACAGTAAAGGCAGCACAAAGAAAATCTCTACGCTAAGGGCGTTTGTTGAATATAAGAACGAAGATATGTCGCTGGCTGTCGAAAAAAGGAACCGCGAAGAATGAGCTTAAAGATAGGCGTTCCTCCTATCAAATCCCAAGGGATAAAAACCAAGCTAATTCCTTGGATAAGGAGCATTACCCCATCGAATTTCAAGGGAAATTGGATTGAACCTTTTATGGGAACAGGCGCAGTTGCTTTCAACATTGCACCCTACCGCGCAGTGCTTTGCGACACCAATCCACACCTAGTAAATTTCTATTCTGCAATTGCAAGAGGCGAGATCACGCCCGATGTAGTCAATGCCTACCTCATCAAGGAAGGGGCGTCCCTATTGGAGAAAGGGGAAGATCACTACTACTTGATCCGAGACAGGTTTAATGCCGAGCACTCCCCATTAGATTTTTTGTTTGTGAATCGTGCAGGTTTCAATGGAATGATTCGCTTTAATAGAAAGGGTGGTTTTAACACCCCATTTTGCAGAAAGCCCAATCGTTTTGCTCAAGCCTATGTAACAAAAATTACTAACCAAGTAGCTTGGGTTTCAAAAATAATTAAGACTAAAAATTTTTCATTCAAATGCCAGGGCTTTGAGGAAACAATATCGCAGGCCAGCAAGAATGATATTCTCTACTGCGATCCTCCGTATATTGATAGGCATGCCGGCTATTACAACGGATGGGATGGCGGCCACGAAAATAGCCTTTTTGAATGCCTAACCGATTTCCAGGGTAAATTCATATTGTCCACTTGGCACCACAATGACTACCGCGAGAATGAATACATAAAATCGATATGGGCGAATTTCTCTATCCTCACTAGAGAACACTTTTACCACGTTGGCGGAAAAGAAAAAAATAGAAACCCAATGTTTGAAGCGCTAGTTATCAACTTCACTCTCTTGCCCAGAGAAATCGAAGTAATCCGCCCAGCGCAATTCGCGCTTTTGGGGTAACATGCCAAATACAGTTCGGTATAACAAGCCGTTCCAGCGGACTCCGCAAAGTCTGCGCTTTTGCTCCGCTGCTGCCCCATTGGGCCACGCGAAAGAAGGTACTCGCGTTGTCTAACACCGGAAAACCAAAGGACTGATTCCCTGCTAAGCGCTACGGCTGAGGTTGGGGTCCACACCCGCCGCATGGCAAGGCTGAGCCACTCTCATGGCATACCTAGCACTGGCACTGGTATTGGGTGGCAGCCCGCGCATTCAAGCCAAGGGCGGTAGCGTCATCTACATCGCTTACGTCTTGATTCTCACTGTCGCCCTTATCACCATCTGCTATTCTCTTTGCAGCATCGTCAAACGGCTCTTTCGATCGCCGGTTCAATTATGGTGGACCTTGCCACTCAACTTGGCGTATGGGTATCAATAGCACAAGATGGTATAGGCCGCATCTACAATCCACGACTGGCGCTCCGCGAGCGCCTGAACCGTCCCATTAAGCGCAAAGACATCATCATGCATTGGCTGATTTTCAAATACCTCACCACAGCAGCCATTGTTGTGCTGATCTCAGAAGTTGCGAAGCGAACCGATAAGGTTGGCAGCCTTATTGCGGCGCTACCTACGATTACGGTGCTTACGCTCATTTGGCTTTACATCGAAAATCAGCCAGAAGCAAAAATTGCCAGTCAAGCGTATTACACGTTTTGGTATGTGCTACCAACACTACCTATGTTTCTTGTGTTCCCGGTAATATTGCCTCGTATGGGTTTCTGGCCTTCATTGGGCCTAAGTGCTTTGCTTACGATGGTCTGTTTCACAACCTTGGCGTTGGTTGTAAAACGGTGGGGCATCGAATTGTTTTAGGGCGCTTAACCGGGTATTGGACAAACGATATGACAGCAAACGCAGAATTCACTATCTCAATTCCCGAAGGGAAGGACTACGTGCTCACTATCTTCCACGTTCTCATGACAAGCGAGATGACCGTCCGGTATCTTTCAGAAGTCAACCGCTTGGGAGAGACCTCACCTCGCCCGCCTTCCTTTTTGACGCTCGCAGAGCGCCTGACATGCGGGATACACTAGAGACTATGAGATCCACAAGAGCGTTAGAAGTGTCGAGATATGCGTAAAGTTGAATTTGTTAGTTTCAATCATATAGATCCAGAAGAGTTAATGATTGTTATCAATGAGGACTCATTGAGAACGCACCTAATTGATCATGCATATTTTGACGTCATCACGATTAGAGAATGGATGGAAGGTAAAGTTAAAACGGATTCTTTACCTGGGTGTCGTATTCGAGCTGTTTTTATAGGCGGCCAACTAGCAGGCTGGTGCGGAATTCAACCGGATGAAAATGGTTTTGAGTTGGCGATTGTTATATCTAAGAAATTCTGGGGCTATGGTATATCAATATTTAAAACATTAATGGGTTGGGCCAACGAATTTGGGCATAAAGACATATTATTTCACTTGCTTGAAAGCAGGCCTCAATATAAGGCGCTAAAAAAAATAGCCAGCAACGTTTATAAAACTAAGTTAGCAGGCCGGAATTTTACAACGTACCATATTTCAATCGATAAATAGTGCATAGAAAAACGTCTAACGGGCGGTCAAATACATTCCGCCACCTGGGCAATTGATAAGTGGCCCCGCTCCCGAACCGCTAGCATTTTACGAAGAAAATCAAGTGAGTCATTCATTTTTTATGGTAATCAAATCTATTTGGTTCTGCTATAGATTGATAACCATTTTATGCATCCACTTACCGCCTATCGCGCTCCAGCCCACCGCCACAGTGAAATTATCGGACCGCTGAAAGGCGGGTGAGCTAGCGCGGAATAAAGCATTGCGTTACCAGCATCGTGATGCTGACCTGCACCCTGGAGATGAATCCTTACCCGCATCAGCAGGCAGCGCTTCAGCACGGGAATTTGTGCAACACTTGGGCTGCAACAGCACAAGCCGATAGCCTTGATGCAATTTAGGCTGGTAATGATCAGGCCAGTTTAAAAAACTCTAACAGTTCTTGAAGCTCTAGCGCCTGACTGCGCAAAGATTGACAGGCGGCAGATGCCTGCTCGACCAGCGCAGCGTTTTGTTGCGTGACTTGCTCCATCTGTAAAACAGCCGTATTAACTTGCCCAATACCAGATGCTTGTTCTTGGCTAGCTAAGGCAATCTCGGCGACAATGTTGCTGACTTTCTTGACCGCTGCGACAATCCCCTGAAGCGTCTGGCCAGAATGCTCAACGAGTTTGCTGCCGTCTTTCACCTTAGCAACGCTATCGGTAATGAGACTCTTAATTTCTTTGGCTGCATCGGCGCTGCGTTGCGCAAGTTTTCGAACTTCGGCCGCGACGACAGCAAAGCCCCGGCCTTGTTCACCCGCGCGAGCAGCTTCAACCGCCGCGTTTAAAGCCAATAGATTGGTCTGAAAAGCAATTTCATCGATAACGCCAATGATGTTGACGATCTTGCTGCTGCTGGTATGGATAGCGTTCATGGCGGCTACGGCCTGGTCAACCACTTGCCCGCCTTGCTCGGCTTGCGAACGGGCCGCCGCCGCTAACTGATTAGCTTGCTCCGCGTTGTCAGCGCTTCGCTTTACAGTCGAAATTAATTCTTCCATGCTGGCGGCGGTTTCTTCTAGGGCCGCCGCCTCTTCCGAAGTCCGCTGGGCTAAATCCTCCTTCCCTTGAGCAATTTCACAACTGCCATTTTCAACGATCTCAGCTGCTTGTTTGATTTTTCTTAGTACTTTGATCAATTCTTCCTGAGTAGCGGCCAACGACATTAACAATTGACTCACCTCATCGCTGCCTGTGACAGTAATAACACTATTAAGCTGGCCCGCTGCAATAGCCTTGGAGACCGTTTTGGCCCGTTGCAACGCTTTAATGATAGCGCGGACGATCGTATAGGCCAGACCCGACGCTAGCAGCACACAGAACAAGATTCCTATTATTATTTCGTTATTCTTATAATTTAATTCAACAATACGCTGTTGCAACAATTCCAGTAGCATCGAGCTGGTTGCATCATAGAGGCTGAATCCAGCCACGATTACGCGCGTACCTGCATCAAAAACCTCGCTTGCGGTAAATGAAGCATCAATCTGTTGTTCGCTGTTAACGATATGTTGCTCGACAAAAGCAAGAAAATCCCGTGCAGGCGTGATGAAGGATTCCTGTTGATTTCCCAAAGCTGATTTGAGGGCTGCATTGTGCTTGAATGCCTGATCCAAACTGTTCTGTATACCTTCTTGCATAATTTGCGAGCGGGCGATTAATTTTGAGAGTTGTGCTCTTTCATGTTCGGTAATTTGACGGCGCGCAACGATGCCAGCCGATATACCTCGTAATTGCCCTATATCCTCGACAACCATTGGCAATCGGCTAACAATACAATCCATTAGGAAATAACTATCAGGTTCAGGGTCCAAGATTAGATTGGAATTGACACCCACATCAAGTGTCAAATTAATCAGTCGCTTAATTAGCGCCGTGTGCTGCAAAAAGCTTTCCTTGGCAGACAAATTAAGAGCATCAGCATGAAATTTCTGCCATTCGGCTTTAATGCTTTGCCATTGACCAGTACTGTTCAGAACAGTGCCGTATCGGGCATCAATAGTGTCTATCAATTTAATATCATTTGTAATTTGTTTTTGTTTGATCAGAATATTTTCTCGAAATGAGGTATCTCCATTGAGATACGCATTACTTATGCCGCGATGTTCAGCCGTATGCTGCAATAGCATACGTACCGGTTGCAGATACTCTACTCCCTGGATCTCCTTGTGAGAGAAACTGAGTGCCATGTTCATTTCTGTAATCAGCAAATAGGTCAGCAAAAAAATTGGCATGCTTAACACCAGCCCAACAAATGTTAATTTTTGCCATATCTTCATCGCATTAAAAATGTTTATCATGTTGAATCTCCAAGCTTTCATAAATCATGTGCGATATTTTCAAATTAATGATAGCAGTGTGTATAGAAGCGTAAGCTTGTGTCCAAAATAAAGCATAGTCAATCTTGCAAATAAGACAGCGGTTCAAGTTAAAACTAATGATAAATTTATGTGTTATAAAAAAAACAATAAAAATGTTGTTTTAAAATTACACCTCTGAGGAGGCGTAAGAAGAGAGTAAAGAGAAGGGAAAAAGATGTGTTAGATCATTGTTA
>DDST01000016.1:0-991 GCA_002343485.1 Proteobacteria bacterium UBA2383
GTAAACCGTGTGGCTCCCATACCGGTAGTCCATCTCGATTCCTCTGACGAGTTGCTAACATGTTGAGCAACTCTACCCACGTCAGGGCTGGAGATGAAATCTACCCGCCTAAAGGCGGGGGTTTTAACCTTACATATTGAAATAAAATTTCATTCGCTGGCTGTCATCGCTGGCCACCACCATGAGGAAGCGAAGCTATGTTGATCGGCGTACCTAGAGAAATCAAAGTCCATGAATACCGCGTTGGCTTGACTCCGGACAGTGTGCGGGAATTCACCGCTCACGGCCACAGGGTGTTAGTGGAAACCAACGCTGGGGCCGGCATTGGCAGTTCAGACGATGACTACCGGGCGGCTGGGGCGAACATCGCCCTTACAGCTTCTGAGATCTTCGCTCAGGCCGACATGATCGTAAAGGTCAAGGAGCCGCAAGCGGTCGAACGCCAAATGCTGCGCCCAGGCCAGATCTTGTTTACCTATCTGCATCTTGCTCCTGATCCGGATCAAACCCGGGATCTGGTCAACAGTGGCGCGATCTGCATCGCGTATGAGACTGTCACCGATGGCCAGGGCGGATTGCCATTGTTAGCGCCAATGTCCCAAGTGGCCGGCCGATTATCGATTCAGGCGGGAGCAGCGGCGCTGGAGCGGGCCAAGGGCGGGCGAGGCATCCTGCTCGGCGGCGTCCCCGGTGTGGCCCCGGCTAAGGTCGTGGTGATCGGCGGCGGCGTCGTCGGTGAAAACGCCATCTACATGGCGTTGGGCATGGCTGCTGATGTGACCGTATTGGACCGCAACGTCAGCGTTCTGGCGCGGCTGGCGTATCGCTTCGGAGCAGCCCTTAAAACCGTGTATTCCACCAAGGCGTCACTTGAGGATTATGTCCTGCAAGCCGATCTCGTTATTGGCGGGGTATTGGTTGCCGGCGCC
Organism: Proteobacteria bacterium UBA2383; assembly: GCA_002343485.1. Taxonomy (GTDB): domain Bacteria; phylum Pseudomonadota; class Gammaproteobacteria; order Competibacterales; family Competibacteraceae; genus UBA2383. Next base: position 930 of record DDST01000016.1, read on the forward strand.
GAAGCACCCAAACTGGTGACGCGCGACATGGTCCGGCGGATGAAACCGGGTTCGGTGCTGGT
>DDST01000016.1:997-5779 GCA_002343485.1 Proteobacteria bacterium UBA2383
CATTACTGCGTCGCCAACATGCCAGGAGCGGTGCCCAACACGTCGACCTACGCCCTCAACAACGTCACCCTCCCCTACGCGCTGGCGCTGGCTGGCAAAGGCTACCAGCAGGCGCTATTGGAAAATCCTAATTTTCTGGAGGGTCTCAATGTCTGCAAGGGCAAAGTGACTTACAAGGCCGTTGCTGACGATCTTGGCTACGTGTATGCCGAACCTCATACCGCGCTCGCCGGCTGATTGATTCCGGCGCTTATCCTTCTGATGAGGAAAGCGCCCACCGGCTCACGAAGAAACACCCATGTATTTGTAAAATATTTGTTTATTACTGTTTGGTCGTAAATTTAGTGAACATCACTTTCAAGTCAGCGCATAACCGACCCGAAAGCCACCCCAATGTTTATCATCGATAAAAACCGGCACTGACAAATCAAACATAATTTCACCGGTATCGCGCCGGTAAACTTGCAGCCGGTAGGTATCCGTGTGGGCGCCCACGCTGCGCCCGACCCGGTCATCGAAAATCCGCTTGGTCCGGTTACCAACCAGATCCCGGGCAGGATCGCCGGTTAATGGCTGGGCAAAACGCTGGTTATGGGTAGGCACATAACCGTCGCGATTCGCGCAAATAGCGAACACAATCCACGGATGCGACGCAGCAGCAGGTTCCTGGATAGGAGGAAGCAGCTTATCGCACAGGCGGTCAAACATGGTGTGATACTTTTGCGGCTGGGTTCCAGTAATCGGCTGGTATTCACGGGTAAACAGTGCTTCCTCGGTGATTGCCCCCGAATGCATGGCAGCCCCCAAGGCAGCACCCGCTGCCCTGGCCGTCGCCGTCGCCAATGCAAATGCTTGGGCATGCCGAGGTTCGTTCAGTGGATCATCGGGCAGCCGGAATAGACCGACACAGTCGCGCAGCGTGTCCGTAGCCTGCTTGAGTGCTTCGCTGCGCTCAGCAATCGTCCCAGCGTTCTCAAGATTATTCCGGCTCAGTTCCAGAACCTGATTGAGAGAATGGTCGATGGAAACGATCTCCTGCCCTTGGTTTACAACCTGCCCCGCCACAGATTCCATGGCGGCCCCTGCGCGCGACATCAGTTCACCCAAGCCAGTCAGAACCTGCTGCGTTTCCGTCGCCGAACGCACGCCACTATTCACAGCGGTACTCGTCTCCCCAATAATCCCCCTCACGTCTTGCGCTGCAGTGGCTGTGCGTGCTGCGAGTTGGCGGATTTCCTGAGCAACAACCGCGAAACCTCGCCCCAGTTCACCTGCGCGCGCGGCCTCGATGCTGGCATTGATGGAAAGAATGTTGGTCTGGAAAGCAACGGTGTCGATCACCTCAACGATTTCATGCGCCCGCGCCGAACGGGTTTCTACCTCCACCATAGCTTGCGCCAATTCCCGCGCTGCACGACCACCTTCCTGTGCGCGTTGATGAGCCTCACTGGCCAAATCAATCACTTTGCGCAGCTCTTCACGCGCATCCTGCGAGCTCTCCAATAGCCGTTGGGCTGTCATCAGAATACCGGTCAAAGCATTCAACTGGGCATGGGACTGGGTAGCCAATTCTCCATTTTCAGCGGTGATATGCGGTACTTCCTCAGCAATTTGCACCGACAAAGCCACCGCCTGCCGGATCGCTTCGGAGAGATTACCGAAGCCAGCCGTCAATCGCCGCACCAGAACAGTTTCCTGCTGATCCGCAGGGGCAACGAAACTCAGATCGCAACCCTTTAATTGATCGGCCACCTGCTCGAACAAGACGCGTTCGCCACCACCGGTGATCTTGTAGAGCAACTTCAACCAAAGATTGACCATCCTGATATCCTCCACTTTGCCCCATGGCGACTGGATGACGACTCAATACTAAAATATTCTCGGATATTAAGGGTTATAGCACCGCTCGCCTGCTATTGCATTGAAGCCTCTTGGTTTGAATCCAGGATATTCGCCATCAGTAACCTACTGGATAGGTATCGCGCCGGGAGACCAGGGACACTTGATCAGCCGCCGTGCTACCGGAGAAAAGCCATAAAAGGAGAGGCATGATGGCCAGGCGAAAACCGCCCGGCGCACATGGAAATGGAATAGGATGATCCTGCTTATACCAGCAACAAAACCAATGCGACTACCGTCGATAAGAGCATTACCCGGCTCATCTATAATTACCGTAACAGCCAAGTACTGGTAATTAAAAAATATTTAAATTTAGAAAAATACTTATTACTATATATTTCAATCTATTATAAATCATCTGGCTCATAGCCGAGATTCGGCGCGAGCCACTTCTCCGCCTCCGCTACAGTCCAGCCCTTGCGCCGGGCATAATCAGCCACCTGATCGCGGCCCAGCCGGCCTACGCCGAAGTAGCGCGCTTCAGGATGGCTGAAATACCAGCCGCTGACTGCTGCTGCCGGAGTCATGGCAAAACTCTCGGTCAGATGGATGCCTGCGTTATCCGCCACCCTCAATAGTTGCCAGAGCAAGCCCTTCTCGGTGTGGTCGGGGCAGGCCGGATAGCCGGGAGCAGGGCGGATGCCCTGGTACCGTTCGGCAATCAACTCTTCGTTGCTCAGCGTTTCCATCGCCGCGTAATGCCAGAACTCCCGCCGGACTCGCTCGTGCAACCGTTCGGCCAGGGCTTCCGCCAACCGGTCAGCCAACGCTTTCAGTAAGATGGCGCTGTAGTCGTCGTGAGCGCGCTCGAATTCCGCGATCCGCGCATCGATACCGATGCCAGCGGTGACGGCAAACGCGCCCAAGGTGTCTGCCACGCCGGTTTCGCGTGGGGCGATCCAGTCGGCCAGGCAATAATGCGGCTTGCCATCCGGCTTTGGCCCTTGCTGGCGCAGGTGATGCAAGGTCATGAATGCCTGCTCGCGGCGCTCGCCGGTGTACAACACAATATCGTCCTCGCCGGTTCGATTGGCCGGAAAGAAGCCGATCACCGCCCGCGCCGTGAGCCATTGTTCCGTGAGAATCGTGTCCAACATCGTCTGGGCGTCGGCAAACAGGTGGCGGGCCTGCTCGCCCTGTTCGGGATCGTCGAAAATAGCCGGGTAGCGCCCGCGCAGTTCCCATGCCTGGAAAAACGGGGTCCAATCGATTCGTTCCACTAATTCCGCTAACGGATAGCCGTCAAAAACACGGACACCAAGAAAACTAGGCTGGGGCGGGACGTAGGTTGACCAGTCAAAGATTGGCCGGTTGGCGCGGACTTGCGTAAGCGGCAGCAAAGCTTCTCGTCCACGCCGATTGGCGTGTTGTTCACGTTTTTGAATGTAATCGGCCTTGGTTTTAGCCATGTAGTCAGTTTTAGAGTCGACACTGACCAGATTTTGGGCCACGCCCACCGCTCGCGAGGCATCCTTGACGTACACCACCGGACCGGGATATTGCGGGTCGATCTTCACCGCCGTGTGCATGACCGAGGTGGTTGCGCCGCCGATCAGCAAGGGGATATTAAAACCCTGCCGCTTCATCTCCTTGGCAACGTTAACCATCTCATCCAGCGACGGCGTGATCAATCCAGACAGGCCGATCATATCCGCCTCGTGCTCGCGGGCGGCGTCGAGAATCTTCTGTGCAGGAACCATCACCCCCAAGTCGACCACCTCAAAGTTATTGCACTGAAGCACCACGCCGACAATATTCTTGCCGATGTCATGCACATCCCCCTTGACGGTGGCCATGACGATCCGGCCATTGGTGCGGCGTTCGCCTTCCGCCTGTGCTGCTTCGATATAGGGAATCAGATAGGCTACCGATTTTTTCATCACCCGTGCTGACTTCACGACTTGCGGCAGAAACATCTTGCCCGCACCGAACAGATCGCCCACGACATTCATGCCGTCCATCAGCGGCCCTTCAATCACCTGCAAGGGCCGCTCGAACTCCTGCCGGGCTGCTTCGGTGTCGACTTCAATGAACTCGTCGATGCCCTTGATCAATGCGTGTTCCAGCCGTTTGGCAACTGGCCAGGAACGCCATTCTTGCGCCTTCTCCGGGGCGGCTGAAGCTTCGCCGGCCTGGTATTGCGGCGCAATCTCCAATAACCGCTCGGTGGCGCCGGGACGGCGGTTGAGAATCACATCCTCGACCCGTTCCCGCAGTTCAACCGGGATTTCCTCGTAGATCGCCAATTGCCCGGCGTTGACAATGCCCATGGTCATGCCGGCACGAATCGCGTGATAGAGAAACACCGAATGAATCGCCTCGCGCACCGGGTTATTGCCCCGGAATGAGAAAGAAACATTGGACACCCCGCCGGAGATGAGCGCGTGAGGCAGCCCGGCCTTAATCCGCCGGGTAGCTTCGATGAAATCCAGCCCATAGCGGTCATGCTCTTCAATACCGGTCGCGACGGCGAAAATGTTAGGATCGAAGATAATATCCTGTGGCGGAAACCCGGCCTGTTCAGTAAGCAGCCGGTAAGCGCGCTGGCAGATGGTAAACTTGCGATCCTCGGTATCAGCCTGGCCCTGTTCATCGAACGCCATGACGATGGCGGCAGCGCCATAACGGCGGATCAGCCGGGCTTGACGGATAAACTCCGCTTCGCCCTCTTTCATGCTGATCGAATTCACCACCGGCTTGCCCTGGATGCGCTTGAGGCCAGCTTCCAGAATCTCCCACTTGGAGGAGTCAATCATTACTGGAACCCGGCTAATATCCGGCTCAGCGGCGATCAGATTGAGAAATGCCGTCATTGCCTCTTTGGAATCAAGCATCCCCTCGTCCATATTGATGTCGATGATCTGCGCGCCGTTCTCGACCTGC
>DDST01000064.1 GCA_002343485.1 Proteobacteria bacterium UBA2383
GCCAAATCTTGCTTTTATGACCCAATAAATTATCTATGATTTTCATAGTAGCCCTTCTACGGTTAAGTGATACAGTAACCCGAAAGAGGTTCATCTGTAGCTATCGGCTCACTCATCCATTCATCCTGCTTCCATTGCTGATAGGATCATTCATCATCATGATGTGGTTCTCCAAAACCCAACGCCGCAAACCCGACCGCCTCGGTCCACGTAGACGCCTGCTCCGCGATCTATTGCTGCTCCTCACCCTGACTATCGGTAGTTTGCTGATCGCTGTATTTATCGCCGGCGAGACCTTGCGCGACCGTTTAGCCCAGGAACAATTGCAAGGATTAGCCCAGAAGACCAGCGAAGACTTAACGGGCTTCCTACAACTCCCGGAGAACAGTCTGCGCATAGCCCAGGGTTGGGGTATGGCCGGTGACCTAAATTTGGACGACACGCCCGCTCTAGTCAACCGGTTTATCCCTGTCCTGGAAAATCTCACCAAGGTCTCCGCGCTGGTGCTGGCCGATTCCGAGGGCCGCTCCTTCTACCTGACCCGCGAGGAACAAGGCTGGTTTTCTCGTCAATTGGATGCGCAAGGCAATGCAGTTTGGCAGCGCTGGAGCAGACCAGGCATGCAAATTCAAGAACGCCAGGGACAAGAAAATTACGATCCCCGCTCCCGTCCTTGGTTTAAGGGCGCGCTGGAAATAGCCGATGCCAATGCAGTGTTCTGGACCCGCCCCTACTTATTTTTCACTGAGCGCACCGCCGGTATCACCGGCGCCGTGCGGTTTCAGAAGCCGGGCGAGCCGGGCCGTGACTATGTGCTGGGTCTGGATCTGCCTTTGCGGGATATTCTGCAAGCACTTTCCCAGCTAAAAGTCGGTGAACGCGGCGCAGCATTCATTGCCGAAGCGAACGGTGCTGTGCTGCTGCCACCGGCCGTGATTGAAGCGAGCGATTCCACGCTTTCGGCCAGCCTCTCACCGGAGAGGCTGGATGCTGGGCCGATTTTTGATGCTGCCAAAGCATGGCTGGCAGCCGGGCGTCCTGCACGGCAACCTGTGACGTTCCATGAAGGTACATGGTGGGCTTGGTTGCAACCGTTGGGCGATCCAGATAAAGGGCTTTGGCTGGGGATTACCATTCCTGAATGGGATTTTCTCGGCACCCTGCAAAGTAGCTGGATGCTGGTGAGCAGCGTAGGCGTTCTGGCCTTCGCCGCAGGATTAATCGCAACCCTGCTTCTCACACGCCATTACGGCCGCCAGTTTAAGGCGCTGCCTTCTCTGACCGGCAATCCGGCTGAATTCGAGGAGAAAGTGCTGGCACTAATCCGCTATGGCGAAAGCCCCAATCTGGAATTCAAATCCACCTTGCGCACCAATCTTAAGACCAGTCAGGCTGGCAAGGAAATCGAATTGGCTTGGCTCAAGAGCGTAGTGGGATTTATGAACACGGACGGTGGTATTTTGCTGATCGGCGTCAACGATGATGGCAAGGTGGTTGGTATAGCAGCCGATCAATTCGAAAATGACGACAAATGCTTGCTGCATTTCAAGAATCTGATTAATCGGCATATCGGTGCTGAGTTCAGTAAATATCTGCATGCCGAAATTCGCCCGGTTACTGGCAAGACCGTCGTCGCCGTGGTCTGCGAAAAAGCCCGGGAACCCGCATTCCTATTAGCTGGCGGCAACGAGGAATTCCATATCCGTAGCGGGCCGTCGAGTATCAAACTCACCCCACGCCAAATGTTGCAATATCTCAGCGTGCATTGAACAGCCGTTAACCAAGGCCTAGCCTGACATGACCACCCGGTTACGGCCGGACGACTTCGCTCGATACAGGCGCTGGTCCGCCTCGGCCATGAAATGGTCAAACGTGTCCTCGCCCGATGGCACCTTACAGGCTCCGCCGACAGAGACAGTGATAAACTCGCTGATGTCGCTACATTGGTGAGGGATCTTAAGGTCTTCAATCGACTGCCGCACCCTTTCGCCAAACACCATTGCATCTTCAGCGCTGTAATGCACCGACAGAATGCTAAACTCTTCACCGCCGACGCGAAATGCGGCGTCGCTGGGGCGACGGCAGATATCTTGCAAGCAATTGGCAACCTGTCGCAACGCCGTGTCACCACACAAGTGCCCATAGCTGTCATTGAAGCGTTTGAAGTAGTCAATATCGATCAGATAATACGCCAACTGCATTTTGCCGCGTCGCGCCCGTCGCGATTCATTGTCAAAGATTGCATACAAATGCCGACGATTGAACAATTCGGTCAACTGATCAGTGAGCGAAAGCGCTTCCAGCTTGCGGTTTACCTCCTTCAGTTCCTCCTCGGCTTTCATGCGGGCCTTGCGCTCTCGCAACAAATCCAAGGTGCGTGAAGATAGACCGTCATACATATTGAGCACGGTTTCGATGAGAATGCGCATTGAGCCTCCCATCTTGTTATCGGCAATCGCCTTCGCCTCATCGATCGGCACACCTGACGCCATGGCCTCCACCGCAAACGCCATTCGCTTGTCATCGTCGATGATGTGGAATGCCAGCCAACGAATGAGGAATTTGATGACTTGCTCAATCACGTCTGCCAGGGGTTTACCGGAATCACCCTCCTTCAATTCGATCACTTTCGGCAGAAAGGAGGCATGTCGCAGCTGATGTGACGAATACCAGGAATTGTCTTTGAAATAGGTTCTCCAAATTGCTTCCTCATCTTCGAAATGCCAATTCGCGTAGGCGGCTAACTCATCAAAGGCATCATTGATAACGGAGTGCTCTGCATCAATAAGGGTCCTAGCCAGCCGGTTCAATAGCTCCACCAACGTGCGATGCTGTTCGTCGATGACGGTATGACCCGTATCAAGATTCTTGTTCCAGGGGAATATTTCGAACTCGGAATACAGGTCAGTCTTCATTCTTCGCTTGCTTCAGAAATATTGGTCAAGGGTATCAGGCACGCACATGTTCATCGCAGAGCGTTAATAGGGTCAGATATCATTAGTTTTGACGGTCTCAAGGTGAAATCCTAGAATTATCCAATATATCTCATCTAAATTTTTCAAAAAATCAATATATTAATTGCTGCTTAGCCTGAATATCGATGGAATCTTGTTAAAGATGGATTAAGCCAAAGAACTGGATTAAGCCAAAGAACTAGGGGGTACGGATTCTAGCAGTACCCCCGCTTCCCGCTTGAAAAGCAGAGCGTCCCTGACCATCACCCCAACAGCGATGGTGCTGGTTTCAGCACGATCGCGCTGAGCGGTGGCAGATCGAGCACCAGCGAGAATAGGAAACCGTGGCTGGAGTACCCCTCAGCCTGGACCTTGCCACCCGGCAGGGTCAGGCCGGTGCCATCATACTCACGGGCATCGCTGTTCAACAGCTCCCGATACTCCACCGGATACGGTACACCGATCCGGTAAGCCGGGCGTGGCAGGTCAGAGAAATTCAACACGAATACCAGCGCATTACGTGGATCACGGGCCTTGCGCTGGAAGACCAGCACATTGGTCTCCGCCCCATTCGCGTCCAGCCACTCGAAGCCAGCACCGTGAAAATCCACTTGGTAAAACGCAGGTTCCTGAACATACAGTTTGTTCAATGCTGCCAGAAAACGTTGTAATCCCTGGTGCGGCGGCAAGCTCGCCCGCACCCAATCCAGTTCGGCATCGTGATTCCATTCGCCGGGCTGACCGAACTCACCCCCCATGAACAGCAGCTTCTTGCCAGGATGACCGTACATGAAGGCATACAGCGATCGCAGATTGGCAAATTTCTGACGCTCGTTACCAGGCATCTTGCCCAGCAGCGATTTTTTCAGATGCACCACCTCGTCGTGCGACAACGACAAGATGAAGTTTTCATTGAAGGCGTAGACGATACTGAAAGTCAGCTTATCGTGATGGTGGCGGCGATACACTGGCTCATTCTTCAGATAGGACAGCACATCATGCATCCATCCCATGTTCCATTTGAAGCCAAAACCCAGTCCGCCGATATCCGTCGGCCGCGATACATTCGGCCAAGCAGTGGATTCTTCGGCGATCATCATCACACCGGGAAAGCGAGCGTGAACGACCGCGTTGGTGTGCTTGATGAACTCGATCGCTTCCAGATTCTCGTTACCGCCGTACTTGTTGGGAATCCAGTCTTTCTTGGAATAGTCCAGGTACAGCATGGAGGCCACTGCATCGACCCGTAACCCGTCGAAGTGAAAGGTATCCAGCCAGTACAAGGCGTTGGCGATTAGGAAATTCTCCACCTCGTGGCGGCCATAGTTAAAGATCAATGTTCCCCAGTCGGGGTGCTCGCCCTGGCGCGGGTCGGCGTGCTCATAAACGCAAGTGCCATCGAACCAGGCCATAGCGTGGGCGTCTTTGGGGAAATGCGCGGGTACCCAGTCGAGAATGACCCCGATTCCGTTCTGGTGGCAGCGGTCGATTAATTCCATCAGATCGTCCGGGCGACCGAAACGGGCTGTCGGTGCGTAAAAGTTGGAGATCTGATAACCCCAGGAGGGGCCGTAGGGATGCTCGGCCAGCGGCAGGAATTCAATATGCGTGAAACCCATCTCCAGCACATAGGGAATTAACTGATCGGCTAATTCCCGGTAGGAGAGAAAGGTTCCATCCGGTTTGCGCCGCCACGAACCTGCGTGAACCTCGTAAATCGTCACGGGCTGCGCCCAGGCATTGGTGCATGCGCGTTGCCGCATCCATTCGCCATCGCGCCATGGATGCTTGCCTGCCTGGTCATAGACCACGCTGGCAGTACCGGGCGGCGTCTCCGTATGAAAAGCCACCGGATCGGTTTTCAGAAAAATGTTGCCATTGCGGGCCAGGATCTCGAACTTGTACAAATCGCCTTCCGCCAAACCGGGTACGAACAGCTCCCAAATTCCCGAACCGGGCCGCAAGCGCATCGGATGGCGGCGCCCATCCCAATGGTTGAAGGTACCGACGACGCTGACGCGCTGCGCGTTGGGCGCCCAGACCGCGAAGTGGACACCATGCAGCCCATCGACTTCACGAGGATGCGCACCCAGATTCCGGTAAATTTGATAATGATTGCCTTCGGCGAACAGATGGCAGTCCTGGTCGCTGAGCATGGAAAAAGCCACGGCATAAGGATCAGCGAACGTGTGAAATTGCCCATGCTCCGTGGCGCCGAGTTGATAACGGAACGGTTCCGGCCCGGCGGCAACAATCGTTTCAAAGAGCCCGCCGGCGTACAGCGGCGGCAGAGGATACAGCAGTTGCGGACGGTCGTTGGGTAACAGGTAAGGCGATTCCGCATCGGGCAACAAGGCGCGCACGACATTTAGACCCGGCTCGTCGAGCGGATGTGGCCCCAACAGGGCATGGGGATGAGAGTGCCGCCCTTGCACCAAGGCGTCGCGCTCAGGCGCGCTCAGGGTAGGCTGCGGCGGCTGCTCCGCCAACAGGAATTGCAACTTCCCGGTGACCGGCTGTTTTTCCAGCCGGGCAGCAAAGGTGCGGACATCGGTGCGCAGCGCGTCCACATGATAGACCTGCCGCCAGAACTGCGCGTTGGCCGCCAGGAAATTACAAACTTCGGGCTGTTCCAGGTTGAAGGCTAACATGCCGGGCTGATCCGGCACGTCCACATCGTAAATCCGGGTCCCGTCAAACCAGGTCAGTTCTTGACCGTCACGCGGGATCAGGGGTGGAATCCAGTCGAGAATCACTCCGATGTGGTGCTGGTGGCAAGCATCAATGAACGCCATGAGTTCCTCGGGCCGGCCATGGCGTGGATTGGGCGTGAAATAGCTAGCGACGGTTTCGCCAGGCATCCAGAAAGCCAGCTCAACGTGCGTACACTGCCATTCCAGCAATTGCGGCAGGAGACGGTCTTGCAATTGGCGGTAGCTCGTCTTCTCGTCGAGCGTGACCCGATGAATGGCGACGGGTAAGGCCCAAGCGAGCGTTTCCGTAGCCCGCGCCATCCAGACGTCATCAGCCCAGGCATGGAGGTGCTGAAGGTCGCAGACAAATGCAGCGGTGCTGGGATAGACCTCCGTTTGCAATGCCAGCGGGTCGGTCTTAAGAAACGCTGCACCGTCAGTGTTGCGAATCTCGAACTTGTACAAATCACCGGGGCCGATGCCCGGCACGAAGATCTCCCAGACACCGGAAGCATGGTGTTCCATAAGATGCCGGCGTCCATCCCACTGATTGAAGGTACCTACCACACTGACCCGGCTGGCATGGGGTGCCCACAAGGCGAAATTCACTCCCGTCACTCCGTCTCTCGTGGCAGGATGCGCCCCTAACCGGTCATAGAAGGTGTTGAGCGTACCTTGCTGCAGCGCTTGATTTTCGGCGCTGGTGAAGGAGGTAAGGCGAATAGCGTAGGGGTCATGAAAAGTGAAGGTATGACCGCCGGCTTCGACCGCCATCAATTGGTAATCCAGGTTCATTACACCTGGAATATGAATGGCGAACAACCCTTCCGGGTGCAGCCGTTGCATCTCGCGCTTGCCGGTCCCATCCGCCGGCAAGACATAAGCACGTTCGGCCTGCGGTAGAAAAGCGCGAATAGTCAGCGTCCGCTCCCGGCTATCATAGTGAGGCCCTAGGACCGCATAAGGGGTATCGTGACGTAATTCAATTATTTTACTAATGTTTTCTTCCAGCATCATCCTTACCTTCTCATAAGAGGAAGCGGGCGTCAGATTCAAGGCTCAAGACTCCAGGGTTTAAAGTGAAAGATCGAATACCTGGGGCGCCGCCTGTGCCGCTAATCCGATTAACATAACAAATTTGTGGACTTATTTGGACTGCTAGATGCTCTGTAAACCTAGTGGCGCGATAAAAATACTGGAAGAACCCGGCACAAAATCAGGGGAGGCGCCCGAAAGCGCCTCCCCTGCTAAGAGGTTTGGTAAAGATCAATTATTCTTTTTTGTCAGCCGGCCCACCAGCAGGCGCATTAGCGGGTTGTGCTGCTGCAGCAGCCGGGTCGCATCCACGCCCTTGCCCGCGCCCCATCATGGGCCGGTCAGTAAAAAACTTATCCATGACTTGCTTCTGGTTTGAATCAAGGACCGCATAGAGACTACCCGCCACCTTGACCATATCCTTCATGCTAGCCAGATTTTGCTCCATCGCTTGTACCCGTTCCTCAAAATGGGCCAGCGCGGTTTCGTCCCGGTCGCGCATCTCCTGCCTGGCTTTAAACATGGCTGCATGACGAGCATCGTGGGCAGCTAGAAAGTTTTTCCAGGCCACTTCCTGCTCAGGCTTCAGCTTGAGACGCGCTTCCAACAACTCCATCCTTTCGGCATGATACTGCTGCATCATTGCATGGCGCTGACCAAATCCTCCATCATGACGACCGCCACCCATCATTGGACCATGCTGGCCCATCATTGGGCAATCACCGCCGCCCATCATTGGGCCATAACCTCCCCAAGGACTGGCGATTACGATAGTAGATAGACTTAAACCAGCGACTACCGCAGCAGCCAACAGATTCTTATGCAGTGCTTTCATCATTGAACTCCTCGGTTTCTCGTTGAACATGAGCTTATTAGACGCCCATCATGTAACTGGGGTTTTGCAAGGAGAGGAATTTTGTAACGAATTGTATCACCGGATCATATCTTTGGGTATTGCTGGAAATTGGTATTTAGCGCAGAATCAACAGCCTAATGTCTCCATCTGTTTCTAGGCATGGCTGGAAATTGCTGCCAAGTAGCGACCCAAGAGCGACCCGTTTTGCCCGGTGAAAAAAACCTACGCTTCACCCTGAAGCGATTGACGGCCCTGGAACCCGCGCCCCAGCGGTATGAAGTCCGCGATACCGGACAGCCCGGACTCGCATTGCGCGTCTATCCGACCGGACACAAAGCCTACTGCGTGGTGAAAGGCGTTGACGGCCAAGGCCGCCGGATCAAAGTCGGGGATTTCAGCGACATCACCCTGGAAGAAGCCCGCCAGCACGCTAAGCGTCTCTTGGGGCAGTTGGCGAACGGGATTGACCCCCTGCAAGCCCGCCGCCAAGCCCGCGCTCAATCCATCACGCTGCGCACGGCGCTAGCGGATTACCTTAAGCTGCGCCCCCTCAAACCCGGCACCCAAGCGAATTACCGGCGCTTCATCGCCGGACACCTCAGCGCCTGGCTAGATCGCCCCTTGCTGGGCATTACGGAGCGGGATGTTTTGCGGCGCTTCCAGGCACTTTCTGAACAGTCCGGCCCGATCTGTGCCAATCTGACCTTTCGGATGATGAACGCCGTGATTAACTTCGCCCTAGCCACCCAGGGACTACCCGGCGATTCTCCCGTTAAGGTGCTTTCCCGCGCTAAGGTCTGGCACCGCCAAGCCCCCCGGACTCGTTGCTTGTCTCCCAGCGAATTACACCCCTGGTGGAACGCAACCCGCACGGTTTCCAACCCGGTGGCGCGTGACTACCTGCGATTCCTGCTGTTGACGGGACTACGCCGCACCGAGGCCGCCCGGCTGCGCTGGCCCTGTGTGCATTGGGACGATGCAACGTTGACCATTACCGACACCAAGAACGGTAAGCCGTTGCTGCTCCCCATCACCGCCCCGGCTGCGGCCATCCTGCGGGACCGTGCGGCGCTGCGCATCCAGGGTAATGACTTCGTGTTTACCGGCGATAAGGCCGAATTCACCAGCGTGCAAAGCGCGATTGATCAAATCACTGAGGCGACCGGCATTGCTTTCAGTTCGCATGATCTACGCCGCACATGGGCCAGCTTGGCGCAAGACTGGATACCCTACCCCCAGGTTAAGGCGCTGCTGAATCACTCGGCGGGCGGCGATATCACCCTCCTGCACTACGCCCACCCCAGCCGCGAGCAGCTACGCACCGCCGCCGAAACTGTGGCCGCCCGGTTGATGCACTTGTGCGAACCTGCGAGCGCCGAGGTGATCCCTTTCCCGCATCGCACCAACAGCTAACCGAACCGCCACGCCTAGCCTGGCCCGTGAAAAGGCCGGTTTTGCACCTTCCCGGCCCCGGCGTGGCTCTTTCTCAAGGTGTAGAAGGTGCGCAGCATGATGAATCCCTACGCGTTGCTTGATGTGTTTTCTCTTGATGAAGCCGTCCAGGCCATCACCGATATCGTGCAACCCAAGACGCCTGAAGAAAAAAACACCGTGGCATTAACCCGGCGATCACTGCAAGGCGATATCCATTCGAAGAAACTCAAGGCGACCGTCACCGAGGTTCAGAAATTTCAGGAAGAGCGGGTAGGGATGCGCCGTATAAGCATCGATGACACGACCGACCGCCGCCCAATCATCCAGCACCCGTACACGGAAACCATTATTCGAATTACCCGCGCTGACCTGCTGGCTTGGTGTGAGCAGAAAGGAACCCGCCCGGCGCTGTTGTTTTCTGAATCGCCCCCTGCTGAAAAGCCACTGAACGACAGTGAACGGAAAACCTTACTCTCGATTATCCGCGCCTTGGCGGAATTGAATGGCATCAAACCCGCTTCCGGCGCTTACCGGAAAGAAGCTGAAGCGTTTCTAGTAGAACTGGCCAGCAAGGGGATTGACTCCCCCTGCAACGATAAAACCCTGGCTAAACACCTAGCTGCCGCCTTCAAGGCACGGTAACGAATTTTGTTACCGCGAAAGTTCGCGGTAATACCGCACAACCCGCTTGTTTCATTGCAAAATTCCTCGTGTTCATTCAACAACACGAGGAAATTGACCCATGCCCGAACTGAGCACCGTTAAGAATCTGGCGCGTGAATCCAATGGCGTTTTCAGTGAAGCCGCTATCCGGAACATGCTCCACAAGTACAAGCGTGAGCTAACGCCCTGCGTCATCAAGTGCGGCTCACGGACCCTGATCGATAAAGCGAAATTCTTTGCAGCCTTGCCGACGCTGGGAAGGAAGGTTGCATGAACGCCCCTTGCAACCACCCCACTGTGGACTATACTGAGTTCAGGAGCCTCGAAACCTCCCTAACAGCGGTACCCCGCCCCGAAAGAAGCGGTTTTTTTGTGTCTGTCCACCAGGCAAATAGCGCCTGCTATCCGGTTTCAATGTCGGATGGAGTTCCAGGGAATACCCAAAACCTGGAGCCGTCTACTTGCGGTTCTCAGCCTCCATCCGGCGCCCACTGCCTTAGTGGGTTTCAGTTTTCGACTGGAGGAACCGCGATGACTTTGCAACCGCTTCACGTTAAAGACACCCCCTTCGACCGGCAACGCTGGCTCGATCACTTCAACACCCGTCCCCGTTGCTCAAAATCACGTATCTTGCTGGCCCTGCTGGACGAATACCCCGAATTCCAAGCGACGCTGGAACAGGAAATCCCCGACCCCGCCGAACGCGCCCGGTTCGTGAAATCGCTGCAAAACGAGGCGCGGGAGGGTATGGAATGAAAACTGATCCTCACCTAAAGCATCACCTCGTGTCGATCCTGCCCTTGACCCATCCCACTGGCGCGGCGGAAACGCTCAACAATTGCGCCAATTTGCTCCTTCTGTTTGCCGACCTCTTCGGAGGCGATACGGAAAAATACGCCATTCTGGATGGTGACCAAGCCCGGCTGGCGATGCACACACAATTGCTTAGCATGGCCGGTGTGCTGGAAGCGGTGAGCGATGCGCTGACGATAGAAACGGCGAAGGCCAGCCCCTAACCCACTTAGGAAACTGGCCTTTGCTTTTTCGGAGATTTGACCGACACCCATAGCCGGAAAAAACCGCACCGGAAACGGTATTTTACCGGCTATAGGTGTCGCTGTCAGTCTCCGATTTACAACAGATTGGAGATTTTTTTCATGAATATCGAAATTGAGTTTCTCAACGCCATGCAGGCCGCTGGCCTGGACTATACCGGCCCAATTCTTGCCGATGGTCAGCTACACCGCATCAAGGTCAATGGCGACCGCAACCCAAACGGCTGGTATGTGCTCCATGCGGATGACCCGGCCGCTGGGATTTTCGGCCACTGGAAAACCGGCTTGTCCGAAACCTGGAAGGCCGACAGCCCGGAACGCACCGACGCGGAACGCGCGGAACAGGCCCGCAAGATCGAAGCGGCCCGCAAAATCCGCCAAGCGGATGAAGCCCGGCGCAATGATGCCGCTGCAAACCAAGCGCAAGCCCTTCTGGACGCGGCACAGGATGCCCGCAACGATCACCCCTACCTGATCAAGAAAGGCGTTAAGGCGCATCCTGGCGTCAAAGTCGGC
>DDST01000167.1 GCA_002343485.1 Proteobacteria bacterium UBA2383
TCGTCCAGGTTCTTCTTCCAGTTGAAGGATGGCGAGCAGTTGTAGGCCAACATCTTTCCGGGGAACTTATTGCGGATCGCTTCGGCGAATTTCTTGGCAAAGTCGAGATCCGGAGTGCCCGTCTCGCACCACACCATATCAGCATAAGGGGCGTAGGCCAGGCCGCGGGAAATCGCCTGTTCCAAGCCCTTCTTGGTCTTGTAGAAACCTTCTACGGTGCGTTCGCCCGTCAGGAATGGCTTGTCATTGTCGTCGCAATCACTGGTCAGCAGATCAGCCGCTTCCGCGTCAGTACGCGCAAGAATGATCGTGGGCACTCCGTAGACGTCGGCAGCCAGCCGGGCAGCAGTCAGCTTTTGCACGGCTTCTTGACTGGGGACCAGAACCTTACCGCCCATATGACCGCACTTCTTGACCGAGGCCAGTTGATCCTCGAAATGTACTCCACCGGCACCGGCGCGAATCATCGACTTCATTAACTCATGGGCGTTCAGCACTCCGCCAAACCCGGCTTCCGCATCACCGACGATTGGCAGAAAATAATCGACGAAATCTTTGTGGCCAGGCTGAATGCCGCGGGCACATTGAATTTCATCAGCACGCTTAAACGTGTTATTGATGCGCTCGACCACTGCTGGCACCGAGTTGACCGGATACAGCGATTGATCGGGGTACATGGACATGTAGGTATTGTTATCAGCCGCGACCTGCCAGCCGGATAAATAGATGGCTTTGATGCCGGCCTTGGCTTGCTGCATCGCCTGTCCGCCGGTCAGNNCCCAGGCAGTTGACATAGGGTTCGTTGTTAATAAGCTGCCACAGTTTCTCGGCTCCCCGTTGCGCCAGGCTGTACTCGATTGGTATGTTGCCACGCAACCGCACAACATCTTCGGCCGTGTAGCTACGAGTGATGCCTTTCCAGCGGGGGTTCTCGGCCCAGTCCTTTTTCAGTTCTTCAACGCTTAGAAACGCCATGTTGTGGTCCTCATTTGATAGTTACGGGGTCATACAAAATATTCAACTATTCTAATGTGGCTATGCAGCATTTTACAAGGTAATTACAACAGATCGAATTGAAGAGCTGTCCTGATGCAGGATCGAGCGATTCGCATGGGGCTGCTAGAATCATGTAGTGACTGGCGGCTCGTCAGTTAGCAACTTCCCCTTATCTGGAAATATTTCAATGCAGGAAAATCATAACGTCTCCCCTGATCTCATCGCCGACATCGGCGGCACCAACGCCCGTTTTGCCTTGGCCGGAGCGAACCGTCAACCTTATGCGGAACATACTTTAGCGTGCGCCGGTTTTTCAGGGCTGGCCGCTGCGGTTGCCAGTTATTTGCAGAAAACCGGCGGGCTACGTCCGAATCGGGCAGCAATCGCCGTTGCTACACCGGTCACCGGCGACTGGATTCAATTCACCAATAGTCACTGGTCATTTTCAACGAAAGCCATACAACAAGAATTAGGTCTTGAAAAGCTTTTGATTATAAATGATTTCACCGCCTTGGCCTTGTCGCTGCCTCTGCTCGAAGCAGAGGAGCGGCGCACCGTTGGCGGTGGCGAGGCTGTGGCTAAAGC
Source organism: Proteobacteria bacterium UBA2383 (assembly GCA_002343485.1). Lineage (GTDB taxonomy): Bacteria > Pseudomonadota > Gammaproteobacteria > Competibacterales > Competibacteraceae > UBA2383. Next base: position 1,582 of record DDST01000167.1, read on the forward strand.
GCCGATTGCGCTGATCGGTCCTGGTACCGGTTTGGGCGTATCGGGATTGGTGTGGTCTGGGGAGCATTGGATTCCTTTACAGACCGAGGGCGGCCACGTCACCTTTTCTCCGGTCGACGAACGGGAATGGGCAATCAGTCGGATTTTGCAGCGACGGTTCGGTCACGTTTCGCCGGAACGGCTGCTGGCCGGGCCGGGTTGGGTCGATGTGTATACCGCACTGGCCGAACTGGAAGGCTGGCCAGCAGAGGATTTAACCCCTGCAGAGATTACCCGGCGGGCTTTAGCTGGAACCTGCGCACACTGTCGAGAGGTGCAGGAGATCTTCTGCGGGGCGTTGGGTACAGCGGCTGGAAATCTGGCAATCACCTTGGGTGCGCGGGGTGGTGTGTATATCGGTGGCGGCATCGTGCCGCGCCTCGGGGAATTTTTTGACCGGTCCGCGTTTCGGAGCCGGTTCGAGGATAAAGGACGGTTCGGGAGTTACCTGGCAGCGATTCCAACCTGGGTGATTACCGCCGCCAATCCAGCGCTGCGCGGAGTGGCGGCAGCGCTGGATTAAGTATTAAGCTGCCGAATACTCATCGGTATATAACGTATTGACCTTGGCAGCCATAATGAAATCATTATCGTGCAAGCCGCCTATTTTGTGCGTGTAGAACAGTACATGCGCATAACCCCAACCGAAAGTAATGTCCGGGTGGTGTCCTTCTGCCTCGGCCAGGTCTCCGACCCGATTGACAAAGGCCAGAGCGGCGGCGAAAGTTTTGAAGGTAAAGCGCTGTTCCAGCCGGGTTCCGTTTTCCAGCAATCGCCAGTCAGGCGCCTGTGATAACAAAGCCTCGGCTTCGCTCAAGGTCAGCGGGGGAATGCCGCCCTGACAGGGTGTGCAAGTTTTCTGGGACAATTCCATTAGGCACCTCAATGATTCATTTGAAACCGTGGATTGTGGTTTTTTTAGAACAGCGAAGCTGGGAAAAATCCGCCTGAATCCGCTAATTCACTTATACTGATCAATTAATTATTGACCTAAATTGGAGAATTTGCATGCGATATGCTTTGCTTGCTGCATTGGGTGCAGTGCTGGCGGCGGGTTTTGTCTCCGCCCAGCCGCTAGATGGCACCGAGCAACCGGAGGTCAATGCAGAAGTCATGGCCAGCCGCGCTGCTGCGCAGCAGTTCGGCAAGACGTTAAAAGAGGCGCTCCAGCAGGCGATCAAGAGCGGAGGCCCGGCAAACGGCATCGTGGTTTGTCACGACCAGGCCGGCCAGATTGCCGCACGGCTATCCGAAGAGCGAGAGATGCTGGTGGGTCGAACCAGTCTCAAGGTTCGCAACCCCAGCCACACCCCGGATGCTTGGGAATCCGCAGTGCTCAAGCAGTTTGAGGCACGCAAGGCTCAAGGCGAACCAGTCAATCAGTTGGAATTCTTTGCGGTGATTGACGATGATCAAGGCCAGAAAACCTTCCGCTATATGAAAGCGATTCCAACCGTTGGCTTATGTCTCAATTGTCATGGTGAAAACATTGCGCCTGAGGTCGACGCTGAACTCAAGAAGCTATATCCCTACGACAAGGCGCGTGGTTTCAAGGAAGGCGACCTGCGCGGGGCGTTTACCATCGCCAAGCCATTGCCATAGAAGGGGATATCATGAATAGCAGTTTGGAGTGGAGTCCGCGCCTGACAGTGGCCACGATCATCGAGCGCGATGGTCAGTTTTTGCTGGTGGAAGAGTATGCAGACGGTGATGAGCTGGTTTATAACCAGCCTGCCGGTCATCTGGACGAGCATGAAACGCTGGCTGCGGCGGCTATCCGGGAAACCCTGGAGGAAACCGCCTGGGAGGTTCAGGTAGATGCTGTCGTCGGCGTTTACTACTGGACCCATCCTAAAGGCCATACTTTTGTGCGTACCTGTTTCTCAGGCTCCGCTCTGCATCATCACGCCGATCAGCCGCTCGACCACGGTATTCAGCGAGCGATCTGGCGGACTCGGGAGGAAATCGCTGCTCTAGGACCCAAGTTGCGCAGTCCGATGGTGCTGCGTTGTATCGACGACTATCTGGCAGGGCACCGGTATCCACTGGATTTATTCCACTACCTTTAGACTTCTGCTGGATTGCCAAAAGACAGTAACCTGCTTAACCGCATAACAAACGCCAGCCTTGCGTACCCAGAACTGGAAAGCCAGTGAACTTACTGGATCAATGACACCTGTAACCCATTCGACCCCGTCCCGTACTGACAGTAATCTTCTCCGCGCCAAGCGGCGCATGGAGAAACTGAATCGCCAGCGATTACGCCTTTTGCCGCGCGCACTCGCGCTGGGTGTTCTTTCCGGGTTGATGGCTGTTGCCTTTGCGACAGCGCTGGACGCCGGTGAAGGGTTGCGGACCAAGTTTCTCCAGTTTGCACATCAAGCTGGCAGCTATGGCGGCGTGGTCTTGTCCATTCTGTTCTCGGTCATCACGATCAGCGTGGCAGTCTGGCTGGTGCGATTTTTCGCGCCGGCGGCCGCTGGCAGCGGTATTCCTCATCTTAAAGGGGTGCTACTCGGTTACCGGTCGATGGTCTGGCACCGTATTTTGTGGGTGAAGTTCATCAGTGGCATGATCGGTGTGACCGGCGGTTTGACCTTGGGTCGAGAGGGACCAACGGTGCAAATGGGTGGTGCATTGGGCCAGATGTTTGGTAGCCGTTCACACAGCGATACCTTGGAGCAGCGCATCCTGATTGCTGCCGGTGCGGGCGCTGGACTGTCTGCTATCTTTAATGCGCCACTGGCCGGCGTGGTCTTCGTTCTTGAGGAATTGCAGGGAAATTTCGCCTCGCCGGTGTTCTTTGCTGCATTGATCGCCTCGATGACCGCCGATGTGCTGTCCCGCTGGTTGATGGGTCAGAATCCGGTCTTCCATGTCACAGTCACCGCTATTCCTGATCTTGCTAGCTTGCCGCTATTCCTGGCGCTCGGCATTCTCGCGGGGGTTCTTGGTGTTCTTTTCAATCGGGCCTTGCTGGCGACACAACGCTTGAGTGATGTCCGAGGGCCATGGAAGCTGGCTGCCAAGTGGATTTCATGGGGGACAATTATTGGCTTGATGGGTTGGTGGATGCCGGAACTCTGCGGCGGTGGCCATTTGATCGTGGAGCGGATTCTGGGTGGTCATGAATACATTGACCTTTGGACGTTGGCCTTGCTGTTTGGACTGCGGTTCGTGCTGACCATGGGCAGCTATGGCACCGGCGCAGCCGGCGGTATTTTCGCGCCGTTGCTGGTGCTTGGTGCGCTGCTCGGCTTGATCATTGGCGAATTGGGGCGCGAGTGGTTTCCGCTGGTTGCGCCGGAACCGCTCACGGTCGCCGTCGCAGGCATGGCGGCCTACTTCACAGCTATCGTTCGCGCGCCGCTAACCGGTATTGTGCTGATCGTTGAAATGACGGGTAACTACTCGCTGATTTTACCCTTGTTCACGGCGTGTTTCTCGGCGTATGTGATCGCTGAATGGTGGCCGGATGTGCCGATTTACGAAGCGTTGCTGGAGCGCGATCTCGAAAAGGATACGATAACGCGCTAACCTGTTAATAAAGCACTTGCGCTTCAGTGATATCGGCGCTGCGCAGTGACAAGGTGGCCGTGCCGCCGGACTTGCGGATGGTAATCTTGACGATGTCCTTCGTAATAGGCCCCAGCTTACCCCGATAGCTTGCACCGGTTGCCGTCTGCAATTTGGCGACTTTGCCTACATGCTGGCCCAGTTCGCCGATTGGCGTTGGATGAAAGGATGTTCCGGTAATGACTGGCTTTGGAGCCGCCGCGGTAGTTTCTGGTTCCTCCGCTTGAGGCGTTTGTTGTATACCTACGCCCAACGCCCGGGCTACTTGGGGGGCATTCCAGTCTATGCTCAGATCGGTGACGGCTTGGTCATTGACCTTGACAGTCAATCCTGCCAGTGTGATGACATCGTCAGCTTTGTAGTATTGCAACTCGGCAGGATTAATAGGTGCAGGAGGATTGGCAGTGATGGTCAGTTGCTGTCCCTCGATCAAGTAGTGCTGGTAAGCAGCAATCAATCCGGGGCCTGGGTTGATGCCGTTGGCGTTTAGGCGCTCAGCCACCAGCCGTACATGATCGGTAATATACTCATTAATCGATTTACCTGCTTTGGCCGCGCAATACTTATTGCGACGGTCGTTGTAACCATTGTCTTGCAGGACAGCATTCAAACTGGCAACTTTGGATGTAAGCGACGTGGCCAGCTCCATCATGGATGTAGATGCAGTATTCAGGCTAAAGCTGATATCTAAATGCAGACCTGCCCAGTCCTGGGTATGGCTGTTGATTTGTACGCGGATGCGGCTATGAGCGGCGTCAAGCTGGTAGCCAACATCCATGTTGTTGATAAAGCTGTCGTAGCCCATCTCCTGCCACTCGCTGCCGCCGAAGTGGATGACTGGACCACAACCCAGTGCTCCTAGATCGTCAAACGGCATTTGTTCCCGGGGAGAGGGTGGCTTAGCGCCAAGAATGCTGCCATGCAGTGGCAGTTCAAGCTGACGAATCGAGAGAGACAGGGCTTCTGGAAGCTGCCCTTGGCTTAGTTGCCGGCGTGCGTTCAACAGCGCCAGGATATTCGGTGCATTGAGACGGATAGCGCCGATCGAAATTACGTCGTTCACGAAATGGGGGATGATCTTGATCTGCTTGACGCCGATTGAGCCAGCCGGCGAAACACTAACGCCATCGTAACTGATTTCAGCGAAAGGTTTGGCGGCTGTGACCAGTTGTTCAACCTGTTGTCGGGTGCTGTACCACAGATAACCCCAGATACAACCAGCCATCAGCACGAGGACGGCAAGGATAGTCGCCAGGATAGTCATGAGCTTGCGCATGGATAGGTACCTTACTTTATGAGTAATCCTGAAATCAGCGTGATTTAAGTTAATTTTAATTCTACTTTGCCAGATTACCTATCCAACTCTACTCGTTAGGCCGCTGCCTGGGGCAGGTAGATGCTGCAGGGAGTTCAGGAATGGAGTCAAGGCTGCTAGATAGTCTCATTAAAGCCTGCCTGGCGGGAAGGATGCATCGTTCCTACCACTGGCGATAGGGAATCTGGCAGTAACTGATCCCTTGCCGGGGGCGAATTCCTCGTTTGGCGAGAAACATGGCCAGTGAATTCATCGACAGACTGATGTTGGGGGTTGGTCCGAGATACAGATGCTCCAGCGTGATAGGTTCTCCATCAGGAAACTGCAAACAGAATTCGAGATAGGGCACCAGCATCGAGGTGCCTTCTCGAAACAGCACCGGCGAGGCGACATAATTGGTCAATACCGGTGAGACGATCCGCCATTCCTCCTCTTCCTGGAACGATGGATGCTTAAGGAGTGCGGCAATGCGCAACAGGTCGCTTTCGATCCGCTCAAAAATACCGTAATAGGCTTGTGCCAGGGGGCGATTGGTGTGGTCGGCGGCGTCATACCGCTCGGCTAAGGCCTCGATGGCTTCGACAATTTGCGCGATCAATCGCTGTTGCTCTACAAGTTGATAGAGACATTTGCCGATCTGAAATCTCTGTTGTTGGGCGCACTGCATGATGGTACTAGGATTGAAACCAATGCTGACCCCTTTACCCAGTGCGCTGTAACCGCGCCATTGACTTAGCAAGTTCCCATTCGAGCGGAATGAGGCGCCAAACAGCATATGACCGTTCGTGATCCGATAGGCAACCCAGTCCAGGAATTGATTAAGCAATTGAGGATCCGGATGGCCGCCTGCAACGCGTTGCCGGATCTCTTTGCGAATCAGATCAGCAGTATGGGTCATTTCCGCCGAGTCGTTCATATAGCGGATATCGCTGGCCCATAATACTCCGCTGTCAACGATGCCCAGTAGACCCTTAAAAGATGTGTAGTGATAAAGAGTTTCCTGCGGAATATCGGAATAGAGTTTTCGGGTGATATCTTGAATCATAAGTGATAATCCACTGACAGTATGGCAGTTAACGATCCTTTGAAGCCAGGCGGCTGGTCACAAATAAGAAAAAAACTGCCGGTAAGATGAGAGGACAACATGACCCGAATATGAAATTTTCATCATGAAAAGCCGGATATGATTATAGGTATAATAAAATTATTTAAATACAATGGATTGAGTAATGCTTATCATTGACGCCTTCGGGCTTCTCACTGCAATGGACTGGAGACTTCCTTGCGCTGTTCTTCAATCCGCTGATTCAGGAACCGTACATCGATGTACAGCCGCGAACGATTGATTATTCTGGACGCTGACGGAACCACTATCGATGCTTTCACCGCCATTGACAAGACTTTTGCCCATCACGGCATGGATATTGGCGATCTGACAAGATTTCAGAAACGCCATAGATTATTCAAGTATTTAGGTGGATTGAAGGAGTTTCCAGTCAATCTGAAAAAGCAACTCGGCAAGCAAAAACGCAGTCAGCTTATTGCAACTTTAACTGAGGTGTATCGCGAAGAAGGTCAGCTTTATCCCGGTATTGCTGAATTGATCCGGACACTCCTAGCTTTGCCCGGACTGCGGGTGGGCTTAGTCACCCGTAATATCACCATAGAGCCTGAAGAAACCCTTGGACGCCTGTTTTTGCGTCATGATATCAATGTGGGTGATCTGGATTTCTTAATCCATGTCCCTCTCGTCCAGGAGAAGGGCGCTCATTTCCGGGAAGCCAGAGAGCGTTTTACCATCAATCCAGCCTGCGCTTACGCTTGCGGTGATGAACACAAGGATTATATCGCTGCGGTTGGTGCAGGTATGCACCCCTTTATGGTTTCCTATGGATTCGAGAATCATGAACGGCTGACTCAGAAATTTGGCATACCGGAGGCGATCATCTCCCGGACGCCTGAAGCGCTGTGTGAGCGGGTACGTAATGCTCTAGAACGGGTGCGGCTAGAATAGAAGCTGTTAAATTAGATACAGCAATTGCTTATCTTGCATTGGTTTTTGAGTATATTTTTGTAATTTTATTATTATGTTAATTTATCCATGGTGTATAATTATCCCCGTCCAAATGAGTGCCATAACTTCTGCACCCAGGATTTTTTGGATAGTTCGGGCCGGATGCCTTGTTCCAGGAAATAAGATGAATAACGCTTGTCTCCTTCCATGATATGTCTAGTCAGCCAGACCTTGAGAAAGTGTGCTAACTCAAAACTCATCGAGCCTTTGCCTGCCTCTAGTTTGGCGCGAAACGCATTCAGTTGTTCGATTAATCGATCATGTTCTTCTTTGTGACGTTCATATTCCGGGTAGTGCAAAATTCGCATCAGACTTTCTTCAACTGCAAAATGGATTCGGGTGTATTCACCAAGTTGCTCGACAATTTTGTTGGCCGCTTCGATACCTTGCCGCTGTTGGATCGCCTCGTGAACCTGATTGAGCAAGTCTACTAATACCTTATGCTGGGCATCGATTTCTTCGATGCCCACGCTCAGCGCGTTGGACCACTCGATAAATTTGACCATAATCCATACACCTCGCTGTGTTTAGTGTTTAGTGTTTATGTTTGTGCTTGTCGAGCCAGGAAGCTGAGAACTCACTCAATTAATATATCAGGAGGAATGATACGCTGAAACCAGGCATTGCTTGGCGGGATTATGGTCTTATATCGTTCCACCGATCCCCGGTGCTTGTTTAGCATCGCGGATTAAAATCCATGCTAGCTACCTATGCGCATGCTTAACTCCCGCTCAACGAATGCCAGAACCGCTTTGCCCAAGAACCTTTCGATAATTCCGGCCGGATACCTTGCGCTAGAAAATGAGCAGTGTAACGCTGATCTCCTTCCATAATATGCTGGGTCAGCCAAGTCTTGAGAAAATGGGTTAACTCAATGCCAATAGCACCCTTGCCTTTTTCCCATTTGATACGCATGTCCGCCAACTGAGTGATGAGTTTGTCATGCTCTTCCTTGTGCCTCTCATAATCCGGATAGTGCAGGATACGCATTAAGCTTTCTTCGACAGAAAAGTGGACATGTGTATATTCACCAAGCCGATCAATGATACCCTTAGTTGTTTTCACCGTCCGCCCCTGCTGCATCGCTTCATGGATCTCATTCAATAAATCCACAAGCACTTTATGCTGAGCATCGATTTCCTCGATACCTACGCTCAGTGCGTCTGACCACTCAACGAGTTTGATCATAACCTTACACTCTCTAGCTTAATTATATTTATCGAGCCAGGACATCAAATTACCTAGACTATTAAGGGAATTATACACTGCCCGGCACTGCTCGGCGGGGTTGTGGTCTGACCTCATCAGTCAACGTATACCCTGATGATCACTGATCCCTGAAGAATGAAGCCCGTACACTCTGAGTTATCCATGTCTGAAATGACTGCTCTTCCCCGTCGACGCCACACGGGATGGCTGTTAAAAGCAGTTCTTCCGCTCGCTATCCTCGGTCTGGCTGCCGCCGGATTCCTGTTGCTCAAGGCGACTCGCGCGGTGACGCTGCCTGTTGCCGCTCAGGAAAAATCCTGGCGAGTTAGCACCATTGAAGTGTTGCCTGAGCGTTTAACTCCCAACCTGCTGCTCTACGGTACGATTGAAGCTCCGCGAAAGGCAGAAATCCGGGCGGCGGTGACAGCCGATGTGGCTCAGGTCAAGATCCGGGAAGGCCAAACCGTTGCGGCTGGCGCGCTCTTGGTGATGCTAGATGACCGTGATCTGGCGCTGAACATCCGCCAGCGCGAAGCGGATTTTCATGAAATCGAGGCCCAAATCGCTAGTGAACAAGTGCGCCATACTGCTAACCGGGATGCGCTCAAACGGGAAAAAGCCTTGCTGGATCTAGCCAAACGAGCAGTGGCGCGTGCTCAGAATCTCAATACTCAAAAGATGGTTTCTGAATCGGCCTTGGATGAAGCGTTTCAAGCAGTAGAGAAGCAGGCACTAGCGTTGAATACGCGTCAGTTGGAAGTGGATGATCATTCTGCGCGGCTGGCCCAGCTCCAGGCGCGCCGTACTCGCGCCAAGGCGTTGCAGGATCAGGCGCGGCTGGATCAAACGCGCGCGATGATCACAGCTCCCTTTACCGGCCGCGCGGTCCAAGTGCTGGTTGCGCCAGGCGACCGGGTGCGGCCAGGCGATTTACTGTTGGAGATGTACCCTATGGATGATTTGGAGATTCGCGCTCAAATTCCGTTTCGTGTGTTGCCTGCCGTGCGTGCTGCCTTGGCTGGGAATCAGCCGCTACCGGCGGTGGCAACTGTCGATGGCCGGCCGGTCACTGCTCAATTAGACCGGTTAGGCGGGGAAACCGGTCAGAACAGCGGTGGGCTGGATGCGCTGTTTCGGATCACCGAAGGCACTCGATGGTTGATCCCAGGCCGCGTGCTGACGTTGCATATGGACTTGCTCCCGGAAGACAGCGTGGTAGCGTTGCCGTTTGAGGCGCTCTATGGCCTGAATCGCATTTACCGTCTGGAAGATGGCCGTATGGCGGCGCTGACAGTCGAGCGCGTCGGCGAGCAGCGGGATGTCGAGGGGGAGGTGCAAGTGCTGGCGCGTAGCCCGGATTTGCAAGCGGGCGATCGCATCATTACTACCCAATTACCGAACGCCATCACCGGTCTCAAGGTTGAGGTGAAAGAGGCCGGGATGGAAGAGGCCGAGGTGAAAAAATAAGCGCCATGCCCTTCAGTCACAAAAATGACTTAATTGGCATCTTCGCCCAGCACAAGGTCGCCGCCAATCTATTGATGATCATGATGATCCTGGCGGGTATGTGGGCGCTGGCCAAGCTCAACACCCAGTTTTTCCCCAACTTCGCCTTGGATGTGGTGACTGTGCGCGTGGTGTGGACCGGTGCTGCCGCCGAGGATGTCGAGGAGTCGATCACCCATCCCTTGGAACGGGAATTACGCTATCTGAATGGACTCAAGAAACTGACCTCGACCTCATCTAATGGTATTGCCGCGCTGAGTCTGGAATTCGAGGAAGGCAGTGACATTGGCCAAGCCCTGGACGATGTCAAGCAGGCGGTTGATCAGGTGCGTAATCTGCCAGCCACTGCCGAGAAACCTGCGATCACCCGCATGATCCGCTACGATTCCATTGCCCGGGTGGTCATTTCCGGCCCCAGCGACCGGGCCGAATTGCGGCATCTCGCACGGCGCTTCGAACGTGAGTTATTGGCGCGCGGCATCGCCAAGGTGAATATCACCGGCCTGCCTGAAGAAGAAATCGCGATTCAATTGCCGACGGCGGTGCTGCGGGAGTTGGGCTTGTCATTGCCCCAAGTGGCAGAGCGGCTGGAGGCGTTGAGTCGCGACCTGCCCGCGGGCACAGTCGGCCGCAACGATGTCGCTCGCCAGTTGCGCAGTCTGGATCAGCGTCGCGATGAGGCGGCTTTTACCACGCTGCCATTGAAAACGGCCCGTGACGGCGCCTTGGTGACCCTGGGTGATGTTGCCACCATCGAGCGCCGCCCTCGCGATGGCGAGGTGCGCCTGAGCTTTCATGGCCGTCCAGCGGTGGAACTGCAATTACAGCGCACGGAAACGGCTGATTCCCTCAAGGCCGCCCGGATTTTGGAGGACTGGGTCGTGGAAACCCGGCTAAATCTGCCGGCAAGCGTGGAATTGACCGTCTTCGACGAGTCTTGGCGATTGATCAAGGATCGTATTTTCCTGCTGATTAAAAACGGTGGGGGCGGTCTGGTGCTGGTGATAGCGATCTTGTTCCTGTTCCTCAATGGCCGGGTTGCTGGGTGGGTGGCATTGGGTATCCCGGTATCGTTCATGGCGACCTTGGGGGTGTTATACGCGGCCGGCGGCAGCATCAATATGATCAGTCTATTCGCCTTGATCATGGCGCTGGGGATTATCGTCGATGACGCTATTGTGGTCGGTGAGGATGCTTTAACTCACTATCAAATCGGTGAACGATCGCTGGAAGCCGCCGAGGGTGGCGCCCACCGGATGCTGGCGCCAGTGATGGCCTCCTCGTTGACCACCGTCGCTGCCTTCCTGCCGCTGATGCTAGTCGGTGGCCCGATTGGTAATATCCTCGGCGATATTCCGCTGGTGATCGTCTGCGTCATCGTGGCCTCGCTGATCGAAAGTTTTTTTGTGCTGCCGGGCCATTTGCGCCATAGCTTCCATCGTTTGCATCATGCTGAGCCAGGTCCGCTGCGTCAGCGCCTGGATGCCGGTTTCAACCGTTTTCGGGATCATGCGTTCCGGCCGCTGGCCACATTGGCAGTGAAGCATCGCTGGACAACATTAGCTGGGGCAATGGCGATTCTGATTCTCGCCGCGGGCTTATTAGCGGGCGGGCGGCTCGGGTTCAACTTCTTCCCGACGCCCGAAGGCGCCACCATCAACGCGAATGCCAGTTTTGTCGCGGGCACGCCGCCACAGCGGGTGTGGGCGTTTATGGACCAGGTTAACGCGGCATTATGGGAGACCGAGCAGGAGTTAGGCGGAAACCTGGTGGTGGCAGCCGAGACCCGTCATGGCCAGGGTCAACTCGCCAGCGCGGGTAGTTTACAGGGTGATCAGCATGCTTCCATGCTAGTGGAATTAACCCAGCCGGATACCCGCGAGGTGCGAGTGAGCGACTTTCTCAAGGTGTGGCGCGCCAAGGTGCAATTGCCAGCCGGTATCGAGACATTTACTTTGTTCTCCCGTACGGCTGGCCCGCCGGGCCGGGATGTGGATATTCGCCTGACCGGGGAAGATGTTGATCAACTTAAGATCGCCGCTAATGAACTGGCGCAGTCGCTGTTTAGCATTCAGGGTGTCTCCGCCATTGAGGACGATATGCCCTACGGCAAGGAGCAATTGATCTACCGGTTAACGCCGGCGGGCGAGGCATTGGGGTTGACGGTCGATATGATCGGCCGCCAGTTGCGGGCGGCTTTCGATGGTCAACTGGTGCAAATTTTCCAAGATGGCGACGATGAGGTGGAGGTGCGGGTCGTACTGCCCGACGCCGAACGCAATAATCTCATCGGCTTGGATGATTTCAACGTGCTGTTGCCCAGTGGCGAGTCAGTGCCGTTAAACAATGTCGTGAATCTGCAAGCCCGGCGTGGCTTTGAAGCGGTGCGCCATGCCGCGGGCAAGCTAGCGGTGCAGGTTTCAGCGGATGTGGACACATCCATTGCTAAGCCGGGAGAGGTGCTTGCCGCCCTTGAACAAGGCGTGCTCCAGGATTTACGGCAACGCTATGGCATCGGCTACTCATTGGAGGGCCGCAGCGCCGATCAACAAGAAACCTTGGCGGATATGCGGCGCGGTGCTTTGTTTGCGCTGGCGTTCATCTATCTGATTCTGGCCTGGGTCTTTGCTTCCTATGGCTGGCCGCTGGTGGTGATGACCGCCATTCCTTTCGGGATCGTCGGGGCCATTGCTGGTCACTGGGTCATGGGTATCGATCTAACCATTCTGTCGCTGTTTGGTCTGTTTGGCCTGGCGGGTATTGTGGTGAACGATTCCATTATTCTCGTAACGTTCTACCAGCAGTTACGAGCCAGCGGGCTGGCGGTGCAGGAGGCGCTGGTCGAAGCCGCCTGTCAACGGTTGCGGGCGGTCTTGCTTACGTCACTGACCACGATTGCTGGGTTAATGCCGTTGTTGTTCGAGAAATCCTTGCAAGCGCAATTTTTGATTCCGATGGCGGCTTCCATTTCCTTCGGGTTGGCCTTCTCGACGGTATTGGTATTGCTTTTCGTTCCGGCTTTGCTGTCCGTGCATGAGAGCGTTGCGCAGCGTCTGGGTGGCGCAGTGGTTCAAAAGACCGTAGGAGTTTTGGATAAACTGCCTTGAGTGAGGGTGAGGTTATCCGATTGCCGGGCGCTTCCATTTTGGCGTTTTATCCCCATGATCTGTTTGTAACCGTTCAGCCCCCCCGCGCCTCCTTCATAAGGGGGGAGGGCGTCTTACGAAGTAAATGAGTTATTTGGCTCCCCTCTCCTCTAAGGGAGGGGGTGAATGCTTACCTTTGTTTAGCCCTTATTAAGTTTGAGATCCGCCATGAATGAGCAATCTTCCCTGTTAAACGGGGCCCGCGAGCACTCTCCAGGTGTTTCCCCAGTGCTGGTTATTAACACGGCTGGACCACCCCCCATCCCGCGCTGGCGGCGATCCCGGTTCTGGCTGGGAATGCTGGCAGGTCTGATCCTGGCGTGGAGCGGTGCACACTTCTGGCGCGAGCCGCCGGTTCTCGATACCGCTCTGGTGCATCCTGATCGTACCGGAGTGACCACGCGCGTGGAACGGCAAGTGCCAGCCCAGGTAACCTTGGTCTACGAAAACCAGGCCGGTGAATTGGTGCGTGTGCTGGCCGATGCTGAGCGCTATTCCGAATTTGTTCGCATTCACACCGCGAATTTGGAGCGTGGCCGCCAGCAGTTACGTGAGCAGGCGCGGGTGCAATTGGCCGCCGACCTGGAAACGGTTTTTACGGATCTGCACCAGCGGATTCCAACTTTTGCCGACTGGTACTACGCCTATGGCACCAGCTACCAATTGCTCTGGGAAGCGCTGACCTCGGCTTTCCATCATCTCGGCGAGGAACAGATGTCAGCGGCGGTCGCCGCCGATCTGGAGCGGCTCATCCAACAACACTATGAACTCCTGGTTCTCAAACCAGAGATCACCGATCCACGCTTACAACAGATCTATCGCGCCACCCTGGACAATGCCCGCCAGTCTTATCTGTTGATGTTGACCACCATGCAAACTGAATTTCAGATTTTCGTAGCCCAACACACCACTCACCTGGAGGCTGATAAATTGCCAGCTCCTGAGCTGCATCTGGATTGGTCGTCCCAGTTGCATAAGGTGCGTATTGCTTCAGACGCCAACTCGACATTGGGCGCGTTTCGGGGTATCACTCTCACCACGTTAAGCGCGATGGCCGGCAAGGCCCTAGGAAGTCAGGTCGGGCTGGCGGTTGCTTCCCGGTTGAGCCTGCCGTTTGTCGAGCGGGCATTGCTAGCAGTGACCGGTGGCACGACCGGCGGTGTCAGCGGCAGTTTGGGCGGGCCAGTGGGCGCCACGGTGGGCGTCGTGGTCGGCGCAGGCGTGGGTCTGGCGACGGATTGGTTGATCCAGCAGGGGGTTGAATTGCTGTCGCGAGACGCCTTTGAAGCGGAAATCCGGACTGCGTTGGAGAGTACTCAACAGGAATGGCAACGGAGGCTATTGCCTTCTCTCTTGGATGCAGTGGATGTCTGGGTAGAGGATACGATCCAGCTCTTGCCGCAGTTTAAGCCGCAATAACCACCCCGATGACGTCGCGCCCGCCGCTCGATTTACATATTGCCCTAAATAGGAGCATTGCCATGCGGTGATGCACTGCTATCAAGCGGTACTCATCAAGCAAATTGTCAAGCCATTAAACTGATTGAATGAATTGATACATGAAATATGTTATGGCTTGGATATTGCTGAGTTCCTAATGAATGTAAGCATTCACCCCTTCTCCCAATTTCTTCCTGCATAGGGGAGCTGCAAGCCTATTGCTTCGCAATAGCGTCTTTCTCTCTTTTGAAGGAAGAGTGGGCGGGGGAGTCTGAATATGCAATTCCTAAGAACATAAGGAATGACCTGATGACCATCCATTGGCAACAGTATGCCGCCCCCGGTTGTTACGACGAACTGGTTGATGAAGGTTCACAAGCCCGGCCTGCTGCTCAGACACTGTGTGAGTACCTTGCCTCTCTGAGCGATGAGGAACTGCACGAGCGCAAGACTGCTGCTGAGTTGGCCATTCTGGTGCTGGGTATCACCTTTACCGTATACACCGAAGGTGGCAGCATTGATCGGGCCTGGCCATTCGACATCGTGCCGCGCATCATTCCTAAACATGAATGGGATCGCACGGAAGCTGGACTCAAACAGCGAGTGCAGGCCCTCAATTTGTTCATTGACGATCTCTACCACGACCAAAAAATCATTAAGGACGGAATATTCCCTGCCGAAGTGCTGGCGCAATCCGTTAATTTCCGGCCGCAATGTGTGGGGATCAATCCACGCCACGGTGTTTGGGCGCATATCTGTGGTTCGGACCTGGTGCGCGATAAAGACGGCACTCTCTACGTATTAGAGGATAATCTGCGAGTACCTTCTGGTGTGTCTTACATGCTGGAGAATCGCGTTGTCACTAAGCGGGTGTTTCCGGAACTGTTCGAACATCAGCGTATTCTGCCGGTTGATGACTATGCGCCGCGCCTTTACGACATGCTGGCCTCGATGTCGCCACGCCCTGGTGACAATCCAACGGTGGTGGTGCTCACCCCAGGAATCTATAACTCAGCTTATTTCGAGCATTCCTATTTGGCGCAGCAAATGGGCGTGGAACTGGTGGAAGGTAGTGATCTGGAGGTCGGAGACGATGACTGCGTTTATATGCGCACCATCGAAGGGCTGGAGCGGGTCGACGTGATCTATCGGCGGGTTGATGATTTATTTCTGGACCCGGAAGCCTTCCGGCCTGATTCGGCATTGGGCGTCAAGGGGTTGATGCGGGCCTGGCGTACCGGCAAAGTGGCGTTGGCCAACGCGCCCGGTGCTGGTGTCGCTGACGATAAAGTGGTGTATGCCTTTGTCCCGGAGATCATCAAATATTATCTTGACCAGGACCCGCTGATTCCCAATGTCCCCTCCTACTTGTGCATGAGGGAGAAGGATCGGGAATATGTGCTGGCGCATCTTGACCAACTGGTGGTGAAACCCGCCAATGAATCAGGTGGTTATGGAATGATGGTTGGGCCGCATGCCTCGCCGGTCGAACACAAGCGTTTTGCCGAATTGATCAAGAAAGATCCACGCAATTACATGGCTCAGCCTACCTTGTCGATCTCGACCTCACCGACATTGTGCGATGACCAGATGGAACCGCGCCATGTGGATTTGCGGCCATTCATTCTGTCCGGACCAAAGACCTACGTCACCACGGGTGGCTTGACCCGGGTTGCGTTGCGCAAAGGTTCGCTGGTGGTCAACTCCTCGCAGGGAGGAGGGAGCAAGGATACCTGGATCGTCGATACGGAGGGCCTCTAATCATGCTGTCACGCGTTGCTCAGAACATCTATTGGGTGGCCCGCTACCTGGAGCGGGCCGAAGACACCGCTCGTATCATCAATGTCAATACCAATCTGCTGCTGGATTTGCCACGCAACACAACCTTTGGCTGGTTGCCGCTGATCTTTATTGTGGGTGCCGAAGATTTGTTCTTTAAAAAAGATCCAAACCGTCTCGCCGATGAAAACGCTGTAGTCAAGTTTCTGATCAGTGATCGCGATCATCCCGGTTCGATCATTTCCAGCCTCGCTTCTGCCCGCGAAAACTTGCGCACTACTCGTGACACCGTGCCGCAAGAAGCCTGGGAACAGATCAACAGTTTGTATATTTACGCCCGTGACCATGTGCCGACCCGGCGCGGCCGCTTTGAATTCCTGCGCCGGGTGATTCACGGTGTGCAGCAAATTAACGGGATGCTGGCTGGCGCCATGAGCCGTACTGCTGCCTATGACTTTGTGTGGATGGGGCGTCACCTGGAACGGGCTGATATGACGACCCGTATCCTGGATGTGCGCTCGGCCAATCTGCTGCCACGCGCCAATCAGCCGGTAACGCAGACGCAGGACTCACCGGACGGCGGCTTGGCGCAAGGCCAAAGTATGGGTGCGCCTGAACGGGAAGAGCAGGATCCATTCGAGAGTATTCAATGGATGAGTGTGCTGAAATCACTCAGCGCCTATCAGATGTATCGCCAACAGGTGCGGTTGCGGGTTGGTGGCCCCGATGTCGTCAAGTTTCTGCTGCAAAATGAATTTTTTCCGCGTGCAGTGGCTTGCTGCCTGAAGGAAGTAGAAATTTGCCTGCTGGAGCTTCCCGGTAACACTGTACCGCTGGCTGGCATCGCTGCTCTCAAGCAATGGCTGAACTCAGCTGCAGTGCCAGATCTGGCGCATGAAGGTCTGCATGAATTCATCGATGAGTTGCAAGTCGGCTTTGGCGAACTGCACGGTCAGATCGCTGCTGCTTATTTCACGCATTGAGACGCTTTAAAGTAATCTGTTGAGCCGACAGTAAAGGACGGACTATGGCCATTCATGTTGCACTTCACCATCAAACCTCTTATCACTTCGACCGTCCGGTTGGGGTATCGCCGCATATCGTTCGCTTGCGTCCAGCGTTGCACACGCGGACCCCTATTCACGCTTATTCGCTCAAGATTGAACCCGCTGGTAAGTATTTTATCAATTGGATGCAGGACCCTTTCGGCAACTTCCAGGCGCGGCTGGTGTTTCCCGAAAAAATCCGGGAATTGAGCCTGACCGTTGATCTCGTGGCTGAGATGACCGTCATCAATCCTTTCGATTTCTTCGTCGAAAGCTATGCCGAAAAGTATCCGTTCACTTACGAACTCACCCTGTCCCGGGAGTTGACACCGTATCTGGAGATACAGGAAAACGGTCCGTTACTGAATGCTTGGCTGGCTGAGGTGAATCGTAAACCGCAAACAATCGTCGATTTCCTGGTCGAACTCAACCGGCGGCTGGGCCAGGACATCAGCTATCTCATTCGCATGGAATCAGGGGTGCAGACCTGTGAGGAAACACTGAGCAAACGCAGTGGTTCCTGCCGCGATTCGGCTTGGCTGCTGGTGCAAATCCTGCGGCATCTGGGATTGGCGGCGCGGTTTGTTTCCGGTTACTTGATTCAATTGACCGCCGATCTCAAATCCTTGGACGGTCCCTCCGGTCCCGAGGCCGATTTCACCGACCTGCATGCCTGGGCCGAGGTGTTCGTGCCGGGCGCAGGTTGGATCGGGCTGGACCCGACCTCTGGTTTGTTCGCTGGCGAGGGTCACATTCCGTTGGCCTGCACGCCGACCCCACCCAGCGCCGCGCCGGTCACTGGCTATACCGATCAATGCGAAACGGAATTCGATTTTGATATGAGAGTGACGCGCATCCACGAGGACCCGCGCGTTACTAAACCTTATACCGAGGAACAGTGGCAGGCGATCGAAGATCTAGGCCACAGAGTAGATAAGCAGTTGCGCGCTGACGACGTGCGGTTGACCATGGGCGGCGAGCCGACCTTTGTTTCCATCGATGATATGGACGGTGCGGAATGGACGACTGCCGCGATTGGCCCGACCAAGCGCAAGCTGGCCGGGCGGCTGCTGAAGAAGCTCCGCGACCGCTTCGCACCTTACGGTTTTCTGCATTACAGCCAAGGTAAATGGTATCCGGGTGAATCCTTGCCGCGCTGGGCATTGTCCTGCTACTGGCGTAGCGACGATTTGCCGCTCTGGCATGACCCGCGCTGGATCGCCGATGACGAGACCCCGCAAGGTTTCGGTCCTGACCAGGCACGCACCTTCATCGCGGAACTGACCCGGCGGCTGGGCGTGGGAATGAATCATGTCATCCCTGGTTATGAGGACGTGTATTACTACCTATGGAAAGAACGCGCGTTGCCGGTCAACGTCGATCCGCTGAAGTACGACCTCAAGGATGACGAGGAGCGCCGGCGGCTGGCAATTCTGCTGGAACGGGGCCTGAATACCATTACCGGCTATGCGCTGCCGATTCGCTGGCACGAAGCACCGGGTGGCGGGCAGTGGATGAGTGGGCCGTGGGTGTTGCGCCGTGAGCATCTGTACCTGATTCCTGGCGATTCACCGATGGGTTACCGGCTGCCCCTAGCGGCCCTGCCTTGGGCCGGGGAAACGGGCCGCGATGTGCCACATCCACAGTCGCTGTTCGAGTTCCGCGCCGCGCTGGGCGATGTCCACGGTGAGGTAATGCGTCGTTACAGTGAATTTCTGCAAGGCCGGGCGGATGCGTTGCACGGCAATTTTCAGGAACAACCGGCGGCAACAGCGGATACCAGCGCAGTGATCCACACCTCCTTGTGCGTGGAGCCGCGTGAAGGGCATCTCTATGTGTTCATGCCACCGCTGGGGCAGTTGGAGCATTATCTGGATCTGCTGGCCTGCGTCGAGCAGACCGCTGCTAATTTGGAAATGCCAGTGCTGGTCGAGGGGTACGCACCTCCATCTGACTGGCGGTTGCACAAGTTCGCCGTCACGCCTGATCCGGGGGTGATTGAAGTCAACATTCATCCGGCGAGTGATTGGGAGGAATTGAAACGCAACGTTGAAGGATTGTATGAGGATGCCCGGCAATCGCGGCTGGGGACTGAAAAATTCATGCTGGACGGTCGCCATACCGGTACCGGTGGTGGCAACCATGTCACTTTAGGTGGCGCGACGCCGAGCGATAGCCCATTCCTGCGCCGGCCTGAGGTGCTGCGTAGCCTCATTACCTACTGGCAGCACCATCCTAGCCTGTCCTACTTGTTTTCGGGGTTGTTTATTGGCCCGACCAGCCAGGCTCCCCGGGTGGATGAGGCGCGTAACGATAGCTTGTATGAACTGGAAATTGCCTTCCGCGAGATGCCGCCTGGCGAAGCTCCGCAGCCGTGGCTGGTGGACCGGCTGTTGCGCAACCTGCTGGTGGATTTGAGTGGTAATACCCACCGTGCCGAGTTCTGCATCGATAAGCTGTACTCGCCGGATTCTGTCACCGGCCGCTTGGGGTTGGTGGAGATGCGTGCCTTTGAGATGCCGCCACATGCCCGGATGAGTCTGATGCAGATGCTGCTGCTACGCAGTCTGGTGGCACGGTTCTGGGAGCGGCCCTATCCGAACCGGGAGCTGGTGCGCTGGGGGACGCAGATTCACGACCGCTTCATGTTGCCGCATTATGTTTGGGAAGATATCAAGGATGTCGTCAGTGAACTGAATCAGGCGGGCTATCCTTTTGAGAGCGAGTGGTTCCTGCCGTTCTTCGAGTTCCGTTTCCCGCATTATGGCAACATCGTCCAGCGTGACATCGACCTGGAACTGCGCCAAGCCCTGGAACCGTGGCATGTGCTGGGTGAAGAGCAAGCGCTGGGTGGCACGGCTCGTTATGTGGATTCCTCAGTGGAGCGGATGCAGGTTAAAGTCCGCGGTATGGTTGGCGAGCGGCATGTCGTGGCCTGCAATGGCCGGCGGGTGCCGCTACGGCCCACCGGTATTCCCGGTGAGTTTGTCGCTGGAGTTCGTTACCGGGCTTGGCTGCCGCCATCAGCACTGCACCCGACTGTGCCGATTCACGCTCCATTGGTTTTCGATATTGTCGATACTTGGAATCAACGTTCTATCGGTGGCTGCACCTATCATGTCCAGCATCCAGGCGGGCGCAATCCCGATACCTTTCCCGTCAACGCTAATGAAGCCGAGGCGCGGCGTTTTGCTCGATTCTGGCCTTATGGCCATACCCCGGGCCCGATGAATCCTCCAGCCGAAGAGCTCAACCTGAACTTTCCCTATACATTGGATTTGCGGCGGCGCAAGGGATGATCACAGATAGGGCCGGGCGAGACCATGCCCGGCTTTACTTACTAATAAACCAGCTTAAAATTAAGCTTTAATGATTAACCTTATAGGGTGTTGACATGGAGTTTGGTGATCATATCCGGCGGCTTCGCCAAAAGCGTTACCGAGTCAACCGGCGCTACTCCATAAAACGCGTTGCTGAACGCATTGGCCTGGACCCAACAGATCTTGACCGGATCGAACGAAACGATATGCCTCCACCGGAGGAAGAAGTTATTGCCCGGTTGGCAAGGGATTTAGGAGAAGACCTTGATGTGTTGTTGGCGTTGGCCGGTGAGATGGCCAGTGATGTCCGCCAGACGATTACCCGCCGGCCCATCTTGTTTTCTGAATTGATCCGGGGGTTGGGCGACCTGCCTGATAAAAAACTGACCTTGCTGGTACGCAAGGTTCGCAATAGCAGCGTGTAGGCGCGATTTAACTTTTCAAGAGTGATGGGGTGATGAAGGTCGTACAGAGTTGGGATGATGGGATCGTTGATGATATCCGGCTGACTGAGTTATTACGGCGATATGGGGCCAAGGCAGCTTTCAATCTGAATCCAGGGTTGCATCAAGCTCAACGTTCATGCAGTTGGCATTATGGCGATAAGGACGTCTGGCGTCTTGGCCGTGATGAACTGGTCGATGTCTATGATGGCTTTGAGATTGCTAATCATTCGCTGACTCATCCTTATTTACCCGATTTGTCTCTGACAGATTTAGCGCGCGAGGTATGGGATAGCCGGCATCGCTTACAGGACTGGTTTCAGCAGCCGATTCGAGGTTTCTGCTACCCTTTTGGCGGTTTCAACGCAGCAGTCAAGGATGAGATTCGTGCTGCAGGGCATATCTATGCCCGAACAGTGACTGAGGTGGAACCAGTGTTTCCACCCGTTGATATGCTCGAATTCGGCGTAAATTGCCGTTTTGCCGATCCGGCTTTCTGGGCTCGCTACGAGTGTGTCAAGGCGTCAAACGGTGTGTTTTTCTTCTGGGGCCACAGCTACGAACTGGTCAACGAAACGATGTGGGCGGATCTTGAAGATAAGATCGCTGGTATTAGCGCTGATCCAGCGGCAGAGTGGGTCAATCTTGAAGCCCTGTTTGTCTAGTTTGGCCTTTGGCAGGCGTTACCCAACTTTTTGATAATCTTGCTAAAGAGATGCTTGACTGCTTGCTTATTGCCTCATGGCTGAACCAGGCCACGGATATTGTTCAAGTTGACGGCGCTGCTAGGTTATCAGTGATCTGCTGAAAGCGAAGCTAGATTTCTGTTGGATACCCCGCAGTTTTCTATGGGGTCATTTATTGTATCCCTTAATACGCAACTATCAGATAAATCATAGTTATTTTTATCAGTATCAAATTTTTGATCAGCTCTGATTTCAATGGTTGAATTTGATTCACAACGTATTCCGCCGATTAAATTGCCATAAAAGATGTTGCCTTCTCCTGATGCGTTATCTCCGCCTAAGCGAATTTTGGAACAGTCGCGTAAATAAATCCCATATCGGTAATTTTCTGAAATTATATTTCCATCAATATCTGCCGAAGAATTATCAATTACGATAGCATAACCTTTGTTTCTATTTATTGTATTTGCATGGATATCAGCAGATGAGGATAATCGCACTACAATTCCGTTACGATGGGAGTTAACAATCTCTGTTTGTGTGATGCGAGCATAGCTAGATCCGGTCACTTCTACACCAATAGAGTTAGGATTTAATATCCTAGAATCAGAAATATTTAATGATCCAGAACGATATACAACGATACCACTTTCGCCACCAAATATAGTTATTCTATTAATCTCTATCTGTCTTCCAGAAATGGCTATTCCGCAATAATTATTTGGAGATAAAACAAATTTTGCTCCAAACATCCCTAGGATAGATAATCTATCCTTTTTTATTTTAATTGGCTCGTGACAGGTGCCGTAAAATTTAATAATGCTGTCTTCGGGTACATCATCGATGATTTGCTGAAGAGGTTGAGGAAGATTATCACAATCAATATCAACTTGTGCGCTGAAAGCTGAGTAATGAAGAAAAACCCCGATAGTTACCAACAAAAATTTACTGTACAACATTTATAGCTTTCTCCCAAACTATTCTGATTAATTATTGTACAAGGTTTTCTT
>DDST01000088.1 GCA_002343485.1 Proteobacteria bacterium UBA2383
AACCAACATCTTTTATGGAAAAATAGCTGTTGTTTGCTTATGACATTCAAACAGGAAATATAAAAAACGATGCCGATAGAAGATGCTTTTCCAAAACCGCTGGTAATGGTCGATACTGCATTGTTCACGATCCTGAACGAGCAGTTGTGTTTGATTCTAGCACGGCGCAAGGAGCCGCCTTTTCCGGATGTGTTAGCGTTGCCCGGCGGGTTCGTGCATATTCAGGAAGATGCCGATGCCGAGGATGCGGCACGGCGCGTCATCCGTGACAAGATTGGCTTCGATGCACCCTATCTGGAGCAGCTTTACACCTTTTCCGGCAATCATCGCGATCCCCGAGGCTGGTCGGTCAGCATCGCCTACTACGCATTGGTTCCCGCACTCTTGCTGGACCGCAGCCAGGTTGCCGAAACTTTCCCGGCCGATACCTTGCCGGCGCTGCCTTTCGATCACGATCGAATCGTCGCCAAAGCCGTGGAGCGGCTGCGCAGCAAAGCCACCTATTCCTCACTACCTGCTTTCCTGCTGCCAGAAGTATTCACTTTGAATGACCTGCACTGTATCTATCAGCAGACTCAGGGTATCCAGCTCGACAAGGCTTCCTTCCGTCATAAGATCATGGAGCAGGACATCATTGAAGCGATTCCCGGCCAGTTCCGGACGGGAGCGCACCGCCCTGCTCAACTTTACCGGCTGACCAGCCGGGCGCTCACGCCGTTTGAGCGGAAGATTTAGCAGATTAATCAGCAGCCCGTTGCCACAACGTCGCATGGGTCACGATGTACTGGTACTTACGCGCATGCTCGCGGATGACCAGCGGGATTTCGGCCTCACGCAACAACTCGAAACCTTCCGCCGTCAGGAATGCACCGAGTGCTGCCGTGCTGGTGACAGCCTGGCCATCCTGCTCGTAACCACCGAGCCAAGCTTCTGGCGGCGTGAATGCCTCCAGCCAACTGTATGGCGAGAAAATCGCCAAAAGACCACCCGGCTTGACCAACCCCATTGGACCACCCAAACGACCCAGCAACGCTTTGGGGCTGGGTAGCCGGCAAAGCAGATTTGCCAGTAATACAGCGTCGAAATCCTGCAACTCGGCCGGTAGCCCACAGGCATCGGCCTGCCGGAAGGTCACTCGATTCCGCTCAATCGCCGGATCAACCCTCGCATTCAGGGTAACGCCCAATCGACCCTCGTCTTTCCGGAAATAACTCAGTTCACCTTGGCGGCGCAATACATCGGCAGCATCGATAAACGCCCGGCTGAGATCAATCCCCACGACCTGGCGATAAGCCCGCGCCAGCTCAAAGCTGGCCCTGCCCACGGCACAACCGATATCCAGCGCCTTACCCGTAGGGACGCGATATTCCCGAGCAGCGTCATTCAACCACTGAGCGCAACGCACCGGAAATTCCACCGCATCCGTTGGCCCGAAGGCATAAGGCATCTGCTCGCCAGGCGCACCATAGTGCAACAGCAGGTACTCATTCAGGATTTGCGGATCTTCGTAGACCTGACCCGGTGAATCCGGCCGGTCCAGCCGCACTGCACCCCCATCGTTTTCACTACGCACACGCCGGAAACCGGCATGCTGGAAAAAGTGCGGGCGGAAGTGGAACCGTGACCAAATGCTGGCCTCGTCACCGGTCGATGCCCAAGACCCCCCCAGCATCATCTGATGCTGGCCGTCATAACAAGGCGTGCTGAAGTCGTCGTAGTATGCATGCGCCTTAGCACCAGGCAACGGGTTGAAGTGGTCTTCCAGCCACTGCCAGACATTGCCAAACACATCATGGAAGCCGGCTTCAGCCGGGCAGCTCGCATGGACCGGGCTGGAAGAGCCGCATGCGAGATTCAGATTCCAACCCCGCTTCTGCATCAAGGAAACTCCATCGAAGCCCATCACCGGGTCTGCTTCAATGCCAAGCGCCGCTGCTTGCCGCTGTTGATCAGCACGCAACGCCTGATGTTCCGCCTCACTGGGTAAGCGGCAGGGTGTGCCTTCCTGCTCAGCACACCAAGCGCAATACGCCTTGGCCTCAAGGTAGTTGACCTCGACGGGCCAGTCCCAAGGCATATCGATGCTCTCAAACAAGGTACGCAACCGGTAATGATGCAAACCGGCGGGACCCTCAGGAATCCAGAAGGCGGGCTGCTTGATATTGCGAAACACGCGCCATTCCCAGCCGGTATCCGGCCAATAGCGCGGTTCACGGTAACCACCGGCGGCCACAAAGGCGTAAAACTCGCCGTTGCTGACCAGGTAGCGATTGGCCTGGAATGGCGGCAAAGCCGTCTCGCGCCGGCCGTATTCGTTATCCCAGCCATAAGAAGGCCAGTCAGCCGGTTTGCCCAGGGTCACCGCTTGACCGGGTACGCTAATCAGTTCGTTTGCCGGATAATCACGGCCTGCTTGGGGCGGAAAAGCCGCTGGCTGCCTAGCCGAAGGATGCAGCTTTGGCCATTCGGCGGGACGTTGCACCAGGTTCAATGGTAGCTCGCGAATCAGCACGGAGGATGTTTCCAGATGAATCCGCTCATGCTCGAATCCCATGAACAGCGCCCATAGCGGGTCTTTCTGAGTGACCGGTGGATGGCCAGGCGCCAAGCCGGGATGGGTTTCGATCATCCGCCGCACGATGGCATAAACTTGCTGACGGTAGGCGTGAACTTCCTGGATGCTGGGCCAAAGCATCTCGTTCTTGGACATGTCATCCCAGCGCATCTCATCCACGCCGGTTTCGAACAGTCGCTCGAAATAGGGATTAAGCGGTCCGGTAATCAGACCAGCGACCCGCAACTTGTTGATGTACAAAGCAGGTGGATGGCCATAGTAGAAGATCATCGGGTGGCGCAGGTGGTGGTAGGGCGGGCGGTAAAAGGCTTCCTCGCCCCGAAGGCTGGAAAACAGCACTTCAGTCAAGGTCCAACCATTATCGAAGTAATCCAACGCCTGCGCCCGAGTGCAATTTGCCAGATTAGGGAGTGCCAGCGAGGTAATCGTCCCATCTGATTGGCGGCCAGGGCAGTCGCGTGGGAGGTGACCCGTCCACCACCATGAAGGACGAGGGCCCGCCAGTTCGGCATCGGGATTGCCGCGCAAATTATTACGCCAGAGTTCTTCAGTCAGAAGAAACGGATTCGCGGACACGGGTGGCGTGGTCATAATTTCTCCCGGTAGATAGATATCGGGGCACGGTAGCGCAGCTCCCAATTTTATGAAAAATATACTTATTC
>DDST01000077.1 GCA_002343485.1 Proteobacteria bacterium UBA2383
TCTATCTTTAGGTGAATACTCTCTGATATCAAAGTTTCCAGGATTTTTTAGGATATGCGGTTACTAACTAAAGATTCCAGCTTGACTTTAACTTGACATCGGTAAATAGCCCGCCTATAGTTCCGCCTCTTTGCAGACCCGGATTCCAAGTCAGCGCAGGCCCGCTGCCGGGTTGACTGAATTTTATAAGCTTGATTTGGAGTAAGGGAATGGCCACTATCAATCAGTTGGTAAGCAATCCGCGTCTCAGAAAGAAAGCCAAAAGTAATGTTCCAGCGCTTGAGAGTTGCCCTCAGAAGCGTGGCGTCTGTACCCGTGTCTATACCACAACCCCCAAAAAGCCGAATTCCGCACTGCGGAAGGTGGCACGTGTACGTCTGACTAACGGCCAGGAAGTGACCAGCTATATTGGTGGTGAGGGCCATAACCTGCAAGAACACTCAGTCGTGCTGATTCGTGGCGGGCGCGTTAAAGATCTGCCTGGGGTGCGTTATCACATCGTGCGCGGCAGTCTGGACACTTCTGGTGTGACCAAGCGCCGTCAAGCGCGTTCCAAGTACGGCGCCAAACGGCCCAAGTCCTGAATTTTGCAAGCTTATTGAAATTGAGGCGGTTATGCCGAGAAGAAGAGAAGTCCCTAAGCGCATCATCCTCCCGGATCCCAAGCATGGGAGTGAGATGCTGGCCAAATTTATGAATATGGTCATGGAGCGCGGTAAGAAATCCGTGGCCGAAAAGATTGTTTATGGCGCGCTCGATGTCATGGCTGAGAAAGGCAAAGACAATCCTGTGGGTCTGCTTGAACAAGCACTGGATAATGTTCGTCCAGTGGTTGAGGTTAAATCCCGCCGGGTTGGTGGTGCGACCTACCAGGTGCCGGTGGAGGTGCGTGCGGTACGGCGAAATACCTTGGCGATGCGCTGGGTTATCGATGCCTCCCGCAAACGCAGTGAAAAATCCATGGCTCGCCGATTGGCCGGTGAGTTAATGGATGCTGCCGAAAGCCGCGGTGCCGCAGTTAAGAAGCGGGAGGATGTACACCGTATGGCGGAAGCGAATAAAGCTTTTGCTCATTATCGCTGGTAAGTCACGAGGATTGAGTTGTGGCCCGCAAAACTCCCATCGAGCGCTATCGTAACCTTGGCGTCATGGCCCATATTGATGCCGGCAAGACGACCGTGACCGAGCGTATTCTGTTCTACACAGGTGTCTCCCACAAACTAGGTGAAGTGCACGATGGCGCCGCTACCATGGACTGGATGGTGCAAGAGCAGGAGCGTGGTATCACTATCACCTCTGCAGCGACCACTTGTTTCTGGCATGGCATGGCTGGCCAGTTCGAAGAACATCGCGTTAATATCATCGATACGCCTGGTCACGTTGATTTCACCATTGAAGTTGAGCGCTCGCTGCGAGTGTTAGACGGTGCCTGTGCAGTCTTCTGCGCGGTGGGTGGCGTAGAACCGCAATCCGAAACCGTTTGGCGGCAGGCTAATAAGTACGGGGTGCCACGGTTAGCATTCGTCAATAAAATGGACCGCGCTGGCGCCGATTTCCTGCGGGTAGTGCAGCAGCTCCAGGATCGCCTGGGTGCCTGTCCGGTGCCACTTCAATTCCCGATTGGTGCCGAAGATAAGTTCAAAGGTGTGGTCGATCTGGTCAAGATGCAGGCCATCTGGTGGGATGAAGACAGCCTCGGAATGAAATTCGAATACGGTGACATTCCTGCTGAGTTGCAGGCCGACTGTGAGGCTTGGCGCGAGAAGATGATCGAGGCTGCCGCTGAATCGTCTGATGAATTGATGGAAAAATATCTGGAAGGCGAACCGCTGAGCGAAGACGAAATCCATACCGGGTTGCGTGTCCGGACCATTAAAGGTGAGATCGTGCCTGCCTTGTGCGGTTCGGCCTTCAAGAATAAGGGCGTGCAGGCGATGTTGGATGCAGCAGTGCGTTACCTGCCATCGCCGATCGATAAGCCACCGGTTAAGGGTGTGCTGGATGACGCTGCTGAAAGCGAAGGTGAACGGCAAGCTGACGATGCCGCTCCATTTGCAGCTCTGGCCTTCAAGATTGCCACTGATCCCTTTGTTGGTACCCTGACCTTCATTCGCTGCTACTCTGGCATGGTCAGCTCCGGTGACTCGGTTTACAACCCAGTCAAAGGCCGGCGTGAACGCATCGGCCGTCTAGTGCAGATGCATGCTAACAGCCGTGAAGAGATCAAAGAAATTCGCGCTGGTGACATCGCTGCTTGTGTTGGCCTGAAAGACGTAACGACCGGCGATACGTTGTGCAGCGCCGACCAAGTGATCACCCTGGAGCGGATGGAGTTTCCCGAGCCAGTGATCGCGGTGGCCGTCGAGCCTAAGACTAAAGCGGATCAGGAAAAGATGGGTATTGCCCTGAGCAAGCTAGCACAGGAAGATCCTTCGTTCCGGGTTCACACTGATCCTGAGTCGGGACAGACCATCATTTCCGGTATGGGTGAATTGCACTTGGAGATCATCGTTGACCGCCTCAGACGCGAGTTCAAGGTGGACGCCAACGTCGGTAAGCCGCGCGTCGCCTACCGCGAAACTATCCGTAAGACGGTTGAGCAGGAAGGCAAGTTCGTGCGCCAATCGGGTGGGCGCGGCCAGTACGGCCATGTCTGGCTGAGGCTGGAGCCGCAGGAACCTGGCGCGGGCTATGAATTCGTCAATGCCATTGTCGGTGGCGTGGTGCCGCGTGAATACGTCCCAGCAGTTGATAAGGGTGTGCAGGAGCAGATGGAGAAGGGCGTTTTGGCTGGCTATCCCGTAGTGGATGTCAAAGTCACCATTTTCGATGGTTCCTATCATGAAGTGGATTCCAACGAAATGGCCTTCAAGATTGCTGGTTCTATGGGTTTCAAAGATGGAGCTCTCAAGGCTGGCGCCACGCTGCTGGAACCGATCATGAAGGTTGAGGTCGTCACTCCCGAGGATTACATGGGTGATGTGATGGGTGATCTTAACCGTCGGCGTGGTATGTTACAGGGTATGGATGACTCGCCGTCGGGCAAGGTCATCCGTGCTGAGGTGCCTTTGGCCGAAATGTTTGGCTATGCCACAGACCTGCGCTCAGCTACTCAGGGTCGCGCGACCTATTCCATGGAATTTGCTAAATATAACGAAGCCCCCGCTAACATTGCGGAGGCAATTATCAAGAAGGCATCCTGAAGCGGTTGCTGAAGAGATTGAATCGGATGGAGTAACAGTACGGTGTCCAAAGAAAAGTTTGAGCGCAGCAAGCCGCATGTCAATGTAGGGACGATTGGCCATGTTGACCATGGTAAGACCACGCTGACGGCGGCGATCACGCGGGTAATGGCCGCCCAGTTTGGTGGGGAATTCAAAGCCTACGACCAGATTGACTCGGCGCCGGAAGAGAAAGCCCGCGGCATCACCATTGCCACGGCGCATGTTGAATATCAGTCTCCGAAGCGGCACTACGCCCATGTTGACTGCCCTGGGCATGCTGACTACATCAAGAACATGATCACCGGTGCTGCACAGATGGACGGTGCGGTGCTGGTTGTTTCAGCGGCGGACGGCCCGATGCCCCAGACCCGCGAGCATATTCTGCTCGCCCGGCAGGTAGGTGTCCCCTATGTTGTGGTTTACCTCAACAAAGCCGACATGGTCGATGACCCTGAACTGCTCGAACTGGTGGAGATGGAAGTCCGCGAACTGCTTTCCAGTTATGACTTTCCAGGGGACGACCTGCCGATTATCACGGGCTCCGCGCTCAAGGCGCTGGAAGGTGATCAAAGCGAGCTCGGCGAACCCTCGATCCACAAGCTGGTGGCCGCGATGGACGACTACATCCCGCAACCGCAGCGTGAAATCGACAAACCCTTCCTGATGCCGATTGAAGACGTTTTCTCGATTTCCGGGCGCGGCACTGTTGTCACCGGACGGGTCGAGCGCGGGCGAGTCAAAGTTGGCGAAGAAGTCGCCATTGTCGGCATTCGCCCCACGGTCAAGACCACCTGCACCGGTGTCGAGATGTTCCGCAAGCTTCTGGATCAGGGTGAAGCGGGCGACAACGTAGGTGTTTTGCTGCGTGGCACCAAGCGAGACGACGTTGAGCGAGGTCAAGTGCTGGCCAAGCCGGGGACGATCACCCCCCACACGCATTTTGAAGCCGAAGTATACGTATTAAGCAAGGAAGAAGGGGGGCGGCACACCCCGTTTTTCAAGGGCTACCGGCCGCAATTCTACTTTCGCACCACTGACGTGACAGGCTCGGTTGATCTACCGGAAGGGGTCGAGATGGTCATGCCGGGGGATAATATACGGATTGTGGTTAGCCTGATCGCACCGATCGCCATGGATGAAGGGTTGCGCTTTGCCATCCGCGAAGGCGGGCGTACTGTTGGCGCCGGTGTCGTCGCTAAGATTATCGAGTGAGCGTCATGACCAGCCAACGCATTCGCATCCGCCTCAAGGCATTTGACCATCGGTTGATTGATCAGTCGGCACGGGAAATCGTCGAGACAGCCCGGCGCACCGGTGCCCAGGTACGCGGACCGATTCCGCTGCCGACCAAAATTGAGCGTTTCACCGTTTTGGTCTCGCCGCATGTCAACAAGGATGCTCGCGATCAATATGAGTTGCGCACCCACAAACGTCTCATGGATATTGTGGACCCAACTGACAAGACGGTCGACGCACTGATGCGACTTGATCTCGCTGCTGGTGTGGATGTGCAGATTAAATTGAATTAGGCGATGCCCTGAAAGCAATCACTTTAGGTCAGGTTTTGCGCTTGACTTCCTTGTCGATTATGAGGGGCAGCCTTCCCCTCCTCTGATCCAGGTTATGCTTTAGAGGTTGAGTAAAATGGCAATAGGACTCATCGGCCGTAAAGCCGGTATGACCCGGGTATTCACCGAAGACGGTGCTTCGATACCCGTGACTCTGATTGAGGTTGAACCCAACCGTGTCACTCAGGTCAAGACAGAGGAAGCTGACGGTTACCGCGCCCTGCAAGTCGCTGTGGGGGAGCGTCGCTCCAGCCGCGTGACCAAACCCCTGTCTGGCCACTTCGCTAAAGCTGGCGTTGCGCCAGGTCGCGGCTTATGGGAGTTTCGCTTGGCAGATGGTGAGGGCGTTGGCATTGACGTTGGTGCCGAGTTGACCGTGGACCGGTTCCAGGTGGGCCAAAAAGTTGATGTCACTGGCACAACCATCGGCAAAGGTTTCGCTGGTACGATCAAGCGCCATCATTTTCGCAGCCAGCGTGCTAGTCACGGCAATTCGCGTTCGCATCGTGCCCCCGGTTCTATCGGTCAGAACCAGAGTCCCGGCCGGGTATTTAAGGGCAAAAAAATGGCAGGCCATCTTGGTGCAGTACAACGCTGTGTACAAAACCTGGAAGTGATCCGGGTGGATGCCGAGCGTAACCTGTTGGCTATCAAGGGCGCAATTCCCGGTCATAAAGGTGGCGATGTGATGGTTCGACCCGCCGTGAAGGTACGCCAGTAAGGAGGCGATATGGAGCTTCAGGTTAAAAACGCGAGCGGTGGGGCACCTAGTCAGATTACGGTCCCCGAAGGGGTTTTTGCCCGTCCGTTCAATGAAACCTTAGTGCATCAGGTGGTTGTTGCTTACTTGGCGGGCGCTCGTGCTGGCACCCGTGCCCAAAAGAGCCGCGCTCAAGTGAGCGGTGGTGGTAGCAAGCCTTGGCGGCAGAAAGGAACGGGGCGTGCCCGTGCTGGCAGCACCCGTGGCCCTATTTGGCGAGGAGGTGGCGTGACCTTTGCTGCCCGTCCACAGGATCACTCTCAAAAAGTTAACCGCAAGATGTATCGCGTTGCGATGCGTGCCATCTTTTCCGAGTTGTTACGCCAAAACCGGCTGCTTGTGGTGGAAGAGCTGACCCTCCCAGAGATCAAAACTAAACAAATGATCGCTCGGCTGGCAACGATGGGTCTTGCTGATCAGCGTCGGGTGTTGCTGGTGAACGAAGGGATTGACCTCAATCTCTATCTGTCATCGCGTAACCTGGGTCAAGTGGCAATCAGCGACGTGTCTGGTCTGGATCCGGTTAGTCTGGTCAGTGCCGATACCGTGGTCATGACGGCTGGAGCTGTGCAACGTGTTGGGGAGTGGCTGGGATGAATAATCAGGAACGCTTGATGAAAATTCTGCTAGCCCCGCACCTTTCTGAGAAGGCTAACCGGGTTGCTGAGCGCTATAACCAGGTCGTGTTCAAAGTGCTGTGTGATGCTACAAAGCCGGAAATCAAGGATGCCGTCGAATTAATGTTCAACGTCAAGGTTCAGGGTGTTACAGTGGCCAACGTTAAGGGCAAGCGTAAACGCTTCGGGGCGATTTACGGGCAGCGTTCAGACTGGAAAAAAGCCTATGTGTCTCTGGAGTCCGGCCAGGAAATCGATTTTCTGGTGGCGGAGTGAGTGAGCAGGTTTTATGCTGCCCCGTTATCTACAGGATGAGGTGAATTCCCATGCCCCTTGTTAAGACTAAACCGACCTCGCCCGGTCGGCGGTTTGTAGTCAAGGTTGTCAATCCCGAACTGCATAAAGGCCGTCCCTATGCACCGCTGCTGGAGAAGCAGTCACGCAAGGGTGGCCGCAACAATATGGGCCGCATTACTACCCGGCATCAGGGTGGTGGCCACAAACAACATTATCGGCTGATCGACTTTAAACGTGACAAAGATAACATCTTGGCGCGGGTCGAGCGGTTGGAATATGATCCAAATCGTAGTGCCCACATCGCGCTTCTGCTGTATGCTGATGGTGAGCGCCGTTACATTATTGCCCCGCGCAATGTCCATGCTGGTGACAGCCTGATGTCAGGACCGGCAGCACCAATCAAGCCAGGCAATACCTTGCCATTGCGCAACGTGCCAGTTGGCAGCCAAATACATTGCGTGGAGCTGCGGCCAGGCAAAGGTGCGCAGCTTGCTCGTAGCGCTGGCGCTGCCGTGCAGCTAGTTGCACGGGAAGGCAGTTATGCTACTCTGCGGTTACGTTCTGGCGAAATTCGTAAGGTTCATGCAGACTGCAAAGCCACCATTGGCGAAGTAGGAAACGCGGAGCATAACCTGCGCTCACTGGGTAAAGCTGGTGCTCAGCGCTGGCGCGGTATCCGGCCTACCGTCCGTGGTGTGGCCATGAATCCGGTCGATCACCCGCATGGTGGTGGCGAAGGCCGCACCTCTGGTGGACGCCATCCAGTGTCACCGTGGGGTGTTCCAACCAAGGGCTATAAGACCCGTTCAAATAAGCGCACTGACAAGTTGATTGTGCGTCGGCGTAAGAAATAGGACAGGCTGAACCGAGAGGATAAGTTAAGGTGCCACGCTCGATTAAGAAAGGCCCGTTTGTTGATCTCCACCTAGCCAAGAAGGTGGAGCAGGCGGTTGCCACGAATGCCAAGCGTCCGATCAAGACTTGGTCACGGCGCTCGATGATCCTGCCGGAGATGATCGGGTTGACCATCGCTGTGCATAATGGCCGCCAGCATGTGCCGGTTTTGGTCACCGAAAATATGGTCGGCCATAAGCTGGGTGAGTTTGCTGCGACCCGTACCTATCGCGGACATGCCGCAGATAAGAAATCTAAGTAAAGGGGCGATTCGATGCAAGCTGTCGCTATTTTAAAACATGCCCGCATCTCGCCGCAAAAGGCCCGGCTGGTGGCGGATCAGATCCGCACGCTACCGGTGGGGAGGGCTTTAGAAGTTCTGACTTTCAGTAACAAGAAAGCAGCTCAACTGGTCAAAGGCGTTCTAGAATCAGCTATCGCCAACGCCGAGCACAACGAAGGCGCTGATATTGATGAGTTGAAGGTATCTGCGATTTGCGTAGATTGTGGTCCAGTATTGAAGCGGATGCATGCCCGAGCTAAGGGACGCGGCAACCGTATTGTCAAACGCACCAGCCATATTACCGTCACTGTCGCCGAATAGGTTAGGAGTAATAACGACATGGGTCAGAAAGTCAGTCCCACGGGCATACGGTTGGGGATAGCGTCCGACTGGACCTCCAAGTGGTATGCTAGTAGTAAGAATTTTCCCGATTTGCTGGAAACCGACCTTAAAGTGCGGCAATTCTTGAAGAAGAAGTTGTCCACTGCCTCAGTTAGCCGGATTCAAGTTGAGCGGCCAGCGCGGTTGGCGCGCATCACTATTCATACGGCTCGGCCGGGTGTGGTGATTGGCAAGAAAGGTGAAGATATCGAAGCCCTGCGCAAAGAAGTAGCTCAGATGATGGGGCTAGATGTGAAGGATCTTCAAGTTAATATTGAGGAGATTCGCAAGCCGGAGCTCGATGCGCAATTGGTTGCGGAAAGCGTCGCCCAGCAATTGGAACGGCGTATCATGTTTCGCCGTGCTATGAAACGCACGGTTGCCAATGCTATGCGCTTGGGCGCGCTTGGGATTAAAATACAGGTATCTGGCCGGTTGAATGGCGCAGAAATTGCCCGTAGCGAGTGGACTCGTGAAGGGCGGGTTCCTCTGCATACCCTACGCGCTAATATCGATTATGGCTTGGCCGAAGCCCAAACCACCTATGGTGTGATTGGAATTAAAGTCTGGATTTTCAAAGGCGAAGTATTCGGCTTGGAACGGCAAGGCGAGACCAAATCCGAAAAAGCAGCAGCGAACTGAGAATTTGGGCAGGGTTGCGGAACTCCGCATTGTGTTGCGGAGTTCGTTGTTTTATAGACGAGAAGAAACATGTTACAGCCGAAAAGAACGAAATTTCGCAAACAGCGCAAGGGACGCAACCGTGGCTTCGCGACCAGCGGTGCTCAGGTGAGTTTCGGCGAGTATGGATTGAAAGCCACCACTCGCGGCTTGTTGACTGCTCGCCAGATTGAGGCTGCACGTCGGGCAATCAACCGCTACATCAAACGTGGTGGTAAGGTATGGATTCGCATTTTCCCAGACAAGCCAATTACTAAGAAGCCTTTAGAAGTGCGTATGGGTAGCGGCAAGGGCAATGTCGAGTACTGGGTGGCTAAAATCAAGCCTGGCTGCGTATTGTATGAAGTAGAAGGTGTGCCTGAACCGGTTGCACGCGAGGCTTTTCGGCTGGCAGCCGCCAAGCTTCCGGTGCAAACAGCCTTTGTGAGCCGAATGGTGATGTGATGAAAGCGAGCGAACTGCGGCAGAAAAGTACGGATGAGTTGAGACAGGAGCTGCTGGCGTTGTTGCGTGAGCAATTCAACCTGCGCATGCAAAAAGCAACTAACCAAGCCAACAAGCCCCATCTGTTTCGGCAGGCGCGGCGTAGTATCGCCCGGGTCAAGATGGTTTTGAGTGAGAAGGCAGCTCAGGTATGACAATGGAAACCCAGATGGAACGCACCCTGACAGGGCGTGTAACGAGCAATAAGATGGATAAAACCATCACCGTAGTTATTGAGCGATTGGTCAAACATCCGGTGTATGGCAAATACATTCGCCGAACCACAAAATTGCATGCTCATGACGAACAGAATGAGTGTCGCGAAGGTGACATGGTCACTATCAAGCAATGTCGGCCGCTATCCAAAACCAAGTCCTGGATGCTAGTGTCAGTGGTCAATCGCGCCCAATGAGTGAAACGGGCGCGGCCGGTCCTTTTCCAACTCCGTGAAGGGAATGTAGAACATGATTCAGATGCAAACGATGTTGGAAGTCGCCGATAACAGCGGTGCCCGCCGGTTGATGTGCATCAAGGTGCTGGGCGGTTCCCACCGCCGCTATGCGCATATTGGCGACGTTATCAAAGTCAGCGTTAAGGACGCAATTCCCCGAGGCAAAGTAAGCAAGGGCGAAGTCTACAACGCTGTAGTTGTGCGCACCCGTAAAGGTGTGCGCCGGCCTGACGGTTCTCTGATCCGCTTTGATGGCAACGCTGCGGTGCTGTTGAACAACAAGCTCGAGCCGATTGGTACCCGCATCTTTGGGCCGGTGACCCGTGAGTTGCGTGGCGAGCGGTTTATGAAAATTATTTCCCTAGCCCCTGAAGTGCTTTGAGGCAGGAGGAAGGTAAGTCATGCGCAGAATTCGAAAAGATGACGAGGTGATCGTCATCACCGGCAAGGACAAAGGCCGGCGTGGTAAGGTAATGCGAGTGGTGGAGAATGGTGAGCGGGTCATTGTGGCCAGTGTTAACATGATCAAGCGCCATACTAAACCTAATCCGGCACGTAATGTAGCCGGTGGTATTATCGAGCGGGAAGCAGCAATGCATATCTCCAACGTGATGCTGTTTAATCCGATGACTAAGAAAGGTGACCGGGTTGGTTTCCGGGTTCTAGAAGATGGCCGCAAGGTGCGCTACTTCAAGTCCAATAATGAAGTTGTGGATGTTGTGGGGAATCCGTCATGACCCGGCTTCAACAGTATTATCAGGAAACGGCTGCACCAAAGTTGCGCGAACAGTTTAATTACCGCAATGTGATGGAAATACCACGCATCACTAAAATTACCCTGAACATGGGGGTGGGTGAGGCAGTGGCTGATAAGAAGATTATGGACCATGCGGTTAGCAATCTGACTCAGATTGCCGGTCAAAAACCCATCGTAACGTTGTCGCGCAAGTCTATTGCAGGTTTCAAAATCCGTGATGGTTGGCCAATCGGTTGCAAAGTTACCCTTCGGCGTAACCGGATGTATGAATTTCTGGATCGCTTAGTCAATATCGCGATTCCCCGTATTCGTGATTTTCGCGGTTTCAGCGCCCGTGCCTTTGATGGTCGCGGCAACTATAGTCTGGGTGTGCGCGAGCAGATCATTTTTCCAGAAATCGATTACGACAAGATCGACGCTATTCGTGGCCTGGATATTACGATTACCACGACAGCACGTACCGACGAGGAAGGTCGCGCATTGTTAGCAGCGTTTAATTTTCCGTTCCGGAACTGAGGATTCGATCGTGGCGAAACTGAGTATGATTAATCGCGAAGCCAAGCGTGCACGTATCGTCCAACAGTATGCCGCCCGGCGGGCTGCACTCAAGGAAGTGATTCGTAACCCGGCTAATACCGATGAACAACGGCGCGAAGCACAGAGAAAATTGCAAATGCAACCGCGTGACGCTAGCCCAAGCCGCTTGCACAACCGCTGTCGGCTGACGGGACGGCCGCATGGTTTCTATCGCAAGTTCGGCTTAGGACGTAACAAGTTGCGGGAAGCTACCATGCGAGGTGATGTGCCCGGTTTGCGTAAGGGAAGTTGGTAGATTAGCGAGCGAAGGCCGATTGTGGAAATTGAGTAGCGGGTAGGAACGTTTCCTGTTTTCCCTCTCTCCCATCGATTTAAGTTCAGGGGTTGCCCTACCTGCATTGGTGTGCCCCGTGACTGACTGCGTGGAGTTGATTGATATTATGAGTATGACGGACCCCATCGCGGATATGCTGACACGTATCCGCAATGCCCAGGCCGCCGCTAAGGCCCAGGTGATCATGCCAGCATCCAAGTTGAAGGCAGCAATTGCCCGGGTGCTACAAGACGAAGGTTATATTATCGGCTTTGCCGTTGTGCCCACTACAGCAGGTAAAGCTGAACTCACCATCACCCTGAAATACTTTGAGGGCCGACCGGTCATTGAACGCATTGAGCGAGTTAGCAAACCCAGCCGGCGGGTATTTCGCGGCAAAGACAAATTGCCTAAGGTCATGAATGGCTTGGGGGTGGCAATTATCTCCACGTCCAAGGGGCTGATGAGCGATCGCGCTGCTCGCACCGCCGGTCATGGTGGTGAAGTCCTGTGCGTCATCGCATAGAGGAGGATCAATCATGGCAGCGGTCATCCAGGATAGAAAAATTCGCGTGTCGCGGGTCGGTAAGCAACCGGTTCCGGTGCCTGTTGGCGTGAACGTGACGATCAACGGTCAACAAGTCACTCTCAAGGGTAAAAACGGTTCAGCAGAAATCCAGATTCATCCTTGGGTATTGGTCCAGCAAGAAGGCAGCAAGTTGCAAGTTACTCCTAAGGTACTGACTAACGAGGCGAAGTACCGGGCGATGACGGGTACCATGCGTGCGCTGCTCAATAACCTGGTCATTGGCGTTAGCCAGGGTTTCGAGCGCAAATTGCAACTGGTCGGTGTAGGTTACCGTGCCCAAGCTCAAGGCAACCTCTTAAATCTAGCTCTGGGTTTTTCTCACCCGATCGAATTCAAGGTTCCTGAAGGCATCACGATTCAGACCGCAGCTCCAACCGAAATTATCGTCCGGGGTGTGGATAAACAGCAGGTCGGTGAAGTTGCCGCTCAGATCCGTGCCTACCGACCGCCTGAGCCCTATAAGGGTAAGGGTGTGCGTTATGCGGATGAGACGATCATCCTGAAAGAAGCCAAGAAGAAGTAGGTACTCGCTATGGATAAAAAAGCAGCCGATAAGAAAGCCGCGCGCCTGCGGCGGGGGTTGCGAACCCGGTACAAGATTCGCAAATTGGGTGTTCACCGTTTGTGTGTACACCGTACCCCACGCCATATCTACGCTCAAATCATTATCCCAGCACCAACGGGTGACCGGACCTTGGTAGCAGCGTCCACTTTGGATCCGATATTGCGCCAGTCGCTTAAGAGTACCGGTGACATTGAGGCAGCCAAAGCAGTGGGTAGAGCGATTGCTGAGAAAGCCAAAACTATTGGCATCACTCAAGTCGCATTTGACCGCTCCGGCTTCAAGTATCACGGTCGGCTCAAGGCGCTGGCGGATGCTGCCCGCGAGAGTGGTTTGGAGTTTTAAGGAATAAATTATGGCGAGCAATGTAGAAGGTTCCCAGAGCACCGACGGTCTGCAAGAAAAATTGATCACTGTCAATCGGGTAGCTAAGGTCGTCAAGGGTGGCCGGCAGTTTGGATTCACTGCGCTAACGGTGGTTGGCGATGGCAATGGCCGGGTAGGCTTAGGTTATGGCAAGGCCCGCGAAGTGCCAATGGCGATCCAAAAAGCTATGGATAAGGCCCGAAAAAATATGTGCCGTGTAGCGTTGAACGGGACGACTTTGCAGTATCCAGTAAATGCCGAACATGGGGCAGCACATGTTTTTATGCAACCGGCTTCCGAAGGTACCGGTATTATCGCGGGGGGCGCTATGCGGGCTGTATTCGAAGTGGTTGGCGTCAAGGACGTGTTGTCCAAATGCGTCGGTTCGCGTAATCCCATTAATGTAGTGCGGGCAACTATTCGCGGTTTGAGCGCCATGCGGTCGCCCGATTATCAAGCTGCTAAGCGCGGCAAGAGTATGGACGAAATTCGGAGTTAAGGTGCATGGCGAGTCAGTTGAAAGTCACGTTGGTGAAAAGCGTACATGGTCGATTGGTTGCGCACAAAGCTTGTGTTCGCGGGCTAGGTTTGCGGCGGATGCACAGCAGCGCGTTGATTATCGATACCCCAGAAAATCGCGGTATGATTCGTAAGGTCTCGTATCTGCTGAAAGTTGAGGAGGTCTGATACCATGCGGCTGAATACCCTCAAGTCCACGCCAGGCAGCCGGCTAGATCCTTTACGGGTCGGACGTGGCATTGGTTCTGGCCTTGGCAAAACAGCGGGGCGAGGTCATAAGGGCCAGCATGCTCGGGCCGGTGGTTATCACAAGGTCGGTTTTGAAGGTGGCCAGATGCCGTTGCAGCGGCGTTTACCTAAGCGAGGCTTTCGCTCGATGACCGCCAAGGATACTGCCGAAGTGAGGTTGTATGCACTGGCCAAGGTTCAAGCTGAAGTGATCGACTTGGCTGCCCTCCAGGCAGCTAATCTTGTCCCAATCTTTGCCAGTAAAGTTAAAGTCATCCTCTCGGGGAAGCTGGAAAAACCAGTGACCTTGCGTGATTTGGCGTTAACCCAGGGTGCCCGGGCTGCGGTGCTGGCGGCTGGCGGCACGATTCTCGAGTAACCCAAGATGGCCAACGCCCTGCCGGATCTCGGCAAAATGACCGAACTGCGTCAGCGTCTGCTATTCCTGCTAGGGGCGCTGGTCGTATTTCGTATTGGTACGCACATCCCGGT
Source organism: Proteobacteria bacterium UBA2383 (assembly GCA_002343485.1). Classification (GTDB taxonomy): domain Bacteria; phylum Pseudomonadota; class Gammaproteobacteria; order Competibacterales; family Competibacteraceae; genus UBA2383. The sequence continues at coordinate 14,003 of DDST01000077.1, forward strand.
GCCGGGTATCGATTCGCACGCGATGGCGCAATTGTTTGATCAGCAGCGCGGGACTATCCTTGACATGTTTAACATGTTCTCGGGTGGCGCTTTGCAGCGGCTAAGTATTTTTGCGCTTGGAGTGATGCCATACATTTCGGCTTCGATCATTTTGCAACTGATGTCGATGGTTGTGCCGGCGCTGGAGCAATTACGCAAGGAAGGAGGTGCGGCTGGGCGCCATACGCTGACTCGCTATACCCGTTACTTGACTGTATTGCTGGCCTCCTTTCAGGCTATTGGCGTCAGTATTGCGTTGCAGAACCAAACCGTGGGTACGACAACGGTCGTAGTCGCTCCCGGTATTGGCTTTATCGTGACAGCAACGTTAACGTTGGTAACGGGCACCATGTTTCTGATGTGGTTGGGTGAGCAGGTGACCGAGCGCGGTATCGGCAATGGTATTTCCATGTTGATTTTTGCAGGCATTGTTGCAGGGTTGCCGAACGCGGTAGGGGGTACTCTGGAACTGGCTCGCACTGGCGAATTGCACTTGATGATGGTGCTATTCCTGTTGGTATTGGCGGTGGTAGTGACTGGTTTTGTGGTATTCGTCGAGCGTGGCCAGCGGCGGATTACTGTCAATTACGCCAAACGGCAACAAGGACGGCGGGTTTATGCAGCTCAAACTACGCACCTGCCGTTAAAGCTGAATATGTCGGGGGTAATTCCGCCGATCTTTGCCTCCAGCTTGATTCTGTTCCCTGCGACGCTGGGCAGTTGGTTCGGTAATGCACCGAATATGGAATGGTTGCGGGATATCAGTTCGACATTATCTCCAGGGCAACCGCTCTACGTCATGTTCTATGCCGGATTGATCATCTTTTTCTGTTTCTTCTATACGGCGTTAGTCTTTAACTCTAAAGAAACGGCTGACAATCTCAAGAAATCAGGAGCATTCATTCCTGGCATCCGGCCTGGTGCACAGACAGCCGCTTATATCGATAAGGTGCTTACTCGATTAACGTTAATGGGAGCTATATATATCACGGGCGTTTGTCTGATGCCCGAGTTCCTAATTCTGTACTGGCGAGTACCGTTCTACTTCGGTGGTACTTCACTCTTGATTATTGTGGTAGTGGTGATGGACTTTATGGCTCAAGTTCAGGCGCATCTCATGTCTCATCAGTATGAGAGCCTGATGAAAAAAAGCAGCTTTAAAGGCCAAAGTCTGTTGCGTTGACTACAAAAATATAGCAATCCTGTTTGCTGTAACTTATCTAGGAACGCTGATCAATGATTGGGTGCCGCTAGAGTGTTGCAGCGCTCTATTCGATTTGGAGAATACCCATGAAAGTACGTGCTTCAGTGAAGAAGATCTGCCGCAATTGTAAGATCATTCGCCGTGACCGGGTCGTCCGGGTTATTTGTAAAGATGCCCGTCACAAGCAACGGCAAGGATAAAACTCACTCTTTTATTGATTTTGCATCGCTGTCCGGGTTAAATTCCCGTTTCTTTGCGTGGTGAAGACCCGGTGAGGTAGGAGGAGCAGCAAGGCATGGCCCGTATTGCAGGTATTAATATTCCGGTCAACAAGCATGCGATTATCGCGTTGCAGGCCATCTATGGCATCGGTCCGACCCGCGCCAAATTCATCTGTGCAGCAGCCCAGGTTCCACCAGATTGTAAGATTCGAGATTTGGATGAAGCCCAGGTGGATACGTTGCGTACTGAAGTTGGGAAGTATGCGGTGGAAGGCGACTTACGGCGCGAGGTGTCAATGAGTATCAAGCGACTGATGGATTTAGGTTGCTACCGGGGCTTGCGCCATCGGCGCGGCTTGCCAGTGCGTGGCCAGCGCACCCGAACCAATGCCAGGACGCGTAAAGGCCCGCGCCGGGCTATCCGTAAGTAAATTTCGCCTGAATCATTGGAATACTTGGCATAGGTTGGAGCATGGCAAAACCGGTTACCAGGACGCGTAAGCGCGTCAAAAAAAATGTCGTGGATGGGGTTGCCCATATCCACGCTTCGTTTAACAACACCATCATTACCATCACTGATCGCCAAGGGAATGCGCTGGCGTGGGCTACATCAGGTGGCTCGGGATTTCGCGGCTCTCGCAAGAGTACGCCTTTTGCTGCGCAGGTCGCTGCCGAGCGGGTGGGTAACGTAGTCAAGGAATACGGCGTCAAGAATCTGGAAGTCAATGTCAAAGGTCCAGGGCCAGGTCGGGAGTCTGCGGTACGTGCCCTGAATGCCGCTGGATTCAAGATCATGAGTATTGTGGACGTGACACCGATTCCCCATAACGGCTGCCGCCCGCCAAAGCGCCGGCGCGTCTAGTCCAGGAGTCTTACTGTGGCGAGATATCTCGGTCCCAAATGCAAACTAAGCCGTCGGGAAGGTGTGGATCTGTTTTTAAAGTCTGCTGCCCGGCCGTTGGAATCCAAGTGTAATTTGGAACGCTTGCCGGGTCAGCATGGCGCACGCCGCTCCCGTCTGTCTGATTACGGATTGCAGTTGCGCGAAAAGCAAAAGCTGCGTCGTATTTATGGAGTGTTGGAGCGGCAGTTCCTGAATTATTATAAGGAAGCTGCCCGTCGTAAAGGTTCTACTGGTGAGAATCTATTGAAGCTGTTGGAGTGCCGGCTAGATAACGTTGTGTATCGGATGGGATTTGGCAGTACCCGTGCTGAAGCCCGGCAACTGGTATCCCACCAAGCGATTGTGGTCAATGACCAACGGGTCAACATCCCTTCCTATCAAGTCAAACCGGAAGATGTGGTGGCGGTTCGTGAGAAGAGTCGCACTCAAACACGGATTCAGTATGCGCTGCAACTGACTCAAGGTCAGGGGGTTGTAGACTGGATCGAAGTAGATGCCAGCAAGATGCGGGGGGTGTTCAAGCGGGTTCCGGATCGCAGTGATCTCCCGCCGGATATCAATGAATCGCTGGTGGTGGAGTTATACTCCAAGTGATCGAATCCGAGGGGAAACGGATGGTTTTAGGCGTATTTGATTTGCTGAAGCCGACCCGGGTTGAGATTAAGATTCTTGACGACAAGCGGCGATCGGCACAAGTGACCGTGGAACCTCTGGAGCGTGGGTTTGGCTATACGCTAGGCAATGCCCTGCGGCGTATTTTGCTCTCGTCTATACCCGGCGCTGCTATTGTCGAGTGTGAGATCGATGGGGTCCTGCACGAGTATTCGACGATTGAAGGTGTTCAAGAGGATGTGATCGATATCCTGCTCAATCTCAAGGGGGTAGCGGTTACTTTGCAGGAAGGCGTTGAGGAAACTAACTTGACGTTGACCAAAAAAGGACCAGGGCCGGTGTTGGCAGGCGATATCGAAAAAAGCCATGTGATCGATATTGTCAATCCAGACCAATTCATTGCGCAGCTCACTAAAAATGGTGAGTTGAACATGAGGCTCAAGATTGAGCGCGGTCGTGGCTACCGTCCGGCAACTCAGCAGGAAAGCAGCACCGATAGTGAAACTCGTCCAATCGGACGGTTACGGCTGGATGCTTCTTTTAGCCCGATCCAAAGAATCAGTTATCGAGTGGAAAGTGCCCGTGTTGAACAGCGCACTAATCTGGATAAACTGATTTTGAATTTGGAAACCAATGGCACAATTGATCCTGAAGAAGCGATTCGCACGGCAGCTAGAATTCTGCTGGATCAGTTATCCGTGTTCGTGGATCTCAAAGGCAAGCGGGATGAACCGCTGCCACAGCCACCGGTAGATATCGATCCCAAGTTATTGCAACCTGTGGATGATCTGGAATTGACTGTCCGTTCAGCCAACTGCTTGAAGGCAGAAAATGTCTATTACATCGGTGATTTGGTGCAGCGTACTGAAGCAGAGCTACTAAAAACACCGAATCTTGGCAAGAAGTCGCTGACGGAAATCAAGGAAGTACTAGCCAAATTTGGGTTGCATCTTGGGATGAAAGTGGAGGATTGGCCACCACCGGGCCTCATGGAGCAGCAACCCGAGGAGCGGGCGGCCGCCTCTCGTAAGGCTGGCATCGCGGCTGTTGAGACGGCTGAAGGTGACAAGGCATTGAAACCGCCATTGCCCGTTGATAGTGATGATACGAATCTCGGGTAAGGCATGGTTATCGTGACTTTCCGTCGTCTGCTCAATCTGTCTGACTTGCTTTTCTTCTAAGGAATTATTGTCATGCGCCATCGAAAAATCGGTCGCAAACTGAATCGAACCAGCAGTCATCGAAAAGCCATGCTGCGCAACATGGCCGCTTCGTTATTCACCCATGAGCTTATTCGTACCACGTTGCCTAAAGCCAAGGAGCTTCGTCGAGTTGCCGAGCCGCTGATTACTTTGTCGAAGGACGATAGCGTGGCTCATCGGCGACTGGTGTTTGACCGGCTACGCGACCGTGATGTGGTGACCAAGTTGTTTAATGAACTAGGACCTCGTTATCAAGCGCGCCCAGGTGGCTATTTGCGTATTCTTAAATGCGGATTCCGTGCAGGGGATAATGCGCCAATGGCCTATGTCGAACTGGTTGATCGGCCTGAGGCCGCCGCCGCCGGGTAATGTCTCCCTCCAGGGCTAATCGCCTTGAGCCGGGGTTGCGTCCCGGCTTTTTTATGCCCGGCTTTTCTATGGATGGTTAATCCGGTTCTTCTAATGAGCAATGGCTGTGCGAAGCTGATGATTAAGGCCTTGAACAACCAATAGATAATAGCGAGCATCAACCAGTTCCCAGTAGGGTCCGAAGCATTCGCCAAAAATTTTGAACCACCATCCACCGTTTTCAAACCAAACAAACGGTTGATGGGGTTTGCGGTTAATACGCATGGGTTTAACCTCTCTCACCTGTAGCCTAGGTTTCGCAAGCGGGGGCGCCTAGCGAAATGTTATTTTCATAATTGTAATAAAGCATAGATTGTTTTTTGTTGCAATGCAAAAATTCACATTAAAAGCTGAATATTCTGCATAAACTCCAGATAATTCCGTGCTTGGAATAGTTGTGAAGCCCATCAGGCAACCTGGAGCAGAATTTTGCCAACATGGCGATTCGATTCCATTAAGGCATGGGCATCAGCGGCTTCAGATAAAGGAAAAATCCGGTCGATAATTGGGCAAACTTTCCCGCTTGCCAATAGAGGCCAGACCGTTTCGCGTAAAGCCTGAGCGATGGGGGCTTTATCAGCGATCGGCCGGGAGCGTAGAGTTGAGCCGGTAACTGTCAACCGTTTCATCATGACTGACGCTAGATTTAGTTCCACTTTGGCACCACGCAGAAACGCGATAAAGATCAGCCGACCTTCGACCGCCAGTGCACTGAGATCGCGTTGCACATAATCGCCGCCCACCATGTCCAGGATTACATCCACACCTCGGTTATTCGTAGCGCTTTTAACGACCTGGACAAAGTCTTCCTCATGATAGTTGATGACTCGCTCGGCACCGAGATCAAGGCAAGGCTGTACTTTGTCGGAGCTGCCAACAGTCGTCAGCACGCGTGATCCCAGCGCGTTGGCCAATTGGATGGCTGTTGTGCCGATACCGCTGGCACCACCGTGGACCAACAAGATTTCGCCCGGTTTCAATCGCCCTCGGTCGAAGATGTTGCTCCAGACTGTAAAAAAGGTTTCCGGCAGCGCGGCCGCCTGTTGCAGAGTTAAACCGGTTGGTACCGGCAGGCATTGAGGAACGGGGGCGACGCAGTATTCAGCATAACCGCCGCCAGTAAGCAGGGCGCAGACTTTATCGCCGGCCATCCAGTTGTCGACGCCTTCGCCCAAGGCGGCAACCGTGCCAGCCACTTCCAGACCTGGGATGTCAGAAGCGCCTGGAGGGGGAGGATAACCACCTTGGCGTTGCAGGCAGTCAGGCCGATTCACGCCAGCAACCGCGACTTGGATCAACACTTCGCCGGTTGCCGGTTGCGGTATTGGCCGGCTGGCGAGCGCGAGCTTTTCCGGGCCGCCGGGTTCGGTGATTTCGATAACGGTCATGCGTTCAGGCAATGAGGACATGATGCAATCTCTGGTGCAGTCTGGAGTAAGGTACTCCGCTTAAGAACACTTGGAATCACCGCAGTTCAGGCAGGTGAGGCAGCCGTCCATAACGATGACAGCCTTGTTTTGGCATTTGCCGCAGAGCGTCGCTTCGGGAGGGAAAGTGTTAACACCCGCTTCTTCAACGGCCTTCATGCCGGTTTCGTATTTGATGCGCTGTTCCTCAATCAATTTACGCTGGTGCTCATCGAGACCATCTTCTTTCAACAGGCCAATGGAGCGTAGGTGAGATTCAATGACATCGCCAATTTCCGCGACCAGCGACGGCATGTATTTGCCACCCTTTTTAAAGTAGCCGCCTTTTGGGTCGAACACCGAACGGAGTTCTTCCACTAGGAATGTGACGTCACCGCCCTTGCGAAAGACTGCTGAGATGATGCGGGTCAGGGCGACGATCCATTGGAAATGCTCCATCGCTTTAGAGTTGATGAAGATCTCAAAGGGGCGCCGGATTTCATCGGGGGTGTCTTTGTTGAGCACGATGTCGTTGATGGTGATGTACAGGGCATGATCCGACAGCGGCGTTTTCACCTTGTAGGTCGCGCCAGGCAGGACATCCGGCCGTTCCAGGCTTTCGTGCATGTGCTGCACGGCTAGAGCAGGATCGGTCGTTGGAGTTTCATCAGGTCTGACGACGCTGTAGGCAATAATCTTTTTATCAATTTTGATGGTCATAAGTTATTTGGTGTGCAATTGCTAGCCTAGATACGATTTGTTGAAGCTACATAGATAGCTAATTGTAGCTTGGATTAGTACCGCAAAAATGAAACCATCAGACACGAAATGGCGGGGATTACTCCCCGCCATATGGTTTAAGCCCTGACTAAGAAAGCCCAGCACTCATACCCGTAATCCCGAGCGTCAAGCACTTGGGTCGAGTTCTTCACTCGTCGGTAACGAGTGAACACCCACCGGAATCCCGGTGGTGCAGCTTTTAACTGTCGTCGATTTTCCACATGGACCACCTCCTTTCCGGGAGGAGGTTAATCCTTGCAACTGGTCCACGCATAGGCTACTTTTAAAGGGTGATTTCAGTAGCAATATGCGTTAAAGACTCCTTTGCAAGGAGCGGCATGCCTCCCGGTTCATGCCACGTTCGTGATCAATATTTCGAGCGAATCCAGCCTTTAACTGGAGATCGCTCTTTTATTTTTAGCTTCAAATCTTCGTTTCAAAACTTCCCGTAATACCCCTCTTTAATAGCGTCAAATAGATTCGCCGCTGTATGAGTTTCGCCGTCATACTCGACTTCTTCGTTGCCCTGTACCTCGATTTCCGAACTATCTTCCAGCACGAACCGGTAGCGGGTGTTCGCTAAATCTTGCTCCTTGACCAGCACACCTTGGAAAGCGGCTGGATTGAAGCGGAAGGTGGTGCAGCCTTTGAGACCTTGCTCGTAGGCGTAGAGATAGATGTCCTTGAAATCCTCATAGGGAAAATCGGTGGGCACATTGGCGGTTTTGGAGATACTGGAATCGATCCACTTCTGGGCTGCGGCCTGGATGTCCACATGTTGCTTAGGTGTCACGCCATCGGCGTTGATGAACGTATCCGGCAATTGTTCTTCGGGGGATTGGGCATCAGGAATGGCCCGGGGATTGATCAAATGCCGGTAGGCCAATAATTCAAAAGAGAATACATCGACTTTCTCCTTAGATTTTTTACCGGAACGGATAATGTTCCGTGAATAATGGTGCGCGAAGCTCGGCTCAATGCCATTACTGGCGTTGTTGGCCAGCGACAGGGCAATGGTGCCTGTGGGGGCGATGGATGTGTGATGGGTGAACCGGGCGCCTACGTCGGCAAGCGCCTTAACCAAGTCAGAATCAACCTCCGCAACCCGCTGCATATAGCGGCTATAGCGGGCATGTAGCACTTTGCCTTTGACACGATCCCCTTCCTGGAAGCCATCGTTAGCCATCTCCGGGCGCTTGCGTAGCAGGTCGGCGGTGACAGTGAACTCTTGTTCAAGGAGAGGTGCCGGGCCTTTTTCCTGGGCCAGTTCCAGTGCAACCTGCCAGCCGACCAGCGCCATTTCCCGAGTGATTTTGTCGGTGAAGATCAGCGATTCCGGTGATCCGTATTTCATGCCGAGCAGGGTCAGTGTGGAACCGAGCCCCAGATAACCCATGCCATGCCGGCGCTTGCTGAGAATCTCCTGGCGCTGTTGTTCCAACGGCAGGCCATTAATTTCAACGACGTTATCCAGCATTCGGGTGAAAATGGCGACCACCTGACGGTAGGTGTCCCAATTGAAGCGGGCTTTGGGGGTCAGCGGATTTTGCACAAACTGGGTCAGGTTAATTGATCCTAGGAGACAAGAACCGTAGGGGGGCAGCATTTGTTCGCCGCAGGGATTGCTTGCTTGAACATTTTCACAGAACCAGTTGTTATTCATTTCATTGACTTCATCAATCAAAATGAACCCTGGTTCGGCATAATCATAGGTGGACGACATGATGACATCCCACAAACGCCGGGCGCGGATTTTCCGATAAACTTTGCAGGCGACTTGGCCATTTTTATTAACAATAAATCCTTGAGTGGTCGGCCATTCGCGCCAGACCACGAGAGATGCGTCATGAAGATCAATCTGATCCTGATCGGCTTCCTGTGCCATCATCGGGAAAGCCAGCAACCAGTCCGTATCATTTTTGACGGCTTCCATGAACTCACGGGTGATCAGTAGCGACAGATTAAATTGCCGTAGGCGGCCTGCTTCGCGCTTGGCGCGAATAAATTCCATGACATCGGGATGGCCAATATCGAACGTCCCCATTTGCGCGCCGCGCCGCCCGCCTGCTGAGGACACGGTAAAGCACATCTTGTCGTAAATATCCATGAACGACAGAGGTCCGGAGGTATAGGCTCCTGCTCCGGAAACGTAAGCGCCGCGTGGGCGTAGCGTCGAAAAGGAATAACCAATGCCACATCCCGCTTTCAGTGTGAGTCCCGCCTCATGCACCTTGCGCAGGATATCGTCCATGGAATCCTGGATTGTGCCGGAGACCGTGCAATTAATTGTGGAGGTGGCGGGCTTGTGATCCCAAGCGCCGGCATTAGAAATAATTCGTCCCGCCGGAATAGCGCCGTGGCGCAAGGCCCACAGGAATTTTTCGTACCAATGTTCACGCAATTCAGGTGTCGCCTCCACGTCCGCTAAGGCACGGGCAACTCGCTGATAAGTGCTATCAATGGTCTCATCAATTGGAGATCCATCCTTGGCTTTAAGCCGGTATTTCTTGTCCCATATATCCCAGGAAGCCGGTTGCATCGGCACGTCGGCAGCGGTCGTTGGACGGTCAGCGGGTTGCAAATGCGCGGTTTTCATAGCCGGGAGTCTCTGAAAGAATGGTGATGAGGTGCGGTCAGGTTGGGAATGATCGGCGAATAGAATGAAGAAACACTACGCCTGAACGATACTGAGGAACTGAGATATTGGGATTTTATAGGATGTGGGAAAAATTTCCAGACAGCTTTTCCCATATACTGTGGTTTGTAGCGAGCTAGCACACAATATAATGTGTTGAAGCCAATCATTAAGACTTTGTTTGCCCTGACAATTGGCGAAGTGCAAAACCCTTGTTGTCAAGGGGTGGAACCGGTGGTATAACCCGCTAAACTCTGAAGAGTGCCGTTAACAACGGATACAAAAAGCTGAGGGAGAAATTCATGAAAATCTCGTATGCTCCTCTTGTCATTCTCTGTCTGGGGCTGGGGGCTTGTGCGTCCCAGATACCTGTTGCAACCACTTATCCCGTTTCGTATCAGAAAAAGATGCAGGCCGCTCATCACTGGGATGTGCTCACCGAAGACGTGGCTAATCGTTTGCATGATTCACTCATTGGTTCTGGTACACAACAGGGACGTACGATTTCCCTGTATGTTCAACAACCGCGATACAATAGTGACTTTAGCGAAGCTTTTCACAACTTGCTGATTACACACCTGCTGGAGCGCGGATTCTCGATTACCGAAAATTCATCCGCTGGCTTGCCGTTGAGCTATGACGTCCAAGTTGTTTCGCATAATGACCGTGGCTTTATCCGGCCAGTGCCAGGTCTGTTCACTGGCTTGGCCAGCAGTGTATTTGTATTGCGTGGCATAGCTAACCAAAGTTCGACGGCCGCGTGGCTGCTAGGTGCGGTCGAAACGGATATAGTGACGGGCTACATTACCGATAATCCGGACCACGAAATTATCGTCACCACTTCGGTCATGAATGGTGATCGCTATGTGACCCGGTTACGGGATATCTACTACATCAGCGACAATAATGTCGGACAGTATATTGCCCAAGGGCCAGCGCCGGTCACTACGCGTATTGTGGAGGTAGTCGGACCATGAACTGGAATATGATCCTACGCGCGTGGGTAGCATTGCTGGCCCTGTCAGGTTTGGCGGGTATTCAAGGGTGTGCTTCTTCAGGTGATGATGCGCCGGTCCGGCCGATCATTCGGGATGCAGACTTGATCGGCCAAAACTACCAGGCGGCGGATGCACTGTTAATGCGGGCGCCTTGGCTTCGGGAACGGCGTGAGCCACTGCTGTCCGCAACGTTCGTGGATATCAACAATCTTGAGACATCATCGGGTCTTGGACGCGTGATTGGCGAGCAATTGGGTTCACGGTTTGCACAACAGGGTTTCACGGTGATCGAGATCAAGATGCGCAATAACATCTTTGTCCGGGAGGGTGCGGGTGAGTTTGCCTTGTCGCGCTCTGTCAAGGAGATTAGCCAGTCGCATAATGCAGCAGCGGTGATTGCGGGCACTTATGCGGTAGGTCGGCAGTCGGTATTCGTCAATGCCCGTTTGATCCGTGCTACCGATAATCTGGTCCTGGCATCCTATGATTATGTGTTGCCTTTGGGGCCAGATGCTAAGGCGTTAGTCGCCGCTCAATAACTACTACTCCCCTGGTTTTTCACTGACGGTAACGCCCTTCTTCAGAAGGGCGTTACTATTTTATCCAGATTGAAAATTCGTTAGCGGGATGTGGTGAAGCCAAGCCGCTCCCAAATCGCCAAGGTCAATCCAGCCTGGTTCATCGTGTAGAAATGCAATCCTGGTGCGCCGCCATCCAGTAGCTTACGGCAGAGTTCGCTGACTACATCTAAACCAAAGGCGCGAATCGCATTGCGGTCATCACCAAAACTTTCCAGCTTCTTGCGAATCCATCGGGGAATTTCCGCTCCGCAAGCATCGGAAAAACGTGCTAGTTGGGTGAAATTGGTGATAGGCATGATGCCTGGTACAACAGGAATGCCGATATGCCTGCGAGCGCACTGGTCGATGAAGTGGAAATAGGCGTCGGGGTTATAGAAATACTGGGTGATGGCGCTGTTAGCGCCGGCATCTACCTTGCGTTGGAAGTTTTCCAGATCCTGATTAGGATTAGGCGCTTGGGGGTGGTATTCGGGATAGGCCGCAACTTCGAGGTGAAAGTGATCGCCAAATTCGCTTCGAATGAAGCTCACTAATTCATTGGCATAGCGAAATTCACCTGGATCGCGCATTCCAGAGGGCATATCTCCGCGAAGGGCGACGATGCGGCGAATGCCTTGCGTCTTGTAGTGGTTCAACAACTCGCGGATGTTGCTCTTGGTCGAGGCGATACAAGTGAGGTGGGGTGTAGCGGGTACCTCGCTGCGGGCCTGAATGTCTAACACGACTTCTACTGTGCGATCCCGGGTGGAGCCACCTGCGCCGTAGGTGACCGAGAAATAGGCGGGATGCATAGCCATCAGTTGTTGACGGGCCGTCTGGAGTTTACTCAGGCCCTCGGCGGTGATGGGCGGGAAGAATTCGCAACTGAAGGTCTTGGGCCAGTCTAACTGGGACATATATTGTAATCGGCTTCTTGCGGAATAGAGAGGGGATTAGAGTAAAAAGTTGAGGTTGAGTGAGATTTGGATCATCACTCAACCGCGATACTTTTTCCTAGTAGCGATAATTCTCCGCCTTGTACGGTCCGTCCACCGGTACACCGATATACGCCGCTTGTTCCGGAGTCAGCGTAGTCAGTTTCACCCCAATCCGCTCCAGGTGCAGCCTCGCAACCTTCTCATCCAGGTGCTTGGGCAGCACATAAACCTTGTTGTCATAGCGGTCGCAGTAATTGAACAACTCAATCTGCGCGAGTACCTGATTAGTGAAGCTATTGCTCATTACAAACGAAGGATGGCCCGTGGCGCAGCCCAGGTTCACCAGTCGCCCTTCTGCTAACAGGATGATCCGCTTGCCATCCGGGAAGATGATGTGATCGACCTGTGGCTTGATGTTTTCCCAACGGTATTTCTTCAGGCTGGCAACCGCGATTTCAGAGTCAAAATGACCGATATTGCAGACAATCGCCTGATTCTTCATCCGCGCCATGTGGTCATGAGTGATCACGTTGACATTGCCGGTGGTGGTGACAAAGATATCACCTTGATTCGCTACTTCATCCATGGTGACCACCCGGTAACCTTCCATCGCTGCTTGCAGAGCGCAGATTGGATCAATCTCAGTCACCCATACCGTCGCTCCAAGACCCCGCAAGGATTGAGCGCAACCTTTGCCCACGTCGCCATAGCCGAGGACGACCGCGATCTTGCCAGCGATCATTACATCGGTGGCCCGCTTAATACCATCCACCAGGGATTCGCGACAGCCGTATAAATTGTCAAACTTGGATTTGGTGACCGAGTCATTGACGTTAAACGCCGGAAACGGTAACCGGCCTTCCTTCTCCATTTGGTACAGGCGATGAACGCCCGTGGTGGTTTCTTCGGTGACGCCCTTGATCTGCGCCAGTACCTTGGAGTAATAGTCTGGCTGGTGCTCCAATCGTTGGCGAATGGCAGCAAATAGCACCTGTTCTTCTTCACAGCTTGGATTGGCAATCAACGAGCGATCTTGCGCTGCACGGCTGCCTAGCGTGACCAGCAGCGTGGCATCGCCGCCGTCATCAAGGATCATATTGGGTACGCTGCCGTTAGGCCATTCCAAAATACGGTGCGTGAACTCCCAGTAGTCGGCCAGCGACTCACCCTTATAAGCGAAGACCGGAATGCCATCAGCGGCAATCGCAGCAGCAGCATGATCCTGCGTAGAAAAGATATTGCAGGAAGCCCAGCGGATATCGGCACCCAGCGCAGCCAGAGTCTCGATTAGCACTGCTGTTTGGATAGTCATGTGCAAGGATCCCGCAATGCAGGCGCCTTTGAGCGGTTGTTGTGCCCGGTATTCCTCACGAATCGCCATCAGCCCCGGCATTTCGGTTTCGGCAATGGCGATCTCTTTGCGGCCCCAATCGGCCAGCGACAAATCGGCAACCTGAAAGTCAGTGAAAGGTTTTTCGCGCATAACGGCGTTCATAACGTTCTCCAATGTGGAATGAACGGGCGCCGTTGGCTTATGAAAGCCATGCCACACCGAGCCTGACGGTCGGATGACCGCTGCAGCGCCCCTCGGCGTGGGGGCGAGAGATTAAGCAGGAAGAAGATCAGAGAGGGTCAGATGAATCATTGGTAAAAAGACAGCGATCCCGATCAAATTGTTCCTATAAGTGTCAATTTACTGTGTCTATAACCGGTATGATTTACAGTCCTGCCGCGTCACGCAGTGCCTCAGCCCGGTCGGTGCGCTCCCAGGTAAATTCTGGCTCTTCCCGGCCAAAGTGACCGTAGGCGGCGGTCTTGCGGTAGATTGGCTGGATCAAGCCCAACATTTTGACCAGACCGTAGGGGCGTAGATCAAAATGGCCCCGGATGATCTCGACGAGCCGGTCTTCATCCAGCTTGCCGGTGCCGAAGGTATTAATACTGATTGAGGTGGGTTCAGCTACGCCAATTGCATAGGACACCTGAATTTCACATTTGTCTGCCAAGCCAGCCGCGACGATGTTCTTGGCGACATAGCGGGCGGCGTAGGCAGCGGAACGGTCGACCTTGGAAGGGTCCTTACCGGAAAAAGCACCGCCGCCGTGATGGGCGGAGCCGCCGTAGGTATCGACGATGATCTTGCGCCCCGTCAAGCCACAGTCGCCAACCGGACCGCCAATGACAAAACTGCCGGTTGGGTTGATGTGGTATTGGGTATGTTTATCCAGCCACTCACCGGGTAGCACTGGCAGGATGATATTTTCCATCACCGCCTCGCGTAGCAGTTTATAGCTGATATCTCCATCGTGTTGAGTCGATAATACGACCGCTTCGATCCCGGCAACCTGATTGCCTTCGTAGCGGAAGGTCACCTGACTCTTGGCATCGGGCCGTAGCCACGGCAACACCCCGCTTTTGCGCATCTCCGCTTGGCGTTGCACCAACCGATGGGCGTAGGTGATCGGGGCTGGCATGAGCACATCCGTTTCATTCGTGGCATAGCCGAACATCAAGCCTTGGTCACCAGCACCTTGCTCCTCTGGTTTCTCACGATTTACACCCTGAGCGATGTTGGCAGATTGTTTACCGATGCAGGACAGCACCGCGCAGGTAGCACCGTCGAAGCCGACATTGGAGTTGTCATAGCCAATGCCAACGACGGTATCGCGCACGATCTGATCAAAATCCACCCACGCTGAGGTGGTAATCTCGCCGGCCAGTACGACAACGCCAGTTTTAATCAGGGTTTCGCAAGCGACTCGAGCTTTAGGATCCTCAACAATAATGGCATCCAGTACGGCATCGGAAATCTGGTCAGCGATTTTATCGGGATGCCCCTCGGAAACAGATTCGGAGGTAAACAGATAGGTTCGGCTCATAAGATGGCAATCCTCGAACGGCAGTGGCAATGGAGATAGCAAGCGCTGAAGCAATAGCGATCATGTAAATATTATTTAGTCTACTCGGAAGATACGGTATTTGCATCTGTATTTTTTATGCTATTTAGTTATTTTCTTAGTCTTTCAACAGTTCAGAAAAGAACCTTAGCATGGTCTTCTATTTTGAACTTGACCGGTGATAGCGCGTCTCTTCGTTCGTTGCTTTCATTTCCATAGGTGATGGAGGGCGTAAATGCATGGCACTTCTCAAGACGGCTAACTATCTGAACGCGGCTACTTTCGGCGTACTGTTACTGGCTGATGCAGCGTTGCCTGCTTGGGCCGCTAGCGGCCATCGGTATGAGGAAGTGTTCCAGGGGGTTGCCCGTGACGAGCGTGGTGAGATTGCCTACGTTGAGGAACATCGCATGATTTATGAGGATGGCCGTCCGCACCGCAATGAAACTCATTATTTGGATGCCAGTGGCCAGGAAATTGCGGTGTTGATCTCCCGCTTTACGACACATCCTTATGTACCTAATTATTCTTTTCAAGATCACCGCCTTGGTCGCCAGGATGGTACTTTTGTAGATGGTGCTTGGGTCAAGATCTACAGTCGATCTGATCAGGAAGCACCAGTACAGCAGGACATGCTGCGTCTGGAGGAGGGCATGGTCACCAGTCAGGGTTTGCATATTTACCTGCGCGACCATTTAGCGGAGCTGGCTGAAGGTCATGCGGTTAAGCAGGCGCGCTTCCTGGTTCCTTTGGAAGGCCGTGATTTCATGTTTCATATCCGCCGGTTGGATGAGCTCAGAGAACCCGATACCGTTGCTCTCAATATTGAGGGTGACAGTGGATTCTTGCAGTTATTTGCGCCGAAATTGGAGGTTCACTATGATCTTGAAACGCGCCGGTTACTGTCCTACCAGGGGGCTTCAAATTTGCTTGATGCCAATCACAAGGCACAGAATGTGACTATTGCTTACCGCTATATTGATTAGGAATCGGCCGGGTATCTGGTTCGCTCAGCTAGAACTGGGCATCGATCGATATGCGCCTCTACTTTGATCAGGCGAATGCTCAGGGGGGCACAGGAGGAAATTGATGACTATTCACATCAGATACTTCGCTAGTCTGCGAGATCGTCTGGGACGCGCTGGAGACGAACTGCCGTCCATTGCAGAATTGACGGTTGCCAGTGTTTGGGCAACGCTACATCCAGAAACACCGCTGCCACCGAATTTACTGGCAGCAGTGAATCTGGAATATGCGGAATTGACGCACCCCGTGCGTGACGGGGATGAGGTCGCGTTCTTTCCACCGGTCACAGGAGGATAGACAATTGATTTACTGCCCCAAGCTTTCCAGTAGCTTGCGTGCTTCTTCCTGTTCCGCGAAGGCTGAAACCCCTGCTAGTTTTTCCAGCTCCTGCCGGGCAGCATCCTTACGGCCCAATTTGGCGTAGGCTGCCGCTATGTGATAGCGAACCGTAGGTTGATCTGGCAGCTTGTCCGCAGCTTTTTGCAAGAATTCCAAGCCTCGTAGCGCTTCGCCGTGTTGCACCAGAATCCAGCCCAGGGTATCCGCCACTTCCGGATTGTCCGGCGCTTTATCGTAAGCACGTTCCGCATAACGCAGAGCGCGAGCATCACCTTTTTCGTAGTAAAACCAGGCCAGATTGTTGAGGACCACGGCATTATCGGGCAAGCGCTCGGCGAGTTGTTCGTATTCAGTAATCGTTTCCGTCTTGTAGTTTGATTCCTGTAAATACATTGCGTATTGCAAGCGCGCTCGATTGTCTTTCGGTTCGCTGGTCAGCCACTGCCGCAGGGTTGCTAGAGCTGCGTCCCGCTCGCCGGTCTGCCACTGGGCATTGGCCAGCCGTGTCGCGGTCTGACTATTAGGGGTTTTAGCATATGCCGTTTGATAGGCCGTTACTGCTGGGGTAAATTCCTTTTGTTGCAGGTGCAAGTCGCCTTCCAGTACATAGCCGGTCATCTGGTCTGGGTACAACGCCTGAATTTGCCGGACACCATCCAACGCTTTACCGGTTTCTTGTCTCTGCTGTTGCAATTGCACTCTGGCGACCAGAGCTGGCAGATAATTATTTTGAATCGCCAATGACTGGTCGAGCGATGCGGCTGCGGCTTTGATATCTTTGGCGGCGCCCTGCGCCATCGCTGCTAGATACCAGGGTTCCGGCGATTGCGGTAACAGGGCTGCCAGTTTTTGGAAGCTCACCACCGCTTCAGCCGTCTTGCCACTATTAGCCTGGGTCAGTCCCAGCGCCCGCACGACCCGAGGCTCCTCCGGTTTCGCTGCCGCCAGTTTCTGGATCACGGTTAGCGCTTTCTCCTTACTGCCACGATTTGTGTATTCCTGGGCCAGCGCTAAACCAGCCTCACTGGAGTTTGGCAGCCGGTTCCAAGCCTGTTCCAATAACCGCAGCGACTCGTCGGTACGCCCTAACAGCGCTGCTAAGCGCAGCAGGGCTGGGAGGTTGTCAGGATCACGCTCCAGAATCTGCCGGTAGCGTAGTTGCGCACCAGCCTGGCTGCCGGTTTTGATCTCCAGCGCCGCCAAGTTCATCTGGGCGGGAACATGGTCCGGCTTCAGTTTTAGTGCTTGCTCAAAGGCCGTCCGCGCTGCTGGATCATTACCCTGAGCGAGATAAACTGCGCCAAGCAGATTGAATGCGCCCGGCTCATTAGGTCGTTTTTCGGTCAGTTCCTTGGCGACGGTAAGCGCCTTGTCGAATTCCTTTTGCTGGAGGTAAGCCTGCACCAACAGAGTGTCGGCCTGTTGTAAGCCACGATCCAGGGTGACTGCACCAGCCCCTTCGTCACCTTGTTCCCGCTTTGCAAGCTGTTCATATTCAGCGATAGCCTCTTCTCGCCGTCCCAGCCGTTGCAGTTCAGTGGCTAATCGTGTGCGCACTTGAACGTCATCCGGGTGTGCTGTGAGCCAGTCCTGCAGCGTCTTCAATGCCGCTTCACTATCGCCAGTCACCTGTTGTGCACCGGCTAGCATGAGCACTGTCTGGCTGTCTGGGGTCTTGGCATAAGCTGCCCGGTAAGCTGTCAGCGCCTTAGTGAAATCCTTCTGCCGCACATACAGATTTCCTTCGAGGCGGTAACCGGCATTCAGATTGGGAAACTGCTTCTGCAATGCTTTGGCGCCGGCCAGCGCTTCGGTGAATTTCTGTTGTTGGGCTTGCAATTCGACGCGCGCCACCAGTGAGGGTAAATAGTCACCCTGAACGGCCAGTGCCTTGTCAATGGCAGCGGCAGCATCCTTGAAGTTCTGGGTACGCGCCTGGGTTAAGGCCACCAGATGCCAGGGTTCCGGCGATTGCGGTTGCAATTCCGCCAGCTTGCGGAACGCCTTGATTGCATCATCGGGGCGGCCATCCGCCAGCAGCGCCAGACCGAGCGCTCGTTGTGCCGCCGGATGCTCGGGATTGGCCGCTTCCAGTCCACGCGCCACATTCAGCGCTTTCACATTCAGCGCCGCGGCCTGGTACTGGCCGATCAGCGCCAGACCAGCTTCCAGTGACGCCGGATTTTTATCCCAGGCTTGCTCCAGCCAGCGTAGCACCTGCTCACGTTGTCCCGCTTGTTCGGCCAGTCCCGCTAACCGGAGCAGAGCACCTAGATTCCCAGGCTCCTTGGTCACCACTTGTTCGTAGAGCGCCTGAGCAGCATTGCGATTACCCGCTTTCAATTCCAGCAGCGCGAGATTCAGCGCGGGAGTGCTGAAGTCTGGATTCAGCCGCAGTGCTTGTTCAAACTCACTTCGCGCTTTTTCATTCTCGCCTTTGGCCAGGTACGCTGCACCCAGCAGGTTGCGAGCAATCGGATCACTTGGTTTCTTGGTCACCAGCTCATTGGCTGCGGCAATGGCCTTGTCAAATTCTTTTTGTTGTAGATAGGCTTGCACCAGCAACAAGTCTGCCTGGAGTACGTCTTGTCCTAGATCCACCAAACCTTGCAGCTCGCGAACCGCATCGTCAGCTTTACCTTCTCCGAGCCGTGATAGCGCCAACTGAGTGCGGATATTGGTGGCATCTGGGGCAATCTGGGCGGCTTTTTGCAGATATTCCGAACCCTTAGCGTAATCACGGTTTTGCAGATAGGCGCTGCCAAGTAGCGCTAGCAATTGGGCATCGTCTGGCGTTTGGGCCAGTGCTGGGGTCAGGGTGTCGATGGCCTGGCCGGGTTTTTCAAGTTTGAGTTGAGTGGCAGCTAACAGTAATCGCGCTGGCAGATAGCCCGGTAGACGGCTAACGAAGGACGTTAAATATTGATCGGCCTGCCCTAAATTACCTTGTTCGTAGTTGATCGAGCCAAGCAAGAATTGAGTGCCAGGATGATCCGGGGTAACTTTCACTACCTGCAACAGGGCTTCCTGGGCTGCTGTTAGCTCCTTCTTTTGAAACAGGATGCTGCCACGTAGGTAGTTGGCTTCCGGTAAATTCGGCTGGCGCTTGCGAACCGCTTCAACATCGGCCAGCGCTTCGTCTTGCTTGCCTTGGGCGATCAGGATCTGTACCCGCTCCAATAAGGCAGCAGTGCTTTCCGGTTGCAATTCGAGAATGTGCTGTAGGACTTTCAATGCAGCTGGATCGTCATTTTGCAAACGATGCAAGCGCACTTTGACAAACCAGGGGCGTACATCGTTGGGGTCCTGCTTGCTGGCTTTGCTAGAGAAAGCCTCAGCCTCGCTGTAATTACGGTTGACCAGTGCCAACTGGCTCATTCCCAGCAAGGCGTCAGGATCATCCGGTTGCAGTTTTAGCGCCTGATCCAGATGAATCTTGGCCGCATCGGGCTGACCCAGCGCTAATCCAGCCAATCCTTGCAAAGCCAGCAAGGTGGCCTGGATGGCCGGTGGATCGCTTGCTTCCTGCGTCAATTCCAGCACTTTCTGGTTCTGACCTTGCAACAGATAGGCTCGGGCCAACAGCAGCAACCAAGCGGTTCGTTCAGAACCTAACTCCCGGGCGCGTTGCAACTCTTTCTCCGCTGGTGCGCCGTTGCCCGTCTTCACATAAATCTGCCCCAGTAACAACCGTGCATCGCGATTTTCCGGATTCTTCTGTAGAGCGTTTTTCAGCTCAATAACACTGGCTTGCCATTCTTGCTTGGCTTGATAGTCTCGGGCCCGCTGAACGTGTTCAGCATCGGTAGTGCGATCACCGCAACCTGCCAACCCGGTGATGATGCCGGTTCCTAGACAGCAACCGAGCGCCAGCGCGCGCAAGGGCAAAAAAGTTGATAAGCGATGACGAAACTTCATAGCGGACTCCAAAAGTGGGGCATTAAGCTGGAGACAATAGATATATGAGTATGGTGATTATAGGTGAACCCCTGTGCCATCTGACGGCTGGACTGGCAAATTTCAGCTTGATTTAAGGGATGTACCGTAAAGTATTGCCCAAGGTCATGGCTGGAATGTGCTTTAGCCACGATAACCGGCTACGGCTGGTATGTTCCAAATTCACTCGATTGAGGAAATTTTATGAGTATTCGTAGACCGCTGTTCGCTGTTGTCACGCTCGCCACAATAATCTTCACTATCCCTTCTTTCGCCTCTGAAACCAAAGATATGACGCCAGCGGCCAGCTCGTCCGTTGCTGCGACGGCCCCCATTACTAAGGCGCAGGCCACGGAGATGGCGCTCAAGGCGCATCCAGGCACAGTCACTAAGGCGTATGAAGACAGCCATAAAGGCAAGCAGACTTGGGAGGTCAAGATTAACGGCAACGACGGTAAAAAGTGGGAGGTGTACTACGAGATCGCAACAGGGGCATTGGTCGACGAAAAAAGTAAGTAATTACAAAGACATTTTCTATATATAACATTACCTCCTCGCTGGCGTTGCTGCCATGGCGGAGGTCCACCGGTGCATCACACTATGACCGGCCACAACGCCGAAATCATCATTTGGGACCCCTGGGTACGCCTGTTTCACTGGAGCCTGGTCCTTGCCTTTACGCTGTCTTATTTCAGCCAAGGCGAGTTGTTCGCAGAATTTCTGCAAAATGTGGATGGCGCGCTGTTGCAAACGGTCCATGTTTGGTCCGGTTATACGATTGCCGGATTGCTTGCTTTTCGCCTGATCTGGGGGTTTATCGGACCTCGTTATGCCCGATTCAGTGATTTCGTGCGCGGTCCGGCGGAAGTCCTGACCTATACCAAGAACGTACTAACGCTGCGTGCGCCTCGCTATCTCGGTCACAATCCTGCTGGCGGCGCGATGATCGTCATTTTGTTGCTGAGTTTGCTCCTCACTGTTGCTGCTGGCTTGATGCTCTACGGTGCCGGCAAAGGATTGGGTCCGCTAGCTGGACTGATGCTGAACAGCAGCGATGCTACCATCGATTTCATTGAGGAATTCCATGAATTCTTTGCTAATTTCACATTAATTTTGGTGGTTGGGCATCTGACTGGCGTGATCTGGGAAAGTCTTCTTCACCGCGAAAATCTCACTCACGCCATGATCACCGGGCGCAAGCGTGTTCAAGAAGAGATATAGCGTTTCATAAATCCCAAAGGAGGTAGCGGCATGATTTCACATTTGCGTTTTGTTTTTTTGGGGCTTTCTAGTTTGACACTGCTGATTCCTTTCACTGGACAGGCTGCACCGCCACCCGGTCGCCTGTTAGCGTCCCAATGCGCTCAATGCCACGGTACCGACGGGCGGTCGGTCGGCGGCATGGACCGCCTGGCGGGAGAAAGCATGAACGAACTTTGGGAAGAAATGCTGGAAATGAAGTATAGCGGTGATATGGGTGACATCATGCACCGCCAGGCAAAGGGTTACACTGAGGAGCAAATCCGGCTGATTGCTCAGTACTATGCAGGAACAAGCAGTCGTGGCAATGCCACTGGAGGTGAAGGCGGCCTTAGCCATGAAGAAGGCGATACACATGAAGAGCATGACGATTGACCGGTGTTTTCCTTGCCTCTCCATGCCCGGCTGAATTGAACTCGAAGGAGAAATATCATGAATACGCTTTCTCGCCGCCACTTTCTAAAATTGATGGGGGCTACGGCAGCCGTTGCCGCGAGTCCTGCTGCCTTGCGCGCGCAAACTACTTCTGCCACGGGCCGCGTGGTGGTGGTTGGCGGCGGTTTCGCGGGTGCCACTATCGCTAAGTATCTGCGCCACTGGAGCGGTGGCAACGTCGCTGTCACGCTAGTGGATGCTAATCTTGCCCATGTCTCCTGCATTCTCAGCAACCTGGCGTTGAACAGCTCGATGAGTTTGTCGCAAATCACTTTTAATTATGAGGCCCTTAAGCAGAAATACGGTGTTAACTTTGTGCAGGGCCGGGCAGCTGGTATCGATAACGACAAACAGCAATTGAAGTTGGATAGTGGAATCTTGCTCGATTATGAACGGCTTATCCTAGCGCCTGGTATCGATTTCGCCGCAATTCCCGGCCTTGATTCCAGCCTGGTTCCGCACGCTTGGCAAGCGGGTCCGCAAACAACCCTGCTCAAGCAGCAGCTAGCTGCTATGCCCAGCCGTGGAACCTTTGTTCTGACCATTCCTAAAGCCCCCTACCGTTGCCCGCCTGGGCCGTATGAACGGGCCTGTGTGGTAGCCGACTATTTGAAGCGCAAGAAACCGGGTTCCAACGTGATCGTGCTGGATGCGAATCCCAAGATCATGGCCGAAGAGCATACTTTTACCACAGCGTTCAACCAGACCTATGCGGGCGTTATTGAATACCACTCCAATGTTCTGTTAAATGAAGTGGAAGTGGTGTCCTCGACGAAGCGGATTGCCAGGACCAGCCAAGGAAATTTTCCGGCCCATGTACTCAACGTGATTCCTCCACAGAAGGCTGGAAAAATTGTCTTCGATGTAGGATTGGTGCCATCGGGACAGAACTGGGCATCCGTTAATCCGCTGACCTATGAATCCACCCTGATACCCGGCTCTAAAATTCATATCATCGGCGATTCGCAGGGGACCAGTCAGCCGAAGTCGGGGCATATCGCTAATGCCGAAGCCAAGGTTTGCGCTGATGCCATTCTGCGCGCCTTCGCTGGTGAAGAACCCGATCCTGCGCCGGTCACGAACTCGGCCTGTTACAGCCCGATTACCGCTAAAACGGCTTCCTGGTTGACTGCTGTGTTCGCGTATAACCCAAATACAGGCGCGATGGAAGCCGTGCCGGAATCGTTTGGCGAAGCGCCCGCTGCAACTGAGGAAAACTACGAAAAAATGTTCGATTGGGCTGGCAACCTGTTTGGTGACACCTTCGCCTAAATTAACCGGGGACTGTCCGCCAACATTCTCTTGCCTTTGACGCTTCTCCTCTAGGGAGAGGGCATTGCTACAGTCCCCAATGCTATGTTTTTCAAAAAAATCATACTCATCTATCGTCATGGAGGGATCGCGGCCGTCCTGCTGCTGACAACCGGTCTGTTTGTAACGGGGTCAGTGATGGCTGGACGCGATCATGACGAAATTCGCCGGTTGCATGGCGCTGGGCAAATTCTCTCGCTGGAAACCATCATCGCCAACCACCGCCATTGGCACCCAGGTGGCCGCTTGCTGGAAGCGGAACTTGAATCCGAACATGGCCGCTATGTTTATGATCTGAAATTCCTGGATGATGACGGTGTCGTGCGCGAATTTGAATATGACGCCCGCACCGGTGAGTTATGGCATCTCGAACACGAAGAAGAGCAGGAATAGCGATGCGCCTGCTACTGGTTGAAGACGATGCCCTGTTGAGCGATCGGTTACGGGTTGAATTAGAACAGGCCGGGTTTGCAGTGGACGTGGCCGCCGATGGCGCCGATGCTGAATTCATGGGGGAATCCGAGCCTTATCATGTCATCGTACTGGATCTTGGACTGCCTGGCCGTCCGGGTCTGGACGTGCTGCGCCGCTGGCGCGCCGGCGGCAATCCGGTGCCAGTGTTGATCCTGACCGCCCGCGATGCGTGGCATGAAAAAGTGGATGGTTTCAAGGCCGGTGCGGATGATTACCTTAGTAAACCCTTCCACACTGCCGAGTTGATCGCCCGGTTACAGTCTCTATTGCGGCGCAGTATCGCCCGGTCGCATGGGCCGTTACGAGTTGCCGGTCTGGAGCTGGACGAGGACGCCCAGACCGCGCGAATTTCCGCTACCGGGGAAATGTTTGAGCTGACCGGTACCGAATTTCGCCTGCTGCGCTACTTGATGCGGCACCCTGGTCAGGTATTGTCCAAAACCCGGTTAGCTGAACAGATCTATGACTTTGAAACCGAACGCGATAGCAACGTGCTCGAGGTCTACATTAACCGGCTGCGCCGTAAATTCGGACGGGAATTGATTACGACCCGCCGCGGCCAAGGTTATGTCTTCGGAACCGGCCCGGCATGACCTCCCTGCAAACCCGATTGTCGGCTGGCTTGATCGTGACGCTCGCTGTACTCACTCTCTCGGCAGTTGCTATCGGCGGCTACTCACTGCGCCAGTTAGCTGAGGATTTTGTCGCGGCCCGGCTGGAACACGATCTGCAAACGCTGCTGGCCGCGCTGGAATTTGACGCTGCCGGCCAACCTCGCCTGCCGGCGGACCGGGTCAGTGCTTCTTTTCATCAACCCTATTCGGGGCACTATTACCAGATTGAAATTCCCGGTGGCGAGCTCTGTTCCCGCTCGCTTTGGGATATGGATCTAAAGTTACCGCCGCTTGCAACGGATCGTTTCACCCGGGCCTTCGTCACCGGCCCGCAGAATCAGCAATTATTGCTGGTCGGTCGTGCCTTTCGGGTCGAGGATCGCCCCGTTGCTATCGCCGTCACTGAAGATTTTGCGCCAGTGCGTCAGGGTATCAACCATCTGTTGCTGGAATTTATCGGAATCGCTCTATTGCTGTTCGGTGTCCTGCTATTGTGTCAGCGGTTGATCGTGCGCCGTGGCCTAGCGCCGTTAGAGGAAGTGCGTCGCGAACTCCCCCGGCTGGCTCACGGTGAAATTGCGCAACTATCCATCGATACCCCGGATGAAGTGCGGCCACTGGTCGTTGAGTTGAACCGGTTGCTGGCGTTGCTGGATCAACGCCAGCGGCGGGCGCGACATGCGTTGGGTAACTTGGCGCATGCATTGAAAACCCCGCTGACCGCTTTGATCCAACTGGCCGAGCAATCGCCTCCGCCTCTCGATTCCAGCGAATGGGATGATTTACGCCAGCAAATCCGGCAAATCCATGCCTTGACTGAGCGTGAACTCAAGCGTGCTCGAATCGCCGGAAGTGGCGCACCGGGCCGGCGCGTGCTGTTGGAGGGGGAAATTACGGATCTGGTTGAAACCTTGCGCCGTATCTACCGCGACCGGGATCTACAGTTCGACATCCAGATTCTGCCTGGCAGCGGGTTTTCCGGCGACCGCGACGATCTGTTGGAATTGTTGGGTAATCTGCTCGACAATGCTTGTCAGTGGGCGGGATGCACTGTGCGGCTGACTGCTGGCGCCAGTTCGAAGGACGTATGGCTGAAGGTAGAGGACGATGGGCCTGGCTGTCCCCCGGAACAGCTAGCCTTGCTGCAACAACGCGGGACACGGATCGATGAATCCCGCGCCGGTCATGGCCTGGGATTGGCAATCGCGGGCGATATTGTTGAACAATATCGGGGAGTCCTGAAACTTGGCCGCTCTGAGGTGTTGGGCGGTTTTCTCGCTGAGGTAATGCTGCCTTCCCCCTGATATTCCTTTTTTCTGGGCTAATAACCCTCGAAAGTAAATCGTGCTGAGCCAATTACCAGCGTGTCGCCGGTTGCCAATGCCAGTACTTCATTGGTCGCAAGACCGTGGCAACCGACCTGTATTGAACCCGGCGCCGCCAGATTCTGGATCCAGTACATGCCTTCCCTGAACAATAATTCAGCATGATGGGGCACCACATCCGGTGCATTAATCCGTAAACCATCCTGTGGCGAATTGCCCATGGGCAACCACTTAGGCACGTAGTAGTGCGCGATCTGCTGATGAGCTGCGTCGTCACGCTCAAAGTGGACATATAACAATGAGCCTGGGTTGCCGACCCCGTTGAGTTCAGCCACTCGATCCTGCGTACGGATCAGATGCAGATAGCGGTTACGGAGATTTGTTCGCAATTCGTTATTGTCGACTTGCTGGTCGCGTTGACGCAAGACCTCAACCAGTTCCAGCAGATAGTGGCCGAATCGGTCACGTGGCTCTTGGGTATTCCAGCCTAGTATCTCGCGTTCTCCTTTGCGATCCCAGGCCACGGACAACCGCAGGTGGTATAAGCCGCAGATATCGACCACATCATCCGCTTCCAGCATTTCCCAGTGCCCGCGATCCAGCCGTTGGCCGTTGCGTCCTGTATAGGTATAACCGTGATTGCTGGCCGCCATTAATACCAATTGATCGCCTAGCGCACAGACGACGCAATGCAAGCGGGAAATCCGGCTGTATTTCGGTACTAAACCCAAAGTGAAATCCCCAAATCCAACGCCAGCGGTAGCGCTCTGCCGGCCGAAGATCATAAAAGGACGGGAGACTAATTCAATGCGTGCTGGAGCTTGAGCCGGATCAGCGGCTAGCAGCAAGGCTCGGGTCAGCGGAGTTCCTCGGCTTAGGGTCTGTTCATTCGTTGTACGTAGGTGATGCGTGTGCTCGGGGTTATCTTCCAGTTCCAGTAAGAGGGTACAGGCCAGGTTGCCATTCCCTGTGGTGCCCGATAGCCACTCTCTAGTATTCGATTCAGCAACTGGAACATCCGGCCAGAAACGATCATAGGTGGATTCGACATTTGCTCCAGGTTCCGTTTTCAGGCTCTCCGGGCTTCTCGCTGAAAAATCCAGGCGAATCTCCATACGGTTCGCATAAGCAGACCATTCCCCGCGATGGTCACAGAGTTCAAGTTCTAGCCAGAGAGTTGCTTGGGTAGGCTCCGTATGGAGCAGGCGGTAATCCAGATAGACGGGGTGTGCATCCCGGCCATCCAATAACCGGACGGGCAGCGCTTGCCCGTCCTTGGCAAAGGCGAGTTCAGGGCTGCGCACATGTAACCGGATTTCCCGGTACAGCCACCAGGTGGGATTGATAAGCAAGGCACAGAGCACTCCATCCCGTTCAGGCAATACTGGAGCAGCAGATGCCAGCCCTATCAGAACCGGTTGCCGGGTTTCTTGTAATCGTGCGAACCTTCGTTCGCACTCATCCCGTTGTGCTGAAGTATTATCGTGCAACCAACGCAGGTACCGGTTGCGGAAATACTGTAGCGCCTCACGATCCTGGGCCTCTTTACGATCGTGCTTCGTCCCTAGATCGCTCAGCAGATTCGCAAACTCGCGCAGGGACGGTGAAATACTGGCTGCTTTACGTGGTTCAGCGGTGGTCTCGGCCGGTCTGCTGGCTGGTGGTGGCGGCGCGACCGGTAGCTCTTCGATGACCAGCTGTGTCGGTGGTAAAGCCTCGTCAGAGGGTAAAGTGACGGGAACCGTTTCATCCGGTGCCGGTTCGCCCGGGCCGCCCGCATCCGTCTTCAGTGTCTCTTCTAGATCGAAATCGAAACTCAGGCCCAGCTCAGGAAAATCCAGTTCGAATAATCCTCCTTCTTCGGCGGGTAAGGACGGTGCCGCGTCAGCAGTGTGTGAGAAATTGCCGGCGTTCAGCGCTGATGCATGGTGGGACGGTTCATTAAGAAAACAACTCCGGGCCGCCTCATCGACCAGTGCCGGGGTTATCTCTGCGCCTGCCTCCAGGCTAGCAAAGAGCAGAAGGGTATCGCATAACATGACAATAGCGCCTGGAACGCCTTGACAATACTGAATAATGCGCTCAGTCACGGTATCCGATGGCAAGCTGCCATCCCAATGTTCAGCGGTTTCAAACTGATGGCGGATGAACAATTCCGCTTCCTGGTTGCTTAACATACCGAGACGGCAACGTGTCACGATACTGGCTTGAAGCCGGTGTAATTCCGGTTGGCGCAACTTGCCTTCAATGTCGGGTAGCCCTGCCAATACGATTTGCAAACGATGCATGGGGACCGCAGGCATCTCCACAAAATCGTGCAGACGGCGCAAAACGTCGAGGCGCAGATGGTGAGCGTCATCAATCAACAGGGCGACAACCTGATTGCGGCGTGCACAAGCGGCCAGCGTATCCAGCAATAACCGGCTTTGCTGGCCAGCGTCCAGATGGTCCGCCGGTAATTCCAAGCTGGCACATAGATAGTTGAGAATATTAGTAAAATCGAGACTGGCGTTGGTTAGCAGCACGAAATGGATGTCGCTTGCTTGAGTCATACAACGACGCAATACCCGCGTCTTGCCGACACCGGCTTCTCCTGTGAACAGAATGACGCCTCGCCGCTCCCGGATGCTTTCCAGGATATCCTCGCAAGCAGCATCAAAGGCGGCGTTATGGTAAAACTGCTTCAGTTCCTTCGATTCGAAGGACTGATGATCAGAGCCGGTATTGGTGGTGCGCATATCCCCTCCCGCCAGTCGCTACCGCAAGTTTACGACGCTTATGTCAATCTCAACAGTCCCCATACGCTGTCTGTAGCAGTCACTGTGGGTTGCTAGACTGTTTTGATGCTGTGCGCTTGCCGCATTGGCTAAGCAGTGCTTCTCTGAGCCTTGAAAAAACAAACTTGATTAGCACGCAGCATGGCTGAAGATTCGAGTATGTCAGTCCCTCTCTCCTCGGCTGGTAGTTTAACCTCTAACGTACCATCTAAAGAATCATCCGTTTGCTTGGCAATCACCGTTGCAGCTGACTTGCACCTTTAAGGCTCTCTGCGTGTTATGCGGGGTTGCTGGCAGTCATTCATCAGTTGCTTGGGTTACGGGTTGGCGGTCTGTGGGCCTACGCGCGGTTTGCCCTTGGGCCGTTGACAACAACTTTGGTGGAGCGTAGACGTGACCCTGGACTGCTAAATATGCCGTTCGCAACACAACTGCGCTGCCATCTGGAACGGCTCGGACTGACCGGTATCAAGCGCGACCAACTTCTTGAAGTCTGTGAGGTTATGCTACCACATACCATTGCAGATGAATTAAAAAATCTGTTCAATAAATAAACAAACGTCTCTTTTGAGGTGTAATGAATGCATTGGAGCAAGGTTGAGAATATGGATTTAACTTGCGCTAAAATGCCATTAGCGCCTCCGGTAGCGCAGATCGAATCTCAAGGCCCGCCCCATAGTCACTAGCGGAAGCAACCCGAACCGCCCGCCGGGCGGACGCTTTTCAGGAAATAAGTATGACTGAACCCGTTAAATACGTACTCGACGAAACCCGGATGCCTAAATTTTGGTACAATTTGGTTGCCGATCTCCCCGCGCCGCCGCCGCCCGTGCTGCATCCCGGCACTCTGCAGCCGATTGGCCCGGACGATTTGGCGCCGCTGTTCCCAACGACACTCATTGAGCAAGAAGCCGCTAGCGAACGTGACATTGAAATCCCAGGACCGGTACAGGACATTTATCGGCAATGGCGGCCTAGTCCCTTGTATCGTGCTCGCCGTTTGGAAAAAGCGCTCGGTACACCAGCGCGGATTTATTACAAATATGAAGGAGTTAGTCCGGCTGGCAGTCACAAACCCAACACGGCTGTTGCGCAAGCCTTTTACAACAAGGAAGCCGGTGTTAAACGGATTGCAACTGAAACTGGCGCTGGGCAATGGGGTTCTTCGCTGGCCTTTGCGGGAGCGTTGTTCGGTATCGATGTCCAGGTTTTCATGGTCCGGGTCTCATACAATCAAAAACCTTATCGCCGGGCGTTAATGGAAACCTACGGGGCGCGCTGTATTGCCTCCCCATCCGAGGAAACCGTCTCCGGCCGGGCGGTTCTCGCCCAGCGCCCGGATCATCCAGGTAGTTTAGGTATCGCTATTTCTGAGGCGGTGGAAGTCGCCGCACAACGCGATGACACCAAGTATGCGCTTGGGTCGGTGCTCAATCATGTTCTGTTGCATCAAACCGTGGTGGGCTTAGAAGCCGTTGCCCAATTGGAAATGGCTAATGACTATCCCGATGTGGTAGTCGGCTGCACAGGGGGTGGTTCTAACTTTGCCGGTATCGCCTTCCCGTTCATTGGCGCTGAACTGCGCGGCGGCCAGAAGGTGCGCATTGTCGCTATCGAGCCAGCCGCTTGCCCCACGCTGACTCGTGGTCCTTATGCTTATGACTTTGGCGATACTGCCCACCTGACCCCATTGACCAAGATGCATACTTTGGGTTCGACTTTCACGCCTCCTGGGTTTCATGCCGGCGGTTTGCGTTATCACGGTATGGCACCGCTGGTTAGCCACGTCAAGGAGCTGGGATTGATCGAGGCCCGTGCCTATCATCAACTTGGCTGCTTTGCAGCAGGTGTGCAATTCGCCCGCGCTGAGGGCATCCTGCCAGCGCCAGAAGCGAATCATGCTGTGAAAGGTGCCATTGATGAAGCACTGCGTTGCAAGGAGGAAGGGGTGAGCCGGGCGATCCTGTTTAACCTTTGTGGTCATGGTCATTTTGATATGCAGGCTTACATGGATTATTTCGCTGGCAAGTTAACCGATCAGGACTACGACGAGTCTGAATTAGCGATGGCTTTGGCAGGATTGCCGTCGGTGACAGCGGTGTAAAAAAGCTGACGGGAGCGGTGGTCGATGATTACTGCGCCCATTTGTCTTGCCATGAATTGAATGCTATTTAGCGTTTCCAAGAACGGTGCCAACGCCAAAATACCACGGGTAGGGTCAAGCCCAATAAGGCCCAAACCGGAGGTTCGTCTATCGTAGGAATATCATCCTTAACACTGATTGTGTCATTGGTGCAGTTCATGGTCCAGCTGATATTCAAGTCAGTGTTGTTAATAGCATCTCCGAACACTGATTTTGCAACGCTGATCTCCTAATTTAGATATTAGTTTTCTTGTTGCAGGCAGGTTACCGGTCCATGTCTTCGCTTGGATTCTTCCATTGAGGTAGCGTAAGCGTATTAATTGCCCGGAGTGACAACAATAGTGCTTTCCACGCATGGTCTAATGGCTCTAAAGCCAGCCAGTTTGATCAGGTTGTTTTGATATTTTTCATATTCCTGTGGAGTGCTTATGTTTTGGGATAATAAAACTGACCAGAAACCAACGGCTCCAGTCGATAGCTCGACCTCACCAGGCATCGCCGATCCGGCGTTAGACGCGACAGGTGCGCTATTGCGCATTTGGGGTAAGTACGCCTTTGACCTTGATCAACTTAATTCAAATACAATTAAAGACCTATGTGAAAAATGGGCGCGGCATGTACTGATCGCTGCCCCTTGTCCTGGTACTGAATCCGACAATACCAACGCTTCCGGGCGCGCTGATCGCAACTGGCTGGGATTGCGTGAATTTTTTACTCAGTTGCGAAAGCGGGAAAATGCTTACGTTACCGCCAGCTTAAAGGATATCCGCCAGGTTCTCGGTGATTTGATCAACACCTTGGGCAAAGTGCTGGTCGAAGATGAGGAGGAGCAGACTGAGATTGTTGACCAACTCAATCACCTAAAAAACGTGATCGAAAGTAATGCGTCGCTAGACGCTATCAAATGTGAAGCCATGCAAGTGATTAGTGCTATTGGGCGTATCGCTGAATCCCGGCAGCATGTGCATCATACGGTGTTGGAGGAATTGACTGACAAGCTCAAATCCATGCGAGCTGAGTTGAGTGCAGCCCGCCGGGAGATGGAGCTGGACGCGCTGACGCAGCTTTACAACCGAAAAGCTTTTGATCAGCAATTGTTACGCATTTTCGAACTGGGCCGGCTTTCCAGCCAGCCAGTGTGCCTGCTTATGGTGGATATCGATCATTTTAAGCAGATTAATGATCAACTTGGCCACCCAGCGGGTGATCTGGTTCTTAGGCAGTTTGCGGACTGCTGTGTTCAGACCTTTCCGCGCCGCAGCGATTTTGTCGCTCGCTATGGTGGCGAGGAATTTGCGATGATTCTGCAGGAAACCGCGATGGATGCTGCCGGGATGCTGGGCGAAAGACTGCTGCAAGCAGCGCGCAATCTGTGCCCGGATTATCAAGGCCATAAGCTGTGCTTTACAGTCTCTGTCGGTATAGCGGAACTGAGTGTGACTGATGAAAATACATCAAGCTGGCTGCAGAGAGCAGATAGTGCTCTGTATCGTGCCAAGCAGGGTGGACGAGATCGGTTGGTGAAAGGACTCAATATTTAAAGCGCAAAATCCGCAGCATCGCTGGAAGACTGCCGGTTACTAATTCGCGAATTTTCTAGCCTGTGAGCAAGCTGAGAATCTGGCGCGGTGCGGCATTCGCCTGCGCCAACAGGCTCTGGCTGGCCTGTTGCAAAATTTGGCGGCGGACCAGTTCGCCAGTTTCCTGACCATAGTCGGCATCAAGAATGCGTGATCGAGCTGCCGAGATGGTTTCGATATTGATGGCGTTGACGTTGATAAGATGTCCAAGCCGGTTTTGCGCGGCTCCAACATTGCCGCGCTGCTCATTGAGGTATATCAGTGCCTGATCGACTTTGTCGATGACCGTGTTGGGTGCAGTAGCGACACTGATATTCGAGAGTCCGAGTGTCGTAACAGTGGTTGCGCCAATGCGGACGTTGAGCGTGTCGCTGGCGTTCTCGCCTACCTGCAAGCTAAAGGAATTCTGGGTGACGCTTTTGTTGTCGAAACCGCCGGGCCATACTTCGGCAAAACCGGACAACGGGTCAAGGGTATAACCGCCGGTATCGGGAATCACCGACTCGGCGGTGCGAACTGGGCCACCGTCTGCATCGGCGCCGCCAATCGCGCCGGTGTCATCATTGGTCAGGTAGCCGCCGTCAATTAAATTTTGTAGATAGGCTTGGCCTCCTGCGGCGCTGGTATAATCTGCGATAAACGCTGCGGTGTTTGCATAGCTGGTATTGTTGGCTATTGCCGTGTTCAAAGTGTCTCCTGCGCTTAGGTCCGCCATGATGGCTTTTATACCGCCGGTGCTTTTCTCATGCAAATAACGAATAGCAATGTAACCTGATGAATAATGGTCAGAATCAGAAGCCCAAGGATCAGTGTTAATACCGGTGGCGCCTGCGAGCAAGCTTGTCAGACCACTGACTGACGTGCCACTGAGACTACCAACGACCCGTTCGTCAGCACCCTGAATGAATTCCGCTGCACCTTCTTTGAACCAGTCAGGAAGGGCGATTGAGTAGATGTTATCGGCCATCAAACCATGCACCATTTCATGCGCGATGACCCGGTCGAGGTCCGTGCCGCCGATCTGATCGGGCGGGGTAAAATCCGTCATATCAACGCGAAGTTCATGCTTTTGAATAGTCGTGCCTAAATAGAAAGATGTTACAGAAGCCAGTTGACCGCCAACCGCGTCGTTCTCCAAGATAATCTCGAAAGATGTGCCATGTCCTGTCAAACCATAGTAGGTTTCGACCAGATCTTCCGATTCCCGCAGCCAGGAACCCCGTAAACCGTCGATCACCAGCTGTTCATTAGTATCGGCGCTGCCGCCATTACCTGTCCCGTCAATCAGTTTTTTGCCATTGAACTCGGTGTGTACGGAGATGCGGTTGATTTCCTGGAGTAACTGATTTACTTCGCCCTGCATAGAGTCTCGATCCGTACCGTTGTAGGAAGCGTTGGAGGCTTGTATAGCAATCTCACGAATGCGTTGCAGGATGTCACCGATATTGCCCAAGGCTGAATCAGCGGTTTGTAAGAGAGAGATGCCATCATTTGCGTTGCGGTGGACCTGGTTCAGGCTGCGAACGCGCGCGGTCATACGGTCAGAGATGGCCACACCGGCAACATCGTCCGCAGCGCTGTTGATGCGCAACCCGCTAGATAGCCGCTCCATCGCTTTGCCGAGGTGCTGTTGCTGACTGGTCAAAGCACGATAAGCAAAGAGTGCCGTCGAATTCGTATTGATTTGCATCGGCCTCTTCTCAGTTGAATATTTCAGATACGACCATCGGCAAGTTGGAGCCAAGCTTGAGAGTTTTTAGCGGTTGTAAATCTCATCAAATTCGATAAAGAGCTGAATCTTTCTAGGAGAATATTGGTGTGAAAGAAAATGCGGCCATCCAACTCAGGCAACGCATCGCCACGCTCGAGCGCGAAATAACCCTGCTGAAACAGCGTGGTGATCCCTATCGCGGTATTCGCAAGCGCTCCGGTAAAAGAATCTGAGGTCTTCCCTTATACGGCATCGCCATAGGACCTGACCTGGAGAAGGGCGAATTGCGCGGCCATGCCCGTGGCATCATTGCCAGCGGTGGTTTTGCAACAGGTGTGTTGGCGCTCGGTGGCATCGTCCAGGGAGTAATTGCGATCGGCGGGTTGGCGCTGGGCCTGTTGTTTGGCATGGGTGGCCTGTCTACCGGACGGCTGGCTTCCGGCGGGTTAGCGATAGGCGGTATAGCAGGTGGAGGTGCGATTGGCGGTGTCGCCATCGGCGGCGGTGCTTGCGGTTATTATGCTGTAGGCGGTGAGGCCGCTGGCACGCATGTCATCGGTAGCATGCGGCAGGATCCGGAAGCCGTGCGCTTCTTTAATGAATGGCTGCT
Organism: Proteobacteria bacterium UBA2383; assembly: GCA_002343485.1. Lineage (GTDB taxonomy): Bacteria > Pseudomonadota > Gammaproteobacteria > Competibacterales > Competibacteraceae > UBA2383. Next base: position 48,348 of record DDST01000077.1, read on the forward strand.
GTTTCTGCAGGCTTCTTTCGGTTGGCATCGGGGCGGCTGAATCGACTCCTCACGAGTCTACATCTACACACGCCGCAGCAACACGTAGACGGCTCCCGTTCCCCCATCCATCGCCGGTGCTGAGCAAAACGCCAGCACTTCATCGCGCTGGCGCAACCAGTGATTAACCTTTTGCTTGAGTACCGGCCCCCGGTGGCGGGAACCGTTTCCTTTGCCGTGAATGATGCGTACACAGTGGATATGTTCGCGGCGGACATGGTGAAGAAAGGTGGTAAGCGCTTCTTTAGCGGTTGCGACTGTCATACCGTGCAGATCCAGTGCGGTCCCTACCCGGAAATGGCCTCGCCGCAGTTTGCGTAATACCGCTTGCTGCACTCCTTCGCGGCGGTAATACAGCTCCTCGCCGGTCTCCAGATCTGCCGGTTCAAAATAATCTGAGATCATATCGGCCAAGACCTGCTGCTCGTCCGCTTGGGTGAACCGGGGGATCGGCGCTGGATGGCTCAGAGCCGGATCAACCCGGTCACAGCGCAGTAGTTTGACTGCGCCAACCGTCTGGCGAAACAGTTCCCGGTCCTTGGGATCAACGGTAAAGGGCGGGGCTGACCGGTTCACAATGAATCAATAACGATAGCGCCGGGGTTTGACGCCGGATACGCAGCAGCGATCATAGCGTGGCCGCGGAACCGCGTTCTTCAAGAGGCAGCGTGGCCGGGCGCCATATAAGGTATACGGCTTGACATAAGTCCAGGACCGGCAGTAGCGATTGTTCAAACAGGCGCTGCGACAGGCTTCGGGCGCCGCCACCCGCAGATTAAACGAGCGGAAAGTGGAACCCGGACGGATCGTGTTCCATTGCATAGCTTGTGCTTGCACATGGACCCCAAAGGCCATAATGAATCCTGCTGTTGCCAGCATCAGGTTTTTTTTCATGATAATAACCTCGCTGTGTTTTTAGTTAAAAGTAGATTAAAAACCTAATGCTGGCGCAGTGAACCCGGCCTGAATCACCCGCATTTCAGTTTTTGCCGGCTTCAACAAGCGGTTCCCCAGCGGGCGTATTCTGGCTGGACTCCATCCATGTGCGGAATCGGGTCAACAGCCACAGGCCGGGAAGGGCCGTCAGGGTACAGAACCAGAAGAATCCTTCCCAGCCGAACCGCTCCGCCAGGTAGCCGGTCGGTGCGGCAAGAATAACGCGGGGGATGCCCATCAGGCTGGATAGCAAGGCATACTGGGTCGCCGTGAATTTTTTGTTGGTGAGACTGGCCATGAAAGCAATATAGGCGCTAGTACCCATACCGCCCGCTAGGTTTTCGCCGGTGATCACCAGGGCCAGCACCGGAACGCTATGACCGGCCTGCGCCAAGATAACGAAGCCAAGAATGGTCACCATTTGCAGGATGCCAAAGCGCCACAGTGACCGGTAGATGCCCCAGTGCAGGATGAGCATGCCGCCGATCAAGCCGCCGATCACCGTCGCCCAGAAGCCGAACAGCTTGACCACGGTCCCGATCTCGGTCTTGCTGAAGCCGAGATCCAGATAAAATGGTGTAGTAATGTAAGTGGCCATGGTATCGCCGATCTTGTAGAGCAGGATGAACAGCAAAATCCACACGGCGTCCTGGCGGGAAAAATATTCGAGGAACGGTTGGACGACGGCTTCATAGAGATTTTGCGGTGTCCCGGCAGCCACATCTGGCTCGCGGGCGAAAAGGGTGGTGACAATTCCCGCCAGCATGGCGGCAGCCATGAGAAAATACACCCAGGAAAAGGGAATAAAATCCGCGAGAATCAGCCCGCCGCCAGAGGCCAGCAGCATCCCGGCCCGATAGCCGTTGACGTAAAACGAAGCGCCTAAGCCCTGCTCGTCGTCAGCCAATGACTCACGCCGGTAGGCGTCAATGACGATGTCCTGCGAAGCAGAGAAAAAGGTCACCAGCAAGGCCGCGATCGCGACGCCGAACGGACTGACGCCGGGATTGACCAGACCCAGACCGGCAATAGCCAAGGTCAGCGCGAGCTGGATAACCAGCAGCCAGCCGCGCCGCCGGCCCAGAAATGCGGACAGGGTGTAACGGTCCAGGATTGGTGCCCAGACGAACTTGAGCGTATAGGGCAAGCCCACCAGGGCGAACAGGCCAATTGTTCCCAAATCCACGCCCGCTTCGGTCATCCACGCCTGTAACACCGAGCCGGTCAGTAACAGGGGCAAACCGGAGGAAAAGCCCATCAACAGGGCGATCAGCATCCGACCGCTAAAGAAGATACGCAAGATGTCGCGGCTGGAGCGGTGGACAGGATCAGAGAGCATAGTGGTAATCCATGATCAGGGGCGCGTGATCGGAAAAGCGTTCTTCCCGGTAGATCGCGGCGGCGTGGACTTTTTCCGCCAGACCGGGTGTGACGACCTGATAGTCAATCCGCCAGCCAACGTTGTTTGCCCAGGCTTGGCCACGATTGGACCACCAGGTGTATTGATCGGGTTCGGGATTCACTATCCGGAAGGCATCGACCCAGCCGAGCGGCCCGAACAATTCATCCATCCAGGCCCGCTCCTCGGGCAAAAACCCGGAATGGTCGCGGTTGGCCCGCCAGTTTTTCAGGTCAATCTCCTTATGTGCGATGTTCCAGTCGCCGCACAGGATGAACTCGCGGCCACTGGCGCGCATGGCTTGCAACGGTTCAGCCAACCGTGCCAGGAAATCGAATTTGACCGTTTGCCGCTCCGCACTGGAGGAGCCGGACGGTAGATACAGCGATACCACGCTGAGATTCTTAAATCGCATTTCCAGCCAGCGTCCTTCACGATCGCATTCCGGCCAGCCCAGCCCGGTTCGCACCTCATCCGGCTCGCACCGGGCGTAGAGCGCGACTCCGCTGTAGCCTTTGCGCTCAGCATCGTAGTAGTAGCAATGATGGCCTGCCGGATGATACGGGTCAGATGGCAACTGGTGAATCTGCGCCTTGGTTTCCTGAATGCAGACAATGTCGGCATCCTGCCCGGCCAGCCAGTTGAAAAAGCCCTTGCGGGCCGCGGAACGGATGCCGTTGGCATTGAAGGTAATGACGCGCATGGCTGGGAACAGACTGTTGGCGATCGGACGAAGTGTTTAAAGAGCGGTTATGATACGGCATTCTTTTCCTCTGACAGCCGGAATCTCGAACCATGCGAGACTATCAGCGAGACTTTCTTGACTTCGCTATTGAGCGGGGGGTATTGCGCTTTGGCGAATTTACCCTCAAGTCCGGGCGTATCAGCCCTTATTTTTTCAATGCTGGACTGTTCAACACGGGCGCGGCATTGGCCCGGCTGGGCCGTTGTTACGCTGCGGCTGTCATCGAAGCCGGGTTGGAATTCGATGTGCTGTTCGGACCGGCTTACAAGGGTATTCCACTGGCGGCCGCGGCCGCCATTGCCTTGGCCGAACAACATGGCCGGGAAACGCCCTGGTGCTTCAATCGCAAGGAAGCCAAGGATCATGGCGAAGGCGGGCTGATCGTTGGTGCGCTGCTTCAGGGTCGAGTGTTGATCGTCGATGATGTGATCACTGCGGGTACCGCTATTCGCGAAACGATGCCAATTCTGACCGCGCATGAGGCAATGCCCGCCGGGATCGTGATTGCCCTGGACCGGCAGGAACGGGGTCAGGGCGAATTATCAGCCGTGCAGGAAGTCGAGCGTGCTTATGGCATTCCTGTCATCTGCATTGTCAAGCTGGACGATGTAATCGCTTATCTGGCGGAGCGTCCGGAGTACATAGCTTATTTGGCAAAGATGCAGCACTATCGCGAACAGTATGGCGTTTCCGGTTGATCGGCAGACACTGGTGTGTTTTCCGGCCCATGATGGCGGTAGGAGATGGACAGTGACTGATGCAGCGTCTTTATCTTTGCAAAATCAGGTTGCTTTAATCACTGGCGGTGGACGAGGTATCGGCGCAGCGGCTGCTGAGGCGTTGGCGCGCAAGGGGGCTCATGGGATTGTCGCCAGCCGCACTAAAGAGGAATTGAGGACCACGGTTGCGCGGATTCGTGACCAGGGGCTGAGCGCTTCGTCGATGGTGCTGGATGTCGCTGACGACAGGGCTGTGGAAGCGGCGTTTGCGAAAATCGCTGCCGGCTTTGGCCGATTGGATATCTTGGTCAACAACGCGGCCATTATGCGGAGCGGACCGTTTGCTGACCTGGCAATGCCCGATTGGGACCGGTTACTAGCAGTTAATCTACGCGGCGCTGTCTTGTGTGCGCGGCAAGCGTTCCGGCTGATGCGAGAGCATGGTGGTTGCATCGTCAACGTGTCCTCATTAGGCGGGGTACCGGGAACGGAAAAATTCCCTGGCTATGCAGCGTATACCGTCAGCAAGTTCGCTCTGACTGGTCTGACCGAGGCGCTGGCCGCTGAGGGTCGAGATTGCCGGATCCGGGTTAATGGCGTCGCGCCAGGAGCAGTGGATACCGCGATGTTACGGCAAGCCGCCCCGCATCTGCGTACCTGCACAGTACCTGCCGATGTTGCGAAGGTGATCGCTTTCCTGTGTGACCCGGCGGAATCGGGTTGCATGACTGGAGCGACGCTAGTTATCAACAGCAACCTATAAATTCAGCAGGCTCTGCGCTTCCTAACGTGATACTCCCATCGTATGGGATAGTTATCGTCATTCGCGCTATACCGGTGTTGCTCAATGTGAAATTACATTGAGGCCGCCTCCGGTTACTGGTGTGAGTTCTGGGAAGATAGCTGCGTTTGCCACGCTCAAACAGCCGAGGGAGGCATGGGTATCAGGGCAGATGAGAGGATATCCGTTACGGTTCCGGTGTAACTGCAAACGGCTTGAAATCATTTGCGGCTGGTTCGAGGTGGTGTTTAAGTGAGCTTAATCAGCCCCAGCGAATGGTATATGTTGCCCCCTGGCCGGGTGACTCGTCGATCCGCAGGCTAACGGCGATGATCCGCTCCTGCCAACGTATCGAGCAGTCGCGGGTCAGTTCCGCCCAGAATCGCTCAAACAGGGCCTCAGCCAAGTTCTCTGCAGTCACATTATCCATCGCCAATACTGCTACCTCGTCAGCGGGTAGCATATAGCGCTTGCCGCATAGCCGAAAAGCATATTCGCCAGGTTCAATGGGCAGTGTTTCCAGCCACGGGCTATCGCCGGCAATCAGCAATTTTTCATCCCATTCGGCGCAAGCCGTCCGTAATGCCTGTTTAAATACTTCATAGCTGAGCATTCGCGGTAGAGCCGGTTCGGTCAGTTCCACTTCAAGTTCAACTTGATAATTATGGCCGTGCAAGCGTTCCTTGCTGCCATCGGGAAAGACGGTCATGTGTGCTGCTGCGAACTTGAGAGTGTCCTTGCGGATATGGATCTTCCAACTCCGCATGTCATGGCCAGTCATGCTGTTGCTCCAATTTAATCAGTCGGTTGCGCAGCGAATGCCCGCAGCCATTCATCCAGCGCCGTCGCATGGCCGCATCCAGCGAACGGTTCGGTGAACCCATAATGACTCAGTTTACCTAAAGGGCGAAGCAAATAGAGTGTCAAAAGCAGGGGCAGCCAGTCATAGGAAAAGTTCAGGATGGAATCATTCAGTCTCCTTATCTCCTGCCACGGGGGCGAAGGTGAGGACGAGGGAGTAAGTCCTTGAAACCGCTGCCTTCGCCTCCAGCCTCTCTCCCGCAAGCGGGCGAGGGGAGTGAGCAGTCACTTCAGGGTTGACCAGAAACTCAGGCGGTATCCCTGAGCGATATCATTGCCGTTAATTTTATAGGAATTAATTATTTTGAAAATTAGTATGATAATCAGTGCCATGTTACTGGCAGTTGTGGCTTTGACGGTTGCAGCGAATGAGACAGTAATGGTTGGCCGGTTTTCGGCGGGTGATCTGACCGATTGGCGAAACAAATCGTTTCAAGGTGAAACCCGTTATCGCTTCGATGGCCGGACTGGACGGCAGGCGCTACTCGCTGAAAGCCAAGGTACAGCGTCAGGGCTGTACCGGGAGATTAAAATTGATCTGAGCCGCACGCCTTGGCTCAACTGGTCATGGCGGGTGGATCGAGTGTTGAATGGTGTGGATGAACGCACGAAAGCTGGCGATGATTACCCGGCCCGGGTCTACGTAGTGGTTTCAGGTGGCACGGCGTTTTGGAAAATGCGTTCTCTGGTCTATGTTTGGTCCAGCCATCAACCGGTAGGCTCAATTTGGCACAATGCCTATACTAGCAATGCCCGGGTCATGGCCTTACAGTCAGGCATAAAAAATGCCGGTCACTGGATCAGTGAGAAGCGCAATATCCGCATCGATTTCCAGCAATTATTCGGCGATGAGATTGACTCCATCGACGTTGTGGCACTGATGACTGACACCGACGATAGCGGTCAGAGCGCCTTGGCTTGGTATGGCGATCTCTATTTCACAGCACAATGAAGAGCCTGTTTTTAAGCTAAATTTTATGAGAAAATTGATACTAAATTTGACAAATTGATAGTCATGGCGGGCATCGATGAAGTCTATCAGGTCATTCTCCGTTCCCCACTTTCAGCCGGTATACCGGGCTAAATGTCTCTTAAAAAATCATGAATACCGTAGAAAAGACACCTTTGGTGGGCCTGATCATGGGGTCTACTTCGGACTGGAGTACCTTGGAGCATACAGCGAACACCTTAGACGCTTTGGAAGTGCCCTATGAAGTTCAGGTGGTATCCGCGCATCGTACGCCTGACCTGCTTTTCAATTATGCTGCTAGCGCCGAGGCGCGGGGCTTGCACGTCATCATCGCTGGAGCGGGTGGTGCTGCACACCTGCCAGGCATGGCGGCTTCCAAGACCGTATTGCCGGTATTGGGTGTGCCGGTACAATCGCAGGCGCTCAATGGCCTCGATTCACTGCTGTCGATTGTTCAAATGCCGGGAGGTATTCCGGTCGGCACATTGGCTATTGGGAAAGCGGGCGCGATCAATGCCGCCCTGTTGGCTGCCGCGATGCTCGGTAACCAATATCCAGCGATTCGGGAAGCCGTGCGCGCTTTTCGTGACCAGCAGACTGCAAGCGTGCTGAGTCAACCTGATCCCCGGAGCAGTACACTGTGAATGTTGGGATCGTTGGTGGCGGTCAATTAGGGCGGATGCTGGCGTTGGCCGGTTATCCGCTGGGTGCATGCTTCCGGATTCTCGATCCAATGGCAGACGCTTGCGCAGGGCAGGTTGCACCATTAATTCACGGTAATTATAACGACGCGATACAGTTAGAGTGGTTGGCTAACTGGGCTGAAGTTGTTACCTTCGATTTCGAGAATGTGCCGGCGGCGGCAGCGCAGGCATTCGCTGGGCGGGTTGCGTTTCATCCACCTTCTGAAGCACTGGCGATAGCGCAGGACCGGCTGTCTGAAAAAACCTTGTTTTGGGAACTCGGTATTCCGACCCCAAACTTCGCTACCGTCGATAGCTTGGAAGAGTTACAACGCGCAGTAGAACGCATGGATCTACCGGCCGTGCTGAAAACCCGCCGGCTGGGTTATGATGGTAAAGGCCAGAAAATTTTGCGCACCCACGAAGACATCGAGCCAGCCTGGAAAGCATTCGATGGTGTTCCTTTGATTTTGGAAGGTTTTGTACGCTTCGAGCGGGAAGTCTCGGTATTAGCGGTCCGATGTCTTGGTGGTGAGACAACTTTCTACCCCCTTGTGGAAAATCACCACCGCGACGGTATCTTGCGCTTGTCACGCGCACCTTGCCTTATGCCCGATTTGGAGCAAGAAGGCTGGGATTACGCCCGCCGGCTTCTGGACCGATTGAACTATGTTGGGCTGCTGGCCATCGAGTTTTTCGTCAAAGACGACCGGCTGATCGCCAATGAAATGGCCCCGCGCGTGCATAATTCGGGACACTGGACTATCGAAGGCGCCGAAACCAGTCAGTTTGAGAATCATCTAAGAGCGATTCTCGGGTTGCCGCTGGGATCGACCGCAGCCATCGGCCACTCTGTGATGTTGAACTGCATTGGTGATTTGCCCGGACAGCCGTCAGTGCTGGCGGTGCCGAATACGCATTATCATGTTTATGGCAAGGTCCCGCGCCCAGGGCGTAAGGTCGGGCATATCACCTTGCGCAGCGATGATCCCGATGTAGTGCGGGATGGGTTAAAGCAACTATTGCCGTTGGTTGGGTTCAGCCCAAGTGAGTTTGGTTAAGCAGATATTCTAGGTATCAGAGATGAGGTTCCTGTCTGACACCCTCCTCGATAGTCCGCACTGCTTCACCCAAGGGACAGGCACGGATGGCTTCATCCAGCAGGGCGATGACGCGGTGGCGTGGAAAACTCTTGCGCCAGGCCAACGCCACCACCCGGGTAGGTGCTGGATCGGCAAATGGCCGGACGCTGAGCAGATCGCTGGCATGCGCATAACCACTGACCGAGGTGTACGGCAACACTGTGACGCCGATCCCGGTTGCCACCATCAACCGGATGGTTTCCAGCGAGCTGCCCTCTAGTGTCTTCTGCATGTTGCCAGAGGTCACGCTGAGCCGGTTGCATTCCGGGCAGAAGCGCAAAACCTGATCGCGAAAGCAGTGACCGGGACCCAGTAGCAACAAATCCTGTTGCGCCAACGCGGGGGAATCGATGACGTCTGCCTGTTCCAGTGGATGGCCAATTGGCATCAACACCACAAACGGCTCTTCGTACACGGCTTGTGTGAGTATTCCAGATTCATCAAATGGTAACGACAGGATCAGTACATCCAGGTCGCCGTCCTTGAGCCGCTCGCTTAACACTGCCGTGTAGCTTTCCTCGATTTGCAACGGCATATTGGGTGCGCGGCGATGCAAGCGGGGAATCAGGTGTGGCAACAAATAGGGGCCGATGGTGTAAATAACTCCCAATCGCAATATCCCAGCTAAATCGTCTTGGCTCTGGCTAGCAATTTGTTTGATAACAGCAGCCTCCTCGATCACCCGCTGTGCCTGTTCAACGATCCGCCGCCCTACCGGCGTGACTGTCACTTCATTCGGCGCTCGCTCGAATAGAGCTATGCTCAACTCATCTTCCAGTTTGCGCACCGCTACGCTCAGAGTCGGTTGACTGATGTGGCACGCTTCGGCGGCTCGGCCAAAATGGCGTTCGCGAGCGACAGCGACGATGTAACGGAGTTCATTCAAAGTCATGGCGGTATCCCGATATTCCAGCAAGCGGCGGCTAGCGACCGACCCTATCATGGACAGAAAAAGCGTTTACGTGTAGCTTAATGCACGCTTTTCGCGCCGGATGCGGGTATTTTTCAGCGCGCCGCGTGTTCCAGAATTCACACCTGTTAGAAACCAAGACGAGAAGGAGGGCCCATGGCCTACCAGCATATCTGCATTCCTACGAGCGGTGAGAAAATTACTGTCAAGGATGGCAAGTTGCATGTTCCCGATCAACCTATTGTGGGTTATGTCGAGGGTGATGGCATCGGTCCGGATATTACCCGTGCCTCGCTGCGGGTTTGGGATGCAGCGGTCGAGGAAGCCTATGGTGGCGAGCGCAAGATCCACTGGTGTGAAGTTTTCCTGGGAGAGAAGGCCGCCGAAATCTATGACGGCAACTATTTCCCGGAAGAAACCCTCGAAGCCATTAAGGAACTGGTGGTCGCGATCAAAGGCCCGCTGACGACGCCCGTTGGCGGCGGCTTCCGCTCGTTGAACGTGGCGCTGCGCCAGGATCTGGATCTCTATGCTTGTGTCCGTCCGGTGCGCTACTATCCCGGTGTCCCTTCACCGGTGCGCTACCCTGAAAAGGTCGATGTCATCATCTTCCGTGAGAACACCGAGGACGTCTACGCGGGCATTGAATACAAGTCTGGTTCGCCCGAAAACGCCAAATTGGCTAAATTCCTGCGCGATGAGATGGGTGCGGAATTCTTCGACGAGGCCGGTCTCGGCATCAAGCCAATTTCCCCGTTTGCCTCCAAGCGACTGGTGCGCAAGGCTATCCAGTACGCCATTGACCATGACCGCGACAGCGTGACCCTGGTGCATAAAGGCAATATCATGAAGTTCACGGAAGGCGCCTTCCGCAACTGGGGCTATGAACTGGCGCGTGACGAATTCCCGGATCAGACCATCACCGAGAATGAGCTGTACAGTGTTTACGGCGGTAAGCAACCGCCGGGCAAGGTGGTGATCAAGGACCGCATCGCCGATATTATCTTCCAACTCCTGCAACTGCGGCCGGAAGAGTTCTCAGTGCTGGCCACCATGAACCTGAATGGCGACTACCTGTCCGATGCGGTGGCAGCGGAAGTGGGGGGCATCGGCATTGCCCCAGGCGCTAACATGGCCGACCATGTCGCCGTCTTTGAGGCCACCCACGGCACCGCGCCTAAGTACGCCAATCTGGACAAAGTCAATCCTGGTTCGTTGATGTTATCTGGGGTGATGATGTTGCAGTACATGGGCTGGAAGGAAGCGGCTGACCTGATCGAAACTGCGTTGACCCAGGTCATCGCTGATAAGACTGTCACCTACGACTTTGCCCGGCAGATGGACGGTGCTACCGAGGTGCCGACCAGCAAGTTCGGTGACTTGATCATCGCTAAAATGAAAGCGCAGGGCGCTACGCTACGCGCCGAGGCTGATCGGCGCCGCCAAGCCATCGAAGCTGAACGCCGTGCTTTGGAAGCGCAGCGTGTGGCTGATCCATTGCAAGCCATGTTGGCCTCCGGGCGTATGCCGACCACCGTAGGCGGCATTATGTCACCGGTCGTCACCGTCAAGAATGACGATATGGTCAATGTCGCCATGCATGTCATGATCGAGAAAGGCGTGAATGCGGTGATGGCTGAACCCGATGCCAGCGGTCGCTGGGGTATCATGACCGATCGCGACGTGCTTAAGAAGATTATCAGTGTCAACCGTTCGCCGGCACGGGTACCTGTGGGCGAAGTGGCCACCCGGCCGCTCGTGACAGTCAAGCGCGAAATGTCGCTGGCCGAAGCCTCGCAGCGGATGGCCGAGGCCAACGTTCGCCGTGTAGTGGTCGAAATGGATGGCAAACCGGTTGGTATGGTTACCGACAATGACCTGTTTCGTGCCGTGGAGGTGTTCGGCTGGGGCGATGTCTAATCTTGGACATCTGAGGGTAACACCGGAAGTAGCGGGTACGCCACGACGCATTAGCTAGACTGGAACGCTGCTTTCGGTCCTCCTTCAGAGGATGGCCACTGTGTTCAAAATCTTGATGTGATTAAAACACGATACTAGTGACATATAACCTGCTTGTGAGCGATCTTCGTGAAATCTTGCTCACAAGCGGGCTTTCAAAATTAATCGGTTGATTTTTTCTACAGCATCTAAAATTCAATAAGCAAGCTTGCGCTAGCCTTGCAACGGGTTGGTGGAACATGGGGCAACAGTTTAGGCGATCCTGCCGCTATGGATGAGATCATTGTAGAATTTTTGACCGAAAGCCTGGAAGGCTTGGATCAACTTGATAATAAATTTGTTCTACTTGAACAGAATCCCGATGATCGGGACACGCTTGCTAGCATCTTCCGGACAGTTCACACAATCAAAGGTACGTGCGGTTTCCTTGGTTTCAGCCATCTCGAAAAGCTGGCCCATGCTGGGGAAAATCTTCTATCGCTGCTGCGGGACGGCAAGCTGAGTTTCACCCAGGAAATCGCCAGCGCGTTGCTCAATATGCTGGATGCCGTGCGTACCATGCTGGGTGAGATCGAACGGACTGAGACCGATGGTGAGGAAAGCTATCCTGACCTGATTCAAGTGCTGAATCGTCTTAAGGAAGGGGGTTCCGCGCCCCCTGCGCGCCCTCCTCCGCCGGAGCCGGCGGACGCCACGCCTCCGGCGAACGAATCATCGGCTGCCGAAGATGCCGATGTAGATGGCTCGGGTAGTGAATTATTGCCTCCCGGCTCAGTTTTCCTGCTTGAACCGGTTTCCACTCCCCCAGAAAAACCATCTACTCTATCGTCTGCCCAGCGTCCGGAATCACCTGCTACACCCCCCTCATCGGCAGACACGAGCGCAAAATCTGCGCAACCTGCGGCCCAGGCGTTGGAACGTACCGCTTCCACCCCTGCTGCACTGGAACGTGCCTCCTCAACGCCGGCCCCTGCTGCGGGGGGGCCGAGTATCGCTGAAAGTTCAATCCGCGTGGATGTACCACTGCTGGATAAGCTGATGAACCTGGTTGGCGAGTTGGTGCTGGCGCGTAATCAGATTGTCGAGTACACGCTGCTTCAGGAAAATCCACAACTGATGGCGGCTTCACAACGCCTGAACCTGATTACCAGTGAATTGCAAGAAGGCATCATGCGTACCCGGATGCAGCCGATCAGCAATATCTGGGCAAAATTCCCCCGTATTGTGCGCGACCTGGCGGTGAATTGCGGTAAGCAGGTGCGGGTAGAAATGGAAGGCAAGGAAACCGAGCTCGACAAAAGTTTGATTGAAGCGATGAAGGATCCGTTAACCCACCTGATCCGTAACGCGGTCGACCACGGTATCGAGTTGCCAGCGGTGCGGCAAGCTTCAGGTAAGCCGGAAGAAGGATGCTTGTTATTGCGCGCCTATCATGAAGGTGGCCAGGTCCATATTGAAATCGCTGACAACGGGGCCGGTATTAATCCGATCAAGTTGCGCAATAAAGCCGTGGAAAAAGGGCTGATTACCCTGGAGCGCGCCGACGCGATGAGCGACCAGGATTTCCGGCGGCTGATCTTTCTGGCAGGGTTCTCCACCGCCGAGAAAATCACCAATATTTCCGGACGTGGCGTCGGCATGGATGTGGTCAAGACCAACATCGAAAGAATCGGGGGCGTGATTGACCTGGAAAGCGAGCTAGGTCATGGCACGACATTCAAGATTCGCATTCCCTTGACCTTAGCTATTGTCCCGGCACTCATTGTCACCAGTGGCGGGGAGCGCTTCGCCATCCCTCAGGTTAATTTGCTGGAACTGATCCGCGTCAACGAGGAACAGCGCGATGCTGCGATTGAATATGTCCACAGCAATCCCGTTTACCGGTTGCGTGGCAAGCTGCTACCGATTGTTTATCTTAACCACGAGTTGAACTTGATCGCCACTGCTAGAGTTCTTAACATCGTGGTGCTGCAAGCAGGCCAGCATCAGCTTGGGTTGGTGGTAGATCAAATCAATGATACGCAGGAAATTGTGGTTAAGCCGCTTGATAAGGTGCTTCAGGATATCCCGGTTTTCGCCGGCGCGACAATTATGGGCGATGGCCGGGTTGCTCTGATTCTCGATATCCTGGGTATCGCCCAGCAGGCGCGGATTTTGAGCGATAGCCATGATCAAAACGTCGCAGCGCAACTGGAGAAGGACCGCGACCGTAAGGCCGAAATTCAGACGCTGTTACTGGTGCGATCGCCAGGGAATGGCCGGTTGGCCATTCCGCTGGCTCCGGTTTCCCGGCTGGAAGAATTTGAATCCGAGCAAGTGGAAAGCGCTGGCGATGTGGATGTCATCCAGTATCGTGGCCAGATTCTGCCGCTGGTTCGCCTCAAAAATGTTCTTAGTGCAAGCTATAGTTCTGATCGTCTGGCACGAACGGAAACGGGGGCGCTCACTACCCCGCTGTTGCAGGTGATTGTCTTTGGCGATGGCGCCCGGCGGATCGGTTTGGTGGTGGACGAGATTATCGATATCGTTCAGGATGTTTTTGAAACTAAAGGCCGGGCGACCCGTGCCGGTGTGGCCGGCACCTTGGTTATCCAGGGCCGGGTTACAGAGCTATTCGATGTCCAGAGTTTCCTGCAACGGATGATGCCATTACTGGCATTGGCTGAGGGAGCTTGAACCGATGGCCGATAACCACCAGCTTTGCACCTTTTTCCTGGAAGACCGGTTTTTCGGTGTTGACGTGGAAAAAGTCCAGGAAGTCATCCGCTATCAGGTAGTTACCCCTGTACCTTTAGCGCCGCCGGTGGTGCGCGGCTTGATCAATTTGCGCGGCCAGATTGTCACGGCCATCGACCTGCGGCGTTTACTTCAAGTGGGTGATCCTCAGGATGATCATCGACCGATTAATATTGTGGTACAGACCCGGCAAGGTACCTTTAGCCTGCTGGTAGATCGCATTGGCGATGTATTAGAAGTCGATCAATCCTGCTTCGAACGTCCACCGGACACGCTTGAAGGTATTGCCCGTGAATTAATCCAGGGGACGTATAAACTTCAGGGCCGGTTGTTGCTTACGATTAATATCGACAAACTGTTCAACCTAGCTCTTCTGAACCGTTATCGCGCAACGGCGAAAAATACCGGGTAACTGAAATGATGCTTTTAAAAAATTTCAATTTGCAGGGTAAATTAGCTCTGCTAGTCGGTTGGGCTGTCGCCAGTATGCTGTTTCTGGCTGTCCTGTCGCTTCAGGACCGTTCGCGATCACTGGAAGCCTCACAGAATCTCGCGCTTAATTTAGTGGAGATGGGTGCTGGTGTCATCGAGCGCTACCAGAAACAGGAACAGGCTGGAGCGCTGAACCGTGAGCAGGCGCAAAAGCTGGCTATCGAAACCTTGCGCAATATGCGTTATCAGGATCTCTATTTTGTCATCATTGATGCCGATCAGCGCTTGTTGCTGGAAACGACACGTCCGGAACTGGAAGGCCAACCGCTGCGTGGCGGTCGCGATGCCAACATGCTTTCCAACATTGTCTCTGAGCTAGTCGATGTCACCCGGCGGGAAGGGGGTGGCTTCGTGACCTATGAATGGCCTCGCCCAGGCAGCAGCAAACCGGTTGCCAAGGTGGGCTACGCCCGGGAGTTCGTACCTTGGGACTGGGTGCTAACCGCTGGGGTTTATATCGATGACCAGAATGATGGATTATTGGGTGCGATTTTTCGTGAAATCTTGCTAATCCTAATCTTGGCTGGGCCGTTGCTCGTGTTGTTTTTCCTGCTGCGCCGCAACCTGCAAACTAGCATTCAAGGTGTTCTGGAACTCGTTGGCCATCTTGCCAACGGCAATTTGTCCTGGCAGGCGCCGATTATCGCCAGCGACGAATTAGGCCACATGACGCAAGCATTGAACCAGGCTGTGAAAAACATTCAGGCAGTTTTTCAAGCAGATAAAGTAGACTGGCATGAAGTGGCTGAACGGCGCGGCAAAGCAGGACACATCCTGTCCATGGTCCAAAGCGCGCCCTTCAATGTTATGATCGCTGATCGTAACCTGCAGCTACGCTATATGAATCCGGCCATGGAGCGGACTTTGCGCGGGTTGGAGTCACATCTATCAGTCACTGTTAACCAATTGATCGGTCAGCCGCTGGATGTGCTCTACCGCCGTCAGGATGATTTGCGGCGGATCACCTCCGACCCGGCTTATCTTCCAGCCCACCTTCCTCATAAGGCGGCTTTCACCCTGGGCAATGAATCCTTTGATTTGCATTTCAGCGCTATTCATGATGCAGACGGCTCGTATCAGGGGCCAATGATCACATGGGAACGTCTAACGGAAGAGCCACGCAGCGCACTGACGGAAAAGCCTCGCAGTGAGCCGGTTGTTAAGGAGGTTGTTAAGGAGGTTGCCGATCATCACGAAAAGGAATTGCTCCAGCTTCTACAAAATCGAGTTGAGCAGATGCTGCAAGCGGTGAGCGCGGCGGCTGATGGCGATCTGACCCAGGAATTGACAGTGACCGGTACCGATTCCGTTGCGCAGATGGCGCAAGGATTGAACCAATTGCTGGCGACCCTGCGTGACAGCATGGCTCAAATTGGGCTTAATGCTCAAACCTTGGCGAGTGCTGCTGAGGAACTGACTATGGTCAGTCATCAGATGGGCAGCAATGCCGAAGCGGCTTCGAGTAAAGCGTCGATGGCGACTTCAGTCGCTGACCAAGTCAGTGCTAATGTCGAAGCGGTGGCAACCTCGACTGAGGAAATGGGGGCCAGTATTCGTGAAATCGCCCAGAATGCTGCGGAGGCTGCTAGGATTGTCGCCTCAGCGGTGACTATGGCACAAAATGCCAACACCACGGTCCGCAAATTGGGCGACAGCAGTGCAGGTATTGGCAATATCATCAAGGTTATTACCTCGATTGCTGAACAAACCCATTTATTGGCACTGAATGCGACAATTGAAGCGGCCCGCGCCGGCGAGGCAGGCAAGGGGTTTGCGGTGGTCGCCAACGAAGTCAAGGAACTGGCCAAGGAAACTGCCAAGGCCACCGAGGAGATCGGCCGCAAGATTGAAGCGATTCAAATGGATACTGGTAGCGCGGTGGACGCCATTGGCGGCATTAGCGCAATTATTAACCAGATCAATGACATTCAGATTACTATTGCTAGCGCTGTTGAGGAACAGACGGCGACGACCAATGAAATCAGCCGTAGTGTCGCTGATGCCGCCCGGGGTAGTTTGGAAATCGCCCAGAATATCACCAATGTTGCCCAAGCTGCTCAAAATACTCTGAGCAGTGCCAATGATGTGCATACCGCTTCGGATGAAATGGCGCGTATGGCTGCCGAACTGCAACATCTGGTCGACCGCTTCCGTTATGATGAAAGTCTGGTTTATCGAGGAGCTGGCCGTTCAAAGCGCACTGGTACACGCGCTAGCTTACGCACTAACCTCTAATCCGTTACCGCTAAATCCGCAATTGAACAGGTTTCTAAGGTGCCTATTGTTGGCACCGGTGAATATATGATGAAGCCGTTTACTCGTAATGCGGTGTTGGAAAAACTCAACCTGCTGGGAATTGTCCCCAATTAAGCTTATGGCCGAAAAAATCCGCATTATGCTGATCGATGATTCGGCGGTAATCCGTCGATTGCTCACGGATGTACTGACCAGTGATCCACAACTGGAAGTGGTCGGTAGCGCCCAAAATGGGCAAATTGCCTTGGAAAAATTGCCGGCTCTCAATCCTGATCTGGTCATTCTGGATGTAGAAATGCCGGTAATGGATGGTCTGGAAACCTTGACTGAAATCCGTAAACGCCAACCGCGTTTACCAGTCATCATGTTTAGCTCGATTACCGAGCGAGGAGCGATTGTCACGCTTGAAGCATTGGCGCGGGGTGCTAATGACTACATCACCAAGCCCTCCAACACGGGGAATATGAGCAAATCGCTACAGCGGGTGCGGGATGAGTTGATTCCGCGGGTCAAAGCATTCTGTCAGCATTTGCTCAGTCCGGTGGCCCCAGTGGCCCCAGTGGCCCCAGTGGCTCCAATAGTCCAACCATCCGCACCCAAACGAGCCATTTTTCCAGAACCGGCGCCATTGCCAGTTTCACCTCCCTCACCAATCACTGCCTCTCCTCGCCGTCCCATCGCTGCGGTACCGCACTTGCGAGTGGATGTGGTGGCGATAGGCGCTTCTACGGGCGGCCCTAACGCCTTGGCTACGCTCGTGTCGCGCTTGCCAGCCCAATTTCCAGTGCCGATCCTGATCGTTCAGCATATGCCGCCTATCTTCACTCGCCTGCTGGCGGAACGGCTGGCTACCCAGACGAAGCTGCCGGTTGCTGAAGGTGTAGCGGGTGAAATCCTGCAACCAGGTCAAGTCTGGTTAGCCCCCGGTGGTTCGCACATGGTTCTAGAGCGCCAGGGCACTCAGGTCCGTCTGCAATTGAACCAGAATGAGCCTGAGAATTCCTGTCGACCCGCTGTAGATGTATTGTTGCGCTCGGTTGCTGCGACCTACCGGGCCAATGCTTTAGCAGTGATTCTAACGGGTATGGGCAGCGATGGACTTAAGGGTTGTGAGGCAATCCACCATGCGGGTGGGCACGTCCTGGTGCAGGACGAGGCTAGCTCAGTGGTATGGGGGATGCCTAGCTTTGTGGTAAAGGCGGGCTTGGCAGATGGGCAAATTGCATTGCCGAAATTGGCTGAGGAAATTACCAATCGTGTGCGAATGCGTCTTTAGTCGTTATTGGTGTCGGGTCACTGACAATCTTTAATGAACAACGCCACGAGCATCAGTGACTTTGACTTCATTCGCGAGCTGGTCCGGCGCCATGCTGCTATTGTATTGGAAGCGGATAAAGATTACCTGATCGAAACACGACTGACGCCGTTAGCGCGGCGGGCAGGGTTTGCCTCATTGGCGGCATTGATCGCGTCACTAAGAACGGGCTCTGTGGCAAACAGCCTTTGCGAGCAAGTTATTGAGGCTATCGTCACTCATGAAACCTCATTTTTTCGCGATATTTACCCATTCGAGGCTCTTAAGGGATTGATATTGCCTGAGCTGCTGGAGCGGCGGCAATCTTCCAGCCTGACGATCTGGTGTGCAGCCTGCTCTAGCGGCCAGGAACCTTTTAGTGTGGCGATGCTGGTGCGCGAACACTTTCCTGCCGCCCGAAACCGGGTGCGTATTATCGCTACCGATCTGTCCGGTGCTATTCTGGCGCGCGCGCGTACGGGTATATACAGTCAGATCGAAGTGAACCGTGGCCTGCCTGCCATGCTACTGACCAAGTATTTCCAGAAACAGGGCTTGCAATGGCGGATCAGGCCTGAAATTCGTCAAATGGTGGAATTCCAGCAGAGCAATCTTGCTGAACCTTGGCCGCCGATTCCACCGCTGGATATTGTTTTTATCCGCAATGTGCTGATTTATCTTGATTTGGAGGTCAGGAAAACGATCTTGAGCAAGATTCGTGGTATTTTGAAACCAGACGGCTATCTATTTCTAGGTTCTTCGGAAACAACCCTGAATTTAGATGCTGGTTATGAACCGGTGTCTATAGGGAAGAGCGTATGCTACAAACTACGCTAGAATAAAGCGCTATAGAATTATCCTTAGATATTCTATCTGAACTGACCAACGAATAGGATTCTCTATTGGAATTGGACAGCTATCGCGTTGATGGCACTGGCAGCGGGCTGGGGTTGATGGGATACCCTCGGTGAGCTGCCCCACATAGTGGGTGGGAATTTGAAACGTCTGTTGCCCGTGCCTTGCTTCACTCTCCCTCTTCTATCATGGAAGGTTACAATATCGCTATAGTAAGGACGGGCAATGAGGCAAGTTTTGCTGCGTTGCGAAGACCTGCCTTTACAGATCAATTGTTTTGTTTGAGCGGGAGAAGACCATGAAAATCCTGATTGTTGATGACAGTAACGCCATGCGCATGATCGTCCGGCGTACTTTGCGCGAGGCCGGTTTCAATCACCTTGAAGTCCAGCAGGCCAGTGATGGCAACGAGGCACTGGAGTCGATCCACAAGGATCCACCTGATTTAATCCTCTCAGACTGGAACATGCCCAATAAGTCAGGGTTAGAATTGCTCCAGGCGCTTAACGAGGAAGGCTATAAGATTACGTTTGGTTTCGTCACTACCGAGGCAACGGCTGAGATGCGCTCTAAAGCGGCTCACGCCGGTGCCAAGTTCATAATCAATAAACCCTTTACTGCAGAAACCTTTGCTAAGACCTTAGGTAATTTCATCTAAGGATTGACTGACAATATCCCGGCCGGAAGTATCAAGAGTGCTATCTGCACCAGCCAAGATCTTGCCGAAACTCCAGACTCAAGCGATATTCAACGGAACGCGCCATGCCCACCACCTTCATTTTGCCCAAAGCCATTGATGTGAGTAAGACACTGGTTATGCTGTTTGGAGGCAACGTGCCGGCGACGCCAGGGAAACCACTGGATTCCAAGCCCGGCTCCGGCAACCTGATTACGAGTTATGTCGATGACCACGGTAAAATAGTTGCAGCCTTCATCTGCGATATTCCCCTGGCGGCCAATGCCGGCTGTGCATTATCTATGATGCCCGCTTCTGCTGCTAAAGATGCTATCAAGACCAAGAAGCTAGAACAGGCTATGCTCGATAATCTGTATGAGGTTGCCAATATTCTCTCTACCTTGCTGATGAATGATAAGACACCTCATCTTAAGATAGATACATTGTATCCTGATGCTGGCAAGTTGCCTGCGGAGGTCCGGGAGATGCTGGATACTGCTAAGGGACATGTTGATTTCATGATCAACGTTCCTCGCTATGGCAATGGCCGTATGTCGCTGCTGGTTCTCTGACTGGGCTGCTGCGGATGTAAAACAGGTGTGCAGGGTCTATTAAGCGGCCCTGCATTCTAAAAGCCTGATTGGTTGCTTCTCCCTAATCCTTTCACCTTAAAGAGACGAAAGGATTGCTGATGCTTTGTTTCCAGACGATGTGTTTCTATTTCTGCACCCTCCCATGCTTGGCTTGATCATCTTTAATTGCGACAGAATTTTGACGATCTTCCAATTAGTATACTGATGATTCAGTATTTATACTAAATAATACATTGTTTTATATGAATAAATATTATTGTATTTTGTAATGGTGCGCTATTTGCTTAGTTGTGAGCCTGTTCATTTCACGAAGATTCAGGGACCCTTATGGCTGAGAAAGACGCCGCCAAACCTGAAAAGAAAGGTTCCGGCATCCTCAAAATTCTGCTCCTGCTGGTCGGCGGCCTGATTCTGGTCGGCGGTTCGATCGGTGCAACTTTGTTTTTAACCGGTGCGTTAAACAAAGGCGGGGGGGAAGATCATCAAGCTGCTGCGCCGGCGGCTCATGGCGCTGCTGCGCCGGCTCATGGTGGCGCTAATGTTGCCTCACCGATATCTTTTGGAGGACCACCGATCTATCTTCCTATCGAGCCAGCGTTTATCGTCAATTTCGAGGATCAAGGCATGCTGCGTTACTTGCAGATCGGTATGACTGTCATGGCCCGCAATCAACAGGTTCTCGATGCGGTTACCCAGAGTATGCCTCAGATTCGTAATGATCTAATCCTCTTGTTTTCCAATCAGAAGATGGAAGTCTTGGCCTCCCTTAATGGCAAGGAGAAATTGCGAATGCAGGCGCTCGCGCAAATTCAAGGTATTTTGACCCGGGAAATCGGCATGCCAGGTATCGAAGCCGTGTACTTCACCGCTTTTGTGTTGCAGTAACATCCATGTCCACCGATCAATTTCTTACCAAGGATGAACGCGATGCTCTGATGGAAGTCGTGTCTAAAAAATCGAGGAGCCGGAGTGTAAGCTCAGGCGTTTTCAAGGATGAAGCTCAATCGTATGATTTAGCCAGCCAGGACTATGCAATCAACAACTTGTTGCCGGTTCTGGAAACTATTCATGAACGCTTCGCTCATCGCCTGCGAATTGGCTTGTTCGACTTGGTCCGCCGGGATTTAATGGTTACGGTCGGTGCGATCGAAAAGCGCAGCTATACAGATTTAACGACTTCTCTCAGTGTCCCCTGCAGCGTCAATGTCATTGGCATGGCGCCTCTAAGCGGTCCTGCCCTGTTGATCTTCGACCAAGAGCTGATCTTTATGGTGGTTGATACATTCTTTGGCGGGACTGGGCGCTTATACAAATCTCCGAGCGTCCGGGCGTTTACCACGACTGAAACCCGTTTTATCCAGCGCCTGCTTGAATTGTCCTTTCGCTGTTTAGAGGAAGCTTGGGAACCCTTTGCTAACCTCAAATGTACCCAAGAGGATTCTGAAAGCAAGCCGCAATTTATCACTGCGCTTAATCCAACCGAAACCCTAGCGGTCAGCAGCGTCCATATTAGCCGGGACAATATTGCCGGCATTCTGCATCTAGCGTTGCCGTATTCTATTCTGGAACCGATTCGCAAGACCTTGTTGAACAGTTTGCACAAGGAACACCCTCATCCTAACCCGCAACTGACTACACGCTTGCGTGAAGGTATCCAGGACAGCCAGATTGAGGCCCATTGCTACTTAGCCGGCTTCGATCTTTCGCTCAGCGAGCTACTAGACCTGAAGGTTGGTGATGTTATTCCGGTTGATATTCCTGCTACAGCTACTTTACAGGTGGAGAGCGTGCCAATTTACCGTGGTTCCTATGGTATTGCCCAGGGATGGCGTGCGCTTAAGATCGAACAAGCGGTTGGCCGGTCTAGCAAGTTAGCCGCACACTCAGTGCCATCAACGGATTTTTCGCCCTTCGAAGTCAAAAACTGACAGCAACCCTCCTTCAATCCGCAGCTTTATTTCAAGAGAACGTCGTATCATGAACGATGAAGTTGATGCCCTGGATACCGCGGCGGCGATGCAAGATGCGCCGGTACAGAATGGAGCTAAACCTGAACCCAATCTGAGCATGGTGATGGATATTCCTATCACCCTGTCACTGGAGCTAGGTCATACTCGTATGAGCGTTCGCGAATTGCTGCAACTGACGCAGGGTTCGGTCGTTAAGCTAGATCGCCCGGGGGGTGATCCGCTGGATATTTTAGTCAACGGCTGTTTGGTGGCGCGCGGCGAAGTGGTCGTCATTAACGAGCGTTTTGGGGTGCGAATTACCGATATCGTCAGCCCTGAAGAGCGCATTCGCCGTTTGCGGTGATTGCTATGCACGCAGTCTTGGTCTTGATGCTGGTCTTGCCGGGAGGGGTGCTGGCGGCGGATGCTGAACCGGGCCATGTCGAATCCACCGCATTACTTAGCGGCGGTATGCTGGCGCAACTCACGCTAGGGCTGCTGTTAGTGCTGGGGCTTGCGGCCGGGCTAAGCTGGTTGTTGCGCCGCTATGCGCTGCCCCGCGATGGATTGATCCGCGTGATCGGTGGGCTGCCACTGGGTGCCCGGGAACGCCTGCTACTGGTCGAAGTCGATGAAGTGCGGCTGCTGATTGGGATCACCGCTCATCAAATTCAGGCGCTGCATGTTTTTACCCCCTCGCCCTCTAACTCTAAGCCAGCGGCGCCTATTTTCCAGGCCTCAACCCGCGCTCCGGAGCCGCTCCATGACCCGCCATCTTCCTAAATGTTCATGGCCGGTCCTTAGTGCATTGGCAGGATTGCTGCTGCTCTTGTTGAGCGGCGCAGAATCGGCTTTGGCGGCACCCGCCGGCCTGCCGGCATTGACCATTACGCCCACCGAGGGCGGTGGCGAAACTTGGTCGATGAGTTTGCAAATCCTGGCGCTCATGACCGCGCTGACCCTGTTGCCGTCTGCGCTGCTGATGATGACCTCCTTCACCCGCATTATTATCGTATTGGCTCTGCTGCGTCAGGCAATAGGCACTATGCAAACGCCAAATAATCAGATTTTGATTGGCCTGGCGCTGTTTCTGACCTTTTTTATCATGTCTCCAGTCTTCGATCGTATTAACGACCAAGCGCTCGCCCCTTATCTAAATGAAACGCTCAGCTTCCAAGATGCGCTGCGGGAAGCCCAACAACCTTTGCAAGCCTTTATGCTGGCCCAGACTCGGGAAAGCGATCTGGCTTTGTTTACGCAATTGTCTGGACGGGCTACCTTGGAATCCCCTGATGAAGTCCCATTTTCATTGCTTGTGCCAGCCTATATTACCAGCGAACTTAAAACCGCTTTTCAGATCGGTTTCATGCTGTTCATGCCATTTCTGATCATCGATCTGGTCGTCGCCAGCGTGTTGATGTCGATGGGCATGATGATGTTGTCGCCAATGATGATTTCCTTTCCCTTTAAATTGATGTTGTTCGTGCTGGTTGATGGCTGGGGACTGATCATGAATACGCTAGCCTCCAGCTTCTATATTCCGTGAATCTTGTTGCTGGAGATCGCTATGACCCCGGAAACGATTATCACCCTTGGTCAGCGTGGTCTGGAGCTGGCTATCCTGATTTCGGCACCCATGTTGTTGACAGGTCTAGTCGTCGGTGTCCTGATCAGTATGTTTATGGCTGCGACTCAGATCAACGAAATGACGTTGACCTTCGTGCCCAAACTGCTGGTAATTGCGGCAGTGCTCTTGCTAGCTGGCCCCTGGATGCTGGAGCTTCTCATTGATTTTACCCAGACTCTTTTCAAAGAAATTCCAAACCTGATTGGCTAGACCATGCAGATTAGCAGCGCCGAAGCCGCCGCCTGGGTTGGAACGTTTCTGTGGCCACTAACCCGGATTGCTGCAATGGTTCTTACAGCGCCGGTCTTCGGCTCGCGGGTCACCCCTCGTAGAGTTCGCTTGATGGTGGCGCTGGCTTTGACATGGGCGATCCTGCCCTTTGTGCCGCCGATGCCGATGGTTGAACCGCTCAGTCCGGCCGGTCTTCTGGTTACGGCCCAGCAGCTGCTAATCGGACTGAGTATGGGCTTTCTGCTCCGGCTGGTATTCGGTGCTTTGGAACTGGGCGGCCAGGTAATCGCGACTCAAATCGGTCTAGGTTTCGCCAGTTTGGTGGATCCGCAGAGCGGCGCGCAGAATGCGTTGTTGAGTCAGTTCTATACCTTGCTTGGCACTTTAGTATTTTTAGGGCTGAACGGTCATTTAATGCTGATTCAATTACTGGTCGACAGTTTTACCGTATTGCCGGTGGCGCCAACCGGTGCTGACCGTGATTGGCTCTGGATTGTCGTTAACTGGGCCAGCCACATGTTTGCCGGAGCTGTGCTAGTCGCATTGCCGGCCATCGCTTCGCTTTTGGTGGTCAACATGGCTTTCGGGGTCATGGTGCGTGCTGCACCGCAGCTCAATATTTTTGCGGTCGGGTTCCCGATCACGCTGATACTCGGATTGCTGATTATTCTTTATAGCCTGCCTAACCTGATGTATCAACTAAATAATTTATTTGACGAGGCGTTTCGTGGCATCAGTCAATTGGCAGGAGGAGCTGGCTAATGGCCGAAAATGAAAATGGCCAGGATAAAACTGAAGAAGCCACGCCTCGACGTCGACAGGAAGCTGCCGAAAAAGGACAAGTCGCTCGTTCCCGCGAGTTAACAACCTTGATGATGTTGCTCGTTGCTTCGGGTAGCCTGCTGATTCTAGGACCACATCTCATCGAAGGATTGGCCGTGCAGATGCGTGCTGGTTTGGCAATGGATCCCCGGAAAATGACCGATCCCACCCAAATTCCGCAGGTATTAGGGCAGCTATTTGGCGATCTATTGTTGTTGCTGACACCCCTTTTGGGGCTGATGCTGGTCATCGCGCTGTTAGCGCCGTTAGCGCTCGGCGGATGGACCTTCAACTTAAGTTTTAAGGGAATTCACCCTATTAAGGGGCTGGCCAGGCTATTTTCCTGGAGTTCGCTGATGGAACTGGTCAAGGCGCTGATCAAATTTCTAATTATCGGTAGTGTAGCGGTATTTCTGCTCTGGCAGGGTGAAGCGGAGTTACTGCATCTGGGCCGGGAACCGCTATTACCCGCATTGGCCCACACTGCCCAGATTCTGGGTTGGACCTTTCTAATCTTGAGTTTGCCCATGCTGTTGATTGCTGGTGTAGATGTCCCTTTCCAAATCTTCAACTATCTCCGAAACCTGCGTATGACGCACCAAGAAGTGCGGGATGAGATGAAGGATACGGATGGCAAACCCGAGGTCAAAGCTCGTATCCGCCGCTTGCAAATGGAATTTGCGCAACGACGGATGATGGAGAAGGTGCCGGCTGCTGATGTGGTGGTCACTAACCCCAGCCATTACGCAGTGGCAATGGAATATAAACAAGCCACGATGGCAGCGCCGGTCATCGTGGCCATGGGCGTTGAGCAGACGGCCTTGCGTATTCGCGAATTAGCGGTCCAGCACCGGGTTCCATTGGTACAGTCGCCGTTGCTGGCGCGTGCCTTGTACTATAACGGCAAGCTGGATAAACCCATTCCCAATCCCCTGTATCGTGCGGTCGCCCAAGTACTGGCTTATCTGTATCGCCTGCGTCAGGAGGAGCCGTTCAACCGGGATCCGATCATCCTTGATGATGTGCCGGTACCATCTGAAATGCGTACCGAGTAATTTAGAGAAAAATATGAATGTCATTATCTTATCTCTTATAAAAAGAGGAATGCGGTGAACTTAGCTGCGACCTTAGGCAGCATAACCCGTTCCGGCTTGGGTGCTCCAGCCCTGATGCTCGTTATCCTGGCGATGGTGGTCATCCCGCTGCCGCCTTTCGTGCTGGATGTATTCTTTACCTTTAACATCGCCTTGGCGCTCGTGGTGTTGCTGGCGAGTGTTTACAGCGAACGTCCTCTAGATTTCACCGCCTTCCCCACCATATTGCTAATCGCAACTTTGTTGCGGCTGGCGCTCAACATCGCTTCTACCCGAGTTGTTCTGCTCAATGGCCATGCAGGAGCGGATGCTGCTGGCAAGGTCATTGAAGCCTTCGGGCAATTTGTGATCGGTGGTAATTTTGCGGTCGGCATTATTGTGTTTGTCATTCTGACCATTATCAATTTTGTAGTCGTCACCAAAGGTGCTGGCCGGGTATCAGAAGTGAGCGCCCGCTTCACGTTAGATGCCATGCCTGGCAAGCAGATGTCGATCGATGCTGACCTCAATGCCGGAGTCATCGATCAGGCTGAGGCCAAGCTTCGGCGATCCGAGGTGGTGCAGGAAGCCGATTTCTATGGCTCCATGGACGGCGCCAGCAAGTTCGTGCGCGGCGATGCCATCGCTGGCCTGCTGATCACCTTTATTAACATGCTGGGCGGTATCGCTATCGGTACTTTGCAACACCAGTTGCCAATGAGCGAAGCGGCTCAATTCTACATCCTGATGACCATTGGCGATGGTTTGGTAGCTCAGATACCGGCGCTGTTGCTGTCAACCGCCACTGCCATCATTGTCACTCGTGCCTCTGGTTCTCAGGATATGGGGCAGCAGGTGACCCGGCAGCTGTTTGGCAGCCCGCAAACGCTGGCGGTGACGGCAGGCATCATCGGCTTGCTGGGGTTAATTCCGGGCATGCCCAATCTCGTGTTTCTTAGCTTAGCTACCGGGGCGGGCTATCTGGCTTGGCGCATCCATCAACGGCAATCCGCCGCTGTGCAGCCGGATGTAGCCGAAAGTGGCGTTCTTACTGAACCTGGCGCTGCTGAAAGCGCGGATACCCGTGAAGTTGGCTGGGATGATGTGCCGCCTTTGGACACGATCGGTATGGAAGTCGGCTACCGGCTCATTACTCTGGTTGATCGCAATCAGAATGGTCAACTGCTGGCGCGGATTAAGGGTGTTCGCAAAAAGCTGTCCCAGGAATTGGGGTTTTTGATTCCTCCCGTACATATTCGCGACAATCTTGATTTGGCACCGGCGGCTTACCGGGTCACCTTGCTGGGCGTCACCGCCGCTGAAGCCGAAGCCTTCCCCGACCGGCAACTAGCCATTAATCCTGGCCAAGTGCAAAGCACCTTGCCCGGTATCGTCACCCAGGATCCAGCATTCAAATTACCCGCAGTGTGGATTGAGCCCAGTCTGCGTGAACAGGCGCAAACCCTTGGCTATACGGTGGTGGATGCTAGCACGGTGATCGCGACTCACCTCAATCAGATATTACTGAGCCATGCCCATGAATTACTTGGGCATGAGGAAGCCCAGCAATTGCTGGACCGGCTGGCGAACGCCATGCCGCGCTTGGTGCAGGATCTCGTACCTAAAACTCTGACACTACGCATCGTGGTGCGGGTGCTGCAAAACCTGCTGCTTGAACAAGTGCCGATCCGTGATATGCGAACTATCGCCGAAACTTTGGCGGAACATGGTGCCCGGAGTCAGGACCCTGACGTATTGACCGCTGCTGTCCGAATAGCGCTCGGACGAATGATTATTCAAAATATTAATGGCTTAGAGGATGAATTACCTGTTATTACGCTGGCTGCTGATCTGGAACAGATATTGCTCCGTACTCTGCAAACGGGTAGGGACGAGCAGGTCTCTCTGGAACCAGGGCTTGCTGAACGTCTCCATAAGGCGTTGCTGGAAACTGCCCAAAAGCAGGAGCTCGTCGGGCAACCGGGAGTGTTGTTAGTTCCAGATGCGATCCGTCTCATGCTGGCGCGTTTCACCCGGCATGGAATCCCCCACCTTCACGTCCTCGCTTTCAGCGAGATCCCTGAGGATAAGAAGCTCAAGGTGATTGCCACAGTGGGTAAGTAAGCGAACCGACGCGGCTGGCCGAGGATGCGGAGGTCGTGACAACAGCGGGAAGAAAGCGATGAAAATCAAAAGACTATGCGCTGCGAATATCCGTGAGGCCATGCGCAAGATTCGCGAAGAACTGGGACCGGATGCTGTTATCCTGTCGAATCAACGGACCGCTGCCGGTTTCGAAATCGTTGCGGCCATTGATTACGACGAGCAAACACTGCAGCAGGCGACGTTGGAGGCTGCCGCTCAGCGTCGCGCATTGGCTCGGGAAATAGAGGAGCAATCTGGCCGGGATCCAGAGAATGACAAACCATCCACTGCACCAGCAGATCAGCTATTTGATCCAGCTATCCAACAGGCCACTGCCGCGCCTGAATCGGATCAGCTTGCAACTTGCACCTCTCAGGAGCAAGCAGCACCAGCGCGGCTCAATAAATCGCGAGTGGTTTGGGCCCAAGATCCCTTGCTGGTTGAGATGCGTAACGAAATCCAGGTCATGCATAACTTGCTAGAACAACAGTTATCGGGTTTGGCTTGGGGAGAGCTGGCTCGTCAACAACCCCATCGGGCCGATTTGTTAAGTCAACTGCTGGATTTTGGTTTTAACCCGCATTTATGCTTACGCTTAGCGGAAGCTGCTGCCAATGAGCGGCATCCGGAACGGGCTTGGCGTCTGGCGCTGGAAACTTTGGGGCGCAGTCTTACGGTCACCGAGGACGATATTTTGACGCAGGGTGGGGTCGTTGCCTTGGTCGGCCCGACGGGAGTAGGCAAAACCACGACCATTGCCAAATTGGCAGCACGCTATAATCTGCGGCATGGCCCGCACCATGTGGCGCTGGTGACTACGGACAGCTACCGGATCGGTGCCTTCGAACAGCTTTGCACCTTCGGTGTCATTATGGATGCGCCTGTCAAACTGGTACGCACTGCTCGGGAGTTGCGCGATGCCATCACCGGTTTCTCCGATAAGTCTTTAATCTTGATTGATACCGCTGGCATGGGCCAGCGTGATCTACGTCTGTCACAACAGTTTGCGTTGTTAAAAGACGCGCCACAGGTCCGTAATTAC
The DNA here is from genome assembly GCA_002343485.1 of Proteobacteria bacterium UBA2383. Lineage (GTDB taxonomy): Bacteria > Pseudomonadota > Gammaproteobacteria > Competibacterales > Competibacteraceae > UBA2383. The sequence goes on from DDST01000077.1 coordinate 77,283, forward strand.
TTGGTATTGGCAGCCAATGCGCTGCATGCAGTGTTGCGGGAAACTGTGACGGCGTTTGGTTGTGCCCCCTTGAGCGGCGCTATTCTGACCAAGGTGGATGAAACAACTCGACTGGGTGCAGCACTTTCTGCGGTCCATGAAAAAAGACTACCGCTGGCTTATATTGGTAACGGTCAGCGGGTGCCTGAAGATCTTTTGGTGGCGCGCATTGATGCCTTGATTCGCATGGGTGAAGAATTTGCCGGTTTGTACAGCGAACCGGCTGAGCGTGATACGCTTGCCTTGACCTTTGGTAAGAGGTTGGCTGCCCATGCCTGCTGATTCAGCTCAGAGTCCGTCTGTGAACATACCAAGCCATCACCGGCCTGTCCGGGTCATCTGCATTACCAGCGGCAAAGGTGGCGTGGGAAAAACCAACATCACAGTCAATCTCGCACTGGCCCTAAGCCTTCAGAACCAGAACGTGATGTTGCTGGACGCCGATTTGGGACTGGCCAATGTGGATGTGATTCTGGGGCTTCATCCGCTTTATAATCTCTCCCATGTGATCAGTCAGGAACGCACGCTGGAAGAGATCATCATTGCCGGGCCGAACGGTATCCGCATTATTCCAGCCAGTTCCGGAATCAAACACATGGCGGAGCTGGGGCCGGAAGAGAATGCGGGCCTGGTTAATGCCTTCAGTGAATTGAATGATTCACTGGACATCATGCTTATCGACTCTGCTGCTGGCATTTCTGATAGCGTGGTCACGTTCTGCCGGGCTGCCCACGAGGTAGTCGTGGTTGTTTGCGATGAACCAGCATCGATTACTGATGCTTACGCCATGATTAAGTTGCTCAGCCAGGATTATGACGTAGACCGGTTTCACATTCTGGCCAACCGGGTGATGACTGCGCAGGAAGGTCGAGAACTGTTCACCAAGCTGGTGAAGGTCTCTGACCGGTTTTTGGATGTCACCTTGGATTTTTTTGGCTCGATTCCTGAAGACCCGCAACTGCGTAAGGCGGTTCAAGCACAACGGGCTGTTGTCGAAGCGTTCCCCGGTAGCCGCTCGGCAGAAGCCTTTCACCGGCTTGCCACTCAGGTTGTCAGTCGTTGGCCGATGCCGCGCACGGCCAGCGGCTATCTGCAATTCTTCATTGAGCGGCTGATTAACCCGGATTATGCGGTTGAGGAACGCACTGAATGAAAGGCTTGGCCCTGTACGCTAGCCTCGGCGGCGGTACGGTGGATGATTTAATCTCCCGAGGCGTGCCGCAGGTCAAACGTATTGCCTATCATCTTTTGGCGCGTCTACCGGCATCGGTTCAGATTGATGATTTGATTCAGGCCGGTATGTTGGGCTTATTGGAAGCTGCACACCGCTACGATCCTGCACAGGGTGCTAATTTTACAACGTTTTCTGAGCCGCGCATTCGCGGCGCGATGCTCGATGAAATCCGCAAGGGTGACTGGGTTCCGCGCTCGGTGCACCGCAAGGCTCGCGAAGTATCGGCAGCCATCCATGCCGTAGAGATGACCACCAGGCGTGAAGCACGGGATCAAGAGATCGCTGAGCAAATGGGTCTCACGCTGGCAGAATATCACAGCACATTGGCTGACCTGCGTGGCCAAAAACTGTTGTCTCTAGATGAAGCTGGGGCAGATGATGAGAGTGAAATTCAGCGGATTCCAACTAGCGACGATGATCCTTCTGAAGCGGTCAATCGAGAGCATTTGCGGAAGCTGCTGGCAGCCGCGATTGATTGGCTGCCGGAGCGGGAGCGATTGGTACTATCACTCTATTACGATGAAGAACTTCACCTGAAGGAAATTGGCGCGGTATTGGGTGTCAGCGAATCCCGGGTTAGCCAGTTACACAGCCAAGCACTGGCGCGATTGCGCGCTCGAATCGCGAGCAAGATTGAATAGATATATGTTTTAAGGAGCGGAAAGCAATGGATATTTTGACGCTTGCGGGTCTGCTTGTCGGGTTCGGAGGTATCATTGGGGGCATGCTGCTGGAAGGTGGCCATATTGGATCATTGATCAATGCGCCAGCGTTTCTTATTGTTTTTGGAGGTACTATTGGCGCGGTCTTGATTCAATTGCCCATGGATGTGTTCAAGCGGGCGTTGGGCCGGGCTATGTGGGCATTTATGCCACCCACTGTGGATTTTCAGGCAGCTATCGAAAAAATCGTTGAATGGAGCAATATTGCCCGCAAGGAAGGCTTGTTGCGTTTGGAGGATTATATTCAACAAGAACCCGATCCCTTTGCGTCCAAAGCCTTGCAATTGCTGGTTGATGGCAAAGAGCCTGAGGAAATCCGTCATATCCTGGAAATGGATTTGACGATTCATGAGGAAAGCGAATTGCAGGCTATCACTTTTTTCGAAGGCTTGGGTGGCTATGCTCCCACCATCGGTATTATTGGCGCGGTGTTAGGTTTGATCCATGTTATGGGTAATTTGGCCGATCCCAGCAAGTTAGGCGGTGGTATCGCCGCCGCATTCGTTGCGACGATCTATGGTCTTATTTTAGCGAATGTTTTTGCTTTGCCGATGGGTAACAAGATTAAAAGTTCTATTAAAAGAAAAGGTCGTCTTTGTGAGTTAATTATTGAAGGGATTATCGCTATTGCCCATGGCGAAAATCCACGTAATATTGAATCACGCTTGCAAGGCTTTATTCAGCACTGAAGGCGCCACCATGAGCCGCAAAAAACACGCTGAAGGCCATGAAAATCACGAACGCTGGCTGGTCTCCTATGCTGATTTTATTACGTTATTATTTGCGTTTTTCGTGGTGATGTATGCAGTTTCATCCGTTAACGAAGGCAAATATCGTGTGCTATCTGAGTCGATGTCGGTCGCTTTTAAAACGGTCGATGCGCATAGTGCTAAGCCGATTCTGGTTGCCGATATGGTTGGAATACAAGCCAGCCAATCATCTGGTGCCCCCAGTGCAATGGGCCGTAGTATGGCGCCTGATCTACGTCCCATGCCGACTATGGCGATTCAACGTGCTCCCCGGTCCATCGTTACGCTGGCTAGAGGCGACAATACAGCAAATAAAACTAATACGACTAATGCTGAATCTAGCACCGATTCAAATCTAGCCAAGATCGTAGCCAAATTGCAGGCTTATCTATCAGAATTGATTAAGGCGGATATGATCAACCTCCGGAGCAATACGCTGTGGGTCGAAGTCGAGATTAAAAATAATATTCTTTTCGATAGTGGTAGCGCCATTGTCAATCCGGAAGCTCAGGAACCTTTGGCTAAGATTGCTGAGGTTTTACGCGAAGTGCCCAACCGCATCCAGGTTGAGGGATTCACTGACAATCGCCCAATTAATACGCCAACTTACCCATCAAATTGGGAGCTTTCGGCAGCACGAGCAGCTAATGTAGTCAATCTGCTGATGAGAGATGGGGTCCGGCCAGAGCGGATGTCAGCAGTGGGTTATGGCGAGTTCCAGCCGATTGCTGACAACGGTACTGAGCAAGGCCGTATGCAGAACCGGCGAGTCGTACTGGTGATTATGGGTAATACTGAACCTCGTTATCCTGTCCAGGTTAACGAAGCAAGTGTAACACTGCCCTTGAAAGGCGGCTCCGCCTCTCAGCTTGTCGAGGCACAATCTATTATGGTAACTGCCGCTCATAAAAAACCAGAGTCTTGAGTCGAGTCTCATAAATCAGGGTTAGCCCATGTATGATATCTTGTTCTACGGGATTGCAATCATAGCCTTGCTATTCAGCAATGTGTTGCTGATCACGCTGGGCTTTATGGTAGCCCGGCTTCACTCGCCTGCTGTATCGGAGGGAGAATTGGAGCAGGAGACGCCAAATCTGCATCAGGAGATCAAGAGTATATCGCTTTCATTGGCAGCACTCAGCGAACGATTGGTCAAACTGGAAATTCAAATTGGACAACTCAGGGATCAGGCGGGACAGCAAACATTGCCACTTAACCGGGATGCCGAACAAAAATCTTTCAAGGTGGCAACCAAACTGGCGTTACAGGGTGCCAGTGCGGATGAGATTGTTGAGCTTTGCGGGTTAACGCGCGGCGAGGCAGATTTGATTTGTATGTTGCATTCTAGCAATCAAGTGAGTCCCAATGGCGTAGCTAACGGTGACTTCAAATCTCAGAAGGCTATCTCTCAGGCTTCTGATCGTTATAGCGGCAGCTTTGACGGCCAGGAAGTTCCTAATTCCGGTCAGGCATAGGCTTGACTCTGGTTGATATATAACCTTTTTCAGTCTCTTAGCTTTCCTCTCAGTCAGGGATCTAGGCGTAATCGTCTACTATCCCAGGCGGCAATCGGGGTGATCGCGGTTCACTTTCATCGGAGGAGGGTTCCAGCCCCGATGGAGTGGGAATTGAAGACCGGCCATCACGTGGGTTGTGTGCTGATTGCTCGCCTGAACCGGTTTGTTGACGGGCGAGCGGCTGGTCAGATACCTGTGCTTGGTTCAGAGAGACGCCTTGGCTGTCTAACATTTCCCGTAAGCGGGGTATGGTACTTTCAATAGCTTCTCGTACTACCGGATCATGACATAAGAATGTCACGTTAGTCTGGTTCTGGTGTAGCGACATCCGGATTTCCAGCGGGCCCAGTTGCGGTGGATTCACTCGAATTTGTGCTTGTTGCAAGCGATTGTTGACCAGCCAGCTCAGTTGATGCCCTAGTACACGCCCCCAGTTATCCTGGCGCAGATCCAAGGTCTCTTGCGGTGTGGGTAAAAACGCTGAAGATGTTCGTGCATCAGCGGTTCGAGCCGGTGCTGCGGGTGGAACGCTTGTTGGCATCGATGTTCCGCCAACTGGAATGTTGGGTTCGGCAACGGGAGCGTTCGCTGGGTTTGCCAAGACCGCTCTTTGTTCTAAAGCTGCAGACGAAACAGCAGCATCGCTCAATCGTTGATTGGCTTCGAATGAAGGTAAGCCGTCATTTTTGGAGGATATTGTCCGCTCTGTCGTTTCAGGTGCTGGACCATTAGTCAGGGCGGGTGCTATGCGTTGTATCCGCGTGGAACCTTCAGAAATTGTTGTGGCTAGCGTTCGCAGGTCCTTAGCAGGTTGTTCTATTTCAGTGCCAGCAAAAGTTTCAGTAAAAGGTTTAGCGAGTAAGGGACGTCTTTGAAAATATTGTTCCTTAGCCGGTGGTAATGCTTGCTGAATGACCGCTAAGTGATCTGGATTGGTAATAGCGATCTGGTCGTTAATAGTTGCCGCTGCTATGGTGGGCGCCACAGATATCGTGGAGACAGCGGGTAGGGGGGGTACGGTTGCTATAGGTGAAGTTGCTGGTGTTATGGGCACTACCGGCATTGCAGACCTAGTAAGTATTGATGGCATTGCCAGCGTGGCCGAAGCTGCCGGTACTCCGAGTGTTGTAGAGGAGAGGGATGCTGCTGGTGTCGCTGGCGTTGCTGGTGTCGTAGGATCAGCCCGTGTGATTGAGACGCTTGGCTTTTCAGCTGCCGATGATGTGACAGGGATGGCAGGAGGTTCTTCCGCGGGCACAGTTGAGGGTATGTGAGTAACTCCCTGCGTGGCTGAAGGTGGTGACAGCGCTATTGCAGGCGTCGCCGGCAGGGCGGAAACCCCATGCGGCGTGGCTGAATCACTGGGCGTGACCGCAATCGCCGGAGCCGCTAAAACGCGTGGTGTGGCGGAAGCGGATGCAGCGGTG
>DDST01000191.1 GCA_002343485.1 Proteobacteria bacterium UBA2383
GCGGTAGTACAGATCGGGACGGAACTGCCCTTCCCGGCAGCGTTGCTCCAAATCCCGGTGGGTGGCGGCAACTACCCGCACGTCGGTCTTGAGCGTCTGCGTCCCTCCTACCCGTTCGAATTCGCCTTCCTGTAACACCCGCAGCAACTTGGCTTGCAGATCGAGCGGCAATTCCCCCACCTCGTCGAGAAACAGCGTGCCGCCGTTGGCCAGTTCGAACCGGCCGGGCTTGCGCGCCAGCGCCCCGGTGAAAGCGCCTTTTTCGTGGCCGAACAGCTCGCTTTCGGCCAAGTTCGCGGGGATCGTCGCGCAATTGAGCTTGATCAACGGCTTGGCCTGGCGGGCGCTGCGGTTGTGGATCGCCCGGGCGATCAGTTCCTTGCCGGTGCCGGTTTCGCCGGTCACCAGCACGGTGGCCTGCGTGCTCGCCACAGTCTCGACTTCCCGGAGCACGGCGCGCAACGCCGTCGAAGCGCCGACCATTTCCTCGAAATCGTGCTCGGCTTGGATCTCGTCCCGCAAATACAGATTCAAGCCATGCAAGCGGTTGAACTCCGCTTCGGCCTGCTTGCGGGTTTCGATGTCGCGCAGAATCATCGTGTACAAAGCATGCCCGGCAACCGTCGCCCGCGACAGCGTCGCCTCGACCGGAAACGGCTTGCCGCTGGCCCGCAGCGCGTGCAAGCCCTCCGGCACCCATAACCGGGGTTCGCCCCGCTGCTGATAGTCCCGTACCACCTGCCGCAGCGGCTCCGGTAGCAAGGAATCCAACGGTTGACCCAGCACCTCGGCGGCGGCGCGGCCAAACACGGCCTCGGCGGCGGGATTAAACAACGTAATCCGGCCATCCGCGCTGAAGGTCACGATTGCGTCCATTGCGCTGGTCACGATCGCGGTCAGCCGCGCCTCGCGCTCGGCCAACTCGCGCTTGAGCCGCTGCACCGTGAGGTGGGTGTGAACGCGGGCCAGCACTTCCTCGTGCTGGAAAGGTTTGGTCACGTAATCCACCGCGCCCAGCCGCAGCCCCTTGACCTTGTCCACAGTGTCGCTCAGGGCGCTCATGAAGATGACGGGAATATCCCGGGTATCCGGCTGCTCCTTGAGGCAGCGGCAGGTTTCGAACCCGTCGATGCCCGGCATCATCACATCCAACAGGATCAGATCGGGCCGGGCGTAAGCGGCCCGTTCCAGCGCGCTCTCGCCGTCCTCCGCGACCAGCACATCATAGCCGGCCTCGCTCAACAGTTCGTACAAGACGCCGAGATTGGCTGGGGTATCGTCGACCATTAAGACGACAGGGGTTAACTGAGATGCTTCGGTCATTGTTCAAAGGCATCCTGGCTGGGATTGGTTCTAAGTGCTTGCTATGCAAGGTTCTTGTTGCGTTACCCCTGATCCACCGCTCGTCCGGCGTTAAACACTCGATCTGAATTTTGCAAATAGCCTCTCAGGATCATCCTCAAAAATAAGCTGGTTTTTCGAGATTACCAGCCAGCCGGCGATCCGTTTATCTATAAGCTTTAATTTGCTTACCCTGATACATGAAAACAGCCGCCTTATTATCGAGCAGGCTGTTAAATTCATGATGCAATTTCGATATAATCATTGATGTGATTCTTTCCTTGGAAACCAAGTTTTCCGAGGCGCTAAGAAAAAGCGATTTCCAGAAATCTAAAAATTCCGCCCTCTTTGACGCCGATACCATCCTTCCATCGAGAATGGGCGATACGTCATGCAAGCCGACGTGTTTAAAACCCGCCTCCAAAGCCAAATTTACCAGTTTCATTCCAATATCGGGATCGCCACCTGTGTCGATCTGATATCGATTGAATGCCGCCCAATAGCGGGTTATTGCCGGACAATGCGGATAAATATATAAACCAGAATTAAATACTTCCGTGCAGTATAAAACACCGCCTGATTTCAAGACCCGGCGTGCTTCATTTAACACGGCAAGGGGCTGCTTAACATGTTCCAACACAGAAAAAATGCATACGCCATCATAATACTGACCGGGAAACGGCAATTCATAGGCCGAGGCAATTGTCAAATTGACTCGTTGACTCGCCATTAAATCCGCAAGAACATGGTTTGCGCGATTGATCTGTGACTCCATAAAATCGATTCCATCGATGAGTAAGTCAGGAAATCTTTTTGCAATCACGGCAATTTGCGCGCCGACTCCACAGCCGATTTCCAATATGCGATGACAGTTAGAGAAATCAATTTGTTGATAAATGTATGGTTCAAGAAATTGAACTTGTCTCAGGAGTCTATCCTGTTCTTTTTTTGAAAATGTGTGAATGTATCTTGGCTGAACCATAGATAACCTGCCGGATTCCTGATGATTGATAGGTCTTTTTTAAAAGAATCCGGGCTTGATGCGGTAATGCTCATCGAGCTTGGCAATAAGGGTGTCATGGCTGGGATTCTTCTGGGAGATGTGCTTGATTATAGAGATGGAGACAGAGATGGTGTTGTAACGGCGTTTCCAAGTGGCGGGCGGAAGGGAATGTCGTGGTTTTCAGCGCACCGGTGGCGCGGCCATTGAAGTGTTCGACCCTGCCGTTGGTTTGGGCCAATCTCCCGCTCGATGTTCAGCGTCAGTTCTTCGGTAAGACCCGCCCACTCTGAGGCCGGTCCAGGGTTCGCAGCTTTCCGGTGCCTGCTGATTCCAGTAAGTTACGATGGATTTTGGCATGAGCCACTCTCCGGGATACAGAATCGTGCTGGACGCCTGAGCCAAGCGATGCGGCAATCCCCATTTGAAAAGCGCAGTGGTCAAGCGGCATTCACGTTATATTCTTTGCACAAGACAGGCGGCATATCGCCTGCGCTTGATAAAGGTGATCGTGATGACCGCAAGGCAAGCTAATGCGTTGCCGGAAAAGATTAAAGCTGTAACAAAATCTTTAAGACACACAATAGCATAGATAATCGTAGTCAGATGTGACACCAGAAACAAGGCCCAGGTAGAATAAGAGATCCCAGATGCTCCATTGACGTCTTTGGCCGCAGTCAGCATTTGCGGCACATACGCCAAGATACGCAGAGAATTCACGAGCATGAATGCCCCGAATACGGTAGAACGAAGCCACTCGCTGTCGTTGCCGCTCAAGTACATCTTGGCACCGATTCCAAGCGCTATCGCCGAAAGCGCAAGAGCCAAAATGCCGCTAACCCAACCAATCCCGACACGACGTTCAGGCGTGTGGACACTCAAGTTATTCGTTGAAGCGATCACGGTATACTCTCCAAAAATCATGTTAGAGTTCGTCAAGCTGTTCCTGACCACCCTCATCCTTCATCCTGTTTAAACGGGTATATGAAGCCGTTCATGCAGATCTTGCTGGCCCCCAGGCCGGTGCCGTGACCAGCAATGCCCAGTTGGCAGGCGCTCTAAGACCCGCTCGGCACTTCGATTCACTCCTTGTACTTGAAGCCCTTGCACTCGCCCTTCGCATCACCGGTCTTCAAAAATGCACCCGCCATCATCGTGTCCTCAATTGAGATGGTGGTTTGCAAGCCGCGATGGGGTCTACCCCGATCGGTTATCCATGACTTGTAGATGATCAAGTTCAAAAGCCATCACAAATCACTTATCTAAGCATCAGCAAGCGCTTTGCCAAATTCAAAAATGGTTAAATAAAATTATAATTTATTGTTTAATAACAGTTTTTTTAATTAGATAGCTGTTACCGGAACCCGAACTGATGCGAGAAACGGAGAGGGGCATTCCCGATATTTTGGGAATGCCCCAGCATATTGGGACTCACCAAGATGCGCTGGAAAGAAGTCAGCAACGACGGATTTCTGCCGAATAAGGTATATTTGCATTCGTTCGCCAACGGTCTAGTAAGGGAGAACCATACGCATGACCGCCTCCTCCGCAACGGATTGACGCCTGCGCCATGCGCATCAGTGCCTATCGGCAAACCTTAGCGGGCAAGACTCTGCTCAAGATTGCGCTTGGTATCACCCTGATCGTCGCCTTGGCCAGCGGGGTCAGTTACGCGCTGATCTTCCAGGAAATCGAAGGGCGCGCGCTTGATCAGTTGCGCGAATACGCTATCCAGCGCGCTAAATTTCACGAAGCGCATTTCGCGCTGGCACGCCAATTTCATCAGGTCATCACACAAGAGTTTCTGCGGCGCTACCAGGAACCCTCCTCCGATTTCGAACGGCGTTTTGATCAACTGATGATGCGTTACCCCGATGGTGCCATCCGTAACCGGCCGGAATACGCCAACATCGTCCGTTACTCGACCGGCTGGATTCACAAAGACGTGCAACCCGACCGGGAATTCAAACGGCTGTGGATGCTGTTTTTCGATCTTTCCGAGCAGTTTGCCAAGCTGACCACCACCCGGTTCGTCAACCTGTATTTCTTGCATCCCGCCAAATCCGCCAACATGGGTTACGACGACCCGGTACGCTCCAACTATGTGCAATGGGCCGCCGATACCGCGGCAGACTGGGCGCTGAATGAACAGGAATCCTTCCTCGCCGCCACGCCGGCCCGCAATCCAGGGCGGGAAACCGTCTGGGCCGGTCCGGAGTACGAACCCGCTTACCATCAACTGCTGGTGCCGGCGGTGACACCCATCGATCTCAACGGCGTCCATATCGCCACCGTCGCCAGCGACACCCTGCTCGACGATCTGGAGGCCAGCATCCTGCACGCCGGTATTCCGGGTGCCGTCCATACCGTATTCCGGCACGATGGACGGTTGATCGCCGATCGGGCCTACAAAACCAGAATCGTCGAACACGAGGGCACTTACTTCATTGGCCAAACCAGCGACACCCGCCTGCACGCCCTTCTGGCGCTGGCTACCCACGCGCCGGCGTTGCCGCGTTACGGCTACGACGCGGGCGCCGACCAGTACTACGCCATCAGCCGGTTGCAAGGGCCGGGCTGGTACTTTGCCTCGATCTTGCCGGGCGGCGCGATCCGCACGGAAGCGTTCAAAGCCGCGCAATGGGTGTTGTGGACCGGTTTCGCTTCGCTCGCCCTGGTGCTGGGTGTGTTAGCGATGTTGCTAGAACGGCAAATCGCCGCGCCGCTCCGCCAATTGTTGCTGGCTGTCCGGCAGATGGGGGAACGGCGCGTGCTGGCACCGCTGGACACCGCACGCCGGGACGAAATCGGCCAGCTCGCCGCCGCTTTCGCCGCTACCGCGCGGTCGGTGACGGAAGAAATCCGCCGGCGCGACAGGGATCTCCAGCAGGAAAGTTCCGGCCGTATCCAAATCTACAACGCGTTACAGGCCAGCGAAACGCGTTATCGGGCCGTGGCGGAACAGACCGGCCATATTGTGTACGACCATGATTTGGTCAGCGGCCGGATCGATTGGGCTGGTCCCATTCCGCAAATCACCGGTTATAGCATCAAGGAATTTGCGAAAGTCGATATTCGCGGCTGGACAGAGTGCATCCATCCCGATGATCGCGCCAAGGCGCTGCAAACCTTGGAACGGGTCCAGATAGAATTCGGTAAGTACCAGGCTGAATACCGGTTTCGACGTGGCGATGGCCGCTACGTCTACATCGAAGACGAAGGGATATTGCTGACCGATCTCAAGGATCGATCCCAGCACATACTCGGCACCATGAAGGACATCAGCGAGCGCAAGCGCGCCGAACAGGCGCTGCGCGAAGCCAAGGAAGAAGCGGACAAGGCCAATCGCGCCAAGAGCCAGTTTCTGGCTGACATCAGCCACGAACTGCGCACGCCTCTGAACGCGATCCTGGGTTACGCGCAAATTCTGTTGCGCGACGCCGCGCTGCCCGGCAAGGCCCGCAACGGCGTCACCATCATTCAGCAATCCGGCGATCATCTGCTGGGCCTGATCAACGATATTCTGGATCTGGCCAAGATCGAATCAGACAAGCTGGAAGTCGACGTGCAACCATTCGGCCTGCGGCATTTTCTGCAAGGCATCGCGGAGGCTTTCGCAGTCCGGGCCAAACAGAAGAACCTGGATTTCCACATGAACGCCGATCCCCAGCTACCGGTTCAGGTACAGGGCGACGAACGGAAACTGCGGCAAATCCTCTTCAACCTGATCGGCAACGCCATCAAGTTCACCGATGCAGGCAAGGTCGTGTTCGCCATCGACCGGGACGGCGGGCAAATCCGCTTCGCCGTAACCGATACCGGTTGCGGTATCCGAACCGATGAGCTGGGGCAATTGTTTCAGCCATTCCAGCGAGTGGGCGACCGCAATCGCGTCACGGAAGGGGCTGGCTTGGGTCTGGTCATCAGCCGCCGGCTGGTCGAGTTGCTCGGTGGCACGCTGCACGTCGAAAGCATCTTCGGCCAGGGGAGCCGGTTCTGGTTTGCGCTGTCCTTGCCGGCGGCTGATGTGCCGGCGCGCGTGCCGACCATGCCGGCCGTGCCGGTCACCGGCTACTGCGGGCCGCGCCGCCGGATACTGATCGCCGACGACAAACACGAGAACCGCGCCGTGCTGGTCGATATGCTGGCGCCGCTCGGCTTCAGAATCGCCGAAGCCGGCAACGGCCAAGAGGCGCTGGAGGTGGCGGCCCGATTCCAGCCGGATGCCGTGCTGATGGACATGCGGATGCCGGTGCTGGACGGTCTGGAGGCCACGCGCCGGCTGCGCCAGTCCGAGGCGTTACGCGACGTGATCGTGATCGCCGTATCCGCCAGCGCTTACGGCCATCACCGCGAGCAGTACTTGGCGGCCGGCGCCGACGATTTTCTATCCAAGCCGTTCCAATTGGAGGAATTGCTGGAGTTGCTGCGCGCTCGACTGGGTCTGAAACTGGTCTACGCCAGCGATACCGGTCCGCCCGCATCCAGCAGCGCGCCCGATGGAGAAATCATCGTTCCGCCCAGTGCCGAACTGGCGATCTTGCGGGATTTGGCCCAGCGCGGCGATCGCCGCAACCTGTTGGCGCAGGTCGAGCGGCTGGAGCGCGCCGACGGGCGTTATGCGCCTTTCGCGGCTCAATTGCGCAGCTTGGCTGAGCGTTTTCAGCTCAAGAAAATCAATGAGCTGCTGGCCGGCGCGAGTCCACCGTTATGAGCGAATCGACGGCCCGGCGAGAGCGCTTGGCGCGGTATTACAACCGGCTGATCGCCTGGAGCGCCGTGCCGTTGTCGATCGTCATCGCCGTGCTGGCCGCGCAACAATTCTTTAAGCAGCGGGAAACCGAACTCGGCCGATTGCACAATATCGCCACCGAACAGCGCGTGATGTTGAACGCCTTCGTCAGAATCGCCAACTTGCACGTCGGCGCCATGCGGCGCCAGGCCGAGGATTATCTCGCGACCGCCTCCGGACGCCACCCCAGCGAGTGGCGCACCTGGCTGGTATCGAGCCAAATCGAAATAGCGGGCGGGAATTTGGCAACGCTCAGCCTCGATCCAGCGCAACGGACCTCTTTCAAGGATTTGACCGGCACCATCATGGGCCGGGCCGAACTTTTGCGGGGAACCGGTGCGCGATGGACCGAGCTGGACATGGCATTTTCTCTGTTCCCTCTCCAGCGCTCGGCCCATGCGGTCACTCCTTTCTTTCGCTGGAGCTATTACTTTTCCGGGAAGGAAGATTTCGTCACGGCCTTTCCCTGGCAGGACAACACCGTGAACGTCAAATCGGCGAATGCCGCCACGATGGAGGGCGTGCTCGCGTACTGGTTCGGGTTTGACGTGTATCGGCTAGCGACCCCGGAACGCAATGCGGACGGACGCAGCTATTGGACGGAAGCCTATCTGGATACCGCCGGGGCCGGTTTGATGGTCTCGCATGCTGCGCCGGTGTACTGGCAAGGCCGTTACGTGGGCATGGTGGGAACCGATGTGCTGCTGGGTTTTCTCACCGAGCTGTTGCAAGCCGTCACCGAACGCTGGGGGCCGGTCTGGATCGTCAACGAAACCGGCCAGGTGCTGGCCGATCCCGATCACCCTTACACCGCTGCCGATCAACGGGTTAGGACCTTGGCGGACATTCTGCCCGAATCGTTGCAATCCGTCCCCGCCGATCAATTGTTGCAACCCTCCGGCGAATTCCGGCGCATTGCCGGCCAGTACGTTCATGCGCAGCGCATCAAGTCAGCACCCTGGTATCTCTTGCACGCCATCCCGTCCACCGCAATCACCGCCCGCCTGTTGCCGCGCCTTTACCCCGCCCTGATCATGCTGGCCGGTCTGGCTCTGACACTGGTTGCTATCCACACGCTGCTGCGCTGGCGCTTCGTCAAGCCGGCGCTGGCGCTGGTCGATTATCTGCGTGACGAAGCGGCCGGCCGGCCACCACCGGCAGCGCCGGCCGTTCCCGCGCCGTGGCAACCCTGGTTCGACGTGGTCACGACCACCTTCCGGGACAACCGCGACTATTTGCGTACCATCGAGACCCTCAACGCTGACCTCGAACGCCGGGTTGAGGAACGGACCGAGCAGTTGCAAAACGCCAATCGAGAACTCCGCTTGGAAATGGAAGTGCGCCAGCGCGTTCAGGACGCGCTACACGCCGCCAAGGCGGAAGTGGACCACGCCAATCGAGCCAAGAGCGCGTTCATGGCCAACGTGAGCCACGAGTTGCGTACCCCGCTCAACAGCATTCTGGGCTACGCACAAATCCTGTTGCGTGACGCCGGGCTGACCGCCAAACAGCGGGCGGGTCTCGAAACCGTCCGCGAATCCGGCGAGCATTTATCGGCTCTGATCAATGAGCTGCTCGATCTTTCCACACTCGAAGCGCCAGATGTGGAAGCGTTCGTGGCGCGGCGCACGGCGCAGGCAGCAGCAGACGAAGCGGCGTCTGCTTTCGCGCTGGATCAATGCGTTTTGCCGCCGGCCACGGAAATCGCTGCGTTGCGGGATTTGGCCCAGCGCGGCGACCTCAAGAACCTGCTAGCTCGGGCCGAACGCTTGGAACAGAGCGATGCCGGCTACCGGCCATTCGTGGAGCAACTCCGCATTCTGGCCCGGTCTTTCCAGGTCAATCAAGTCGTGCGGCTGTTGAGCGATCCCCGAATCCGGCCTTGACCGGCGATCCGTAACACTCGAACTGAGCGCCGGTTTGAGTAACCCATCCGCTGTTTTTCAAACATGCGCACCCCTTTTAATCCATGCGAGTGACTCCCAATAAATTGGGTTTTTCCCAATATATTGGAAACACCGGTTTGCGTTTCCCGAACCAGCTTCGTTTTTAACAGCGGTATTTCTAATAAATAAATCAATATAAAATAATTGTCTAGCGCTTATCTTAGCGATTCCATCTAAATTGGCAAAGTGTTTGCTATTTGCTGAATAGAACCAATGAATAAATTACATGAATACATTATTTAGTTGGAGAAATCGCTATGCCACATCCAAATCATGCTGCCAAATATCCAAACAAGCCTTCCAAACTATCTGGAACCCTCTCCAAGCAGATGCAAGAGATGCGTGATGCAGTTATTGCGCTTCAAAAAGACGATGAGCGAGATGACAAAGCAAGGAAAGCAACATTGCGCTTAATGGCTTTAAAAGAATTTGCCAGCGCCCGCGTCGAGGACTGGCGAATGGCCGCCAAATACATCGGCTCAGCCTACCAACAGGCCTATGCCCAGCACCAAAAAGTTCTTGAATATGTAAAAGAAAAGAAAACACTCGAAACTCAAATACTTTTCTCAATTCTGACTGCGGTCACGGCCGGAGGGCTCTCTTGGGTTTCAGGATCTTTATCAGGTTTAGGTCTTACGATATCGGATCTCGCCGAGGATGTTGCGCAGGCTGGGCTTAGTGAAGCCTTAAGCTCATATGCGCCTTTAAAATCAGAGAACGCTAGAAAAATAAGAACAGTAGACAACAAAGTGGATCCACTGAAATATCAAAATGAATTGCTAATAAGCATCGAAAATGCGGGTAAGGAATTGGCTGAAAACTTCGGTAAAATCTATCAGGCTCTTGAAAAAATGCCCCCAGAGTCTTGGGATCATTATGATGATACAAAACAGTTGAAGAAACATATGGAGTGGGAAAATAAATCACGCGGTTTCGCGGGCGTGCAAGATTTACCACAGAGGGCTGGTAAGCCAGATGAACAGAGGATGGCTGATGAGTTGGAGCGTGCAATCTGGGCTGAGTATATACTATCTCAAAAACATGGAAAAAATGCAGGCCGTTTTTTTGAGGGTGCCTATATTTATGCCGGTGATGAAATCTATGATTATTTGGCTAAACTAGGTGTAGTTAAAAAGAGGATAGATAGTTATTTACACACCGATCACCGTCTTGAGTTGATGGAACGTACCCTAGAATGGGCGAAGGGATTCAAGCTAACGCCATTTGTCAATATGAGAAGAGCACAGGTGAACTCTGGTGTCTGTAGGCAGGTAGTTGTTCCGCCCATGCTCAAATATATTGGGAATCTGAGCAGAAAATAGGTGTGCCTCCATACCTGATAACAGGGCTTATCACCAGCATTTGTACGATATAGCACCAACTGATGGATGGGTCAGGCCGGGCGCAACCCGGTCCTGTGACCCTCGCCGTCAGTGCAGGGGACGCGCCCGCGCGGGTTGCAGCAAGCGATAGCCTAACAGACGCTCGGTCGCCTGGCGGGCGTGACGCGGCGAGCATCAAGGGGCGCTGGCCTGGACATGAACTCGTGAGAGGATTGCATCACCCTCCACACCGGAGACGATCCGATGCCAACCTTGGCCTTGCTCACTGCCGCCGCGCTCGTCCAACGAGACGCTGACGGCACCCCGCCTCGTGCGCGCGGCAATCGGCACGGTGACGGCTCCATCCGCGCACTGATCGGGGTCTGCTCACGATTCGGACAAAATCGTACGCTAAGGACTCCAAATCCTTTTTAGACAAAAGTTTACAAGAGCCGCCTGATTCTGGTGTCAGGTTGGAGCGTACTCCAATCGGATGTCAGCCAGGGGCTGATAACACGTCAGATTAGAGTAGATTCTTGATTTTTCTGACACTTCCAGCATCACATCTTAAACTTTAAACTGACACTTTTGCGGTTACCGTACTCTTTTTTCCGTTTCGTGAGCTGACCCCAGATTTATAGGTCAACAAGTTATGGGCGCGCAAGCCCTCCAGGCCCTCGGGCAGTTCCCAGCCGGACGGTGATAACGCCCGTTCCCCGGCGGCTTGTTCGATGATCACCACGTCCAGCAGTTGGCTTTGCAACGCCAGTTCCTTTTCCAGTTCCACCCGCCACGGGGTCGCGCGAAACACGTCGGTCAGGGTAATGCCGAACAGGCGATGCCATTGGCGAATGCGGTCGGACGTCATGGCAGGGCCTCGGTCTTGACGGTTGGCGCGGCCAGGGTCGTCCTTTCCAGGTCGAGCCTTTCGGCCGTAACCCGGTCAGCGGCCGGGGAGAAGCGGATGGGAACGTGCGCGTTGTGCATGAAAACAGGGTACCGCTTCAGGTCGTTTTGGCCAATCCCCTGGGGTCGGGACCGGTCTGTGAGAGGATCATTCGATCTTCTCACGAGTTTGTGTCCAGGCCCGCGCGTTAACAAGGGCGCTGCGCCCGCCCCGTCGATTGCCGAAAACGCCACATGATTTCCCGGTGTCCTTCCTGGACGCCAGGAACGTCCCGCGTCCCCGGTGGATGCGGGCGCGTATTCCACAGTCATCCCGGCATCGGCCTAGGCATCCGTCAACCCGCGCGCGTTGCTCTGGAACGACCGGACGCTACACTCCTTAATATATAGAGATGCTGAAGAAGTCAGAGTGGAGCGCGCCCCGCGCGTCCTTGGCCTTATAATACCCCCTCCAGGAGGGTCAGCGAACAAGCGGCCATC
This sequence comes from Proteobacteria bacterium UBA2383, assembly GCA_002343485.1. GTDB lineage: Bacteria > Pseudomonadota > Gammaproteobacteria > Competibacterales > Competibacteraceae > UBA2383. The sequence goes on from DDST01000191.1 coordinate 11,788, forward strand.
GCGGATATAGCGATTGAGCATGACGTCGGTCTTGTGGCCGGATTGTTTGCGAATCTGCCAGTTCGGTTTGCCGGCCAGGGCGGCTGAGGTTCAGCGGCCGACCTTGAGCGGCTCCTCCTCCGGCAGGGCCATCCACAGCGGCGCGTCCTCTATCCGCTGCACGCGTCCGTAGAACATCGCCATGGGCGTGGCGGCGAGCCCGGCATCGCGCTCGAATTGCCAGCCGTCCTCAATCTCGTGACCAGCCGCGTTGAAACGCGGCGGCGCCTCCACCTCGTTCCGGGCGAAATGCATTAGCTCATGCAGCAGCGTGACCCAGACAAAGCGGCGCAGCTGGCGGATAGCGGTCGCGACAGGCTCCTTTGGAGTCGGCGTGTGCTTGGAGCCGAAGGGGACCTCCAGCATCCGGATCAGCCCGCGGTCGATCTCGATGATGCCCATGCGTTTAGACTGGTTGGGCGTGTTGCCGAAATGGACAGTGGCCCCTGCAGTCGTCGCCGGGAAAAGGGTGGTGAGCTACTTGACCTTCACGTTAGGGCGGGTGCCGAAGGTCAGCATCTTGGCGATGAGCGAGCGCGAGGCCGCGCCGTTGGCGAGCAGCGCCTTGAACACGGTGGCGTTGCTGGACGTGGCGGGAATGTCCTTCTTCAGAATGTCCGTCAGAACGGGACAGACCTTCTGGTGCGCAGGGGTCAGGTTCATGGGCAACCTCAAGGAATGCTTGATCGCAAATGCGAGAGAGGATACACCAAACCGTAACGTCCCGCGTCTCCGGTGGACGCGGGAGTGTGTTCCGCAGTCATCCCAGCAGCGGCCCAGGCGTCTGCCAACCCGCGCGCGTTGCTCCGGGACGACCGAGCGTTTCACTCCTTAATCTATAGAGCTGTGTGCGGATGGAGTGCCTCTCACGCGGAGCCTCCGTCTGTGCGGACCCGCAGGACCGGGCCTGCGCCATTGACAATCCGTGCCACTTGCGTGAGTTGAAACGGTCGGCCGGTGCGGGCTTGGTATCCCCGTTCGTTCAGACGGGCCACAATCCCGCGCAGTGAGCATCCCGCGTTTCGATAGCCACAAATGGCCGCCATGATGGCTTGTTCAGCGGCGTCCTCGATCAACGTGTCGCCGTCATCGCCCAAGCGAAACCCATAAGGAATCATGCCCACCCGACCGCCTTGCGCTTTTTTGTGCTGCATCCCGAACGTCACCCGTTCGCTGATCTGATCGGATTCAAACTGGGCTATCACCGACAACATCCGAAACACCATTTTGCCGGCGGCGGAGGTGGTGTCGATCTTTTCACTCAGGCTCACCAGGTCTGCGCCGGCTTTGGCCAGATGGTCGGAAATATCCAGCGTGTCGCGGATACTGCGGGATAACCGACTCAAACTGTACACCACCAGCGCGTCGCCCTGGGCGCAATCGGTCAGTGCCGCCTGCAACCCCGGCCGGTTCTGGATGCGCTTGCCGGAAAGACCGGCATCGACGTGCAGGGCGTGCGGGGGTAGTCGTTCAGAGTGGCCCAGGCGGCAATCTTGGCGCGTTGGGCATCAAGGCTTTGTCCTTCTTCCGCCTGCAGGGCTGTGGAAACCCGAAGATAACCGATGGCGTGTGGCATAAGCGTTCCTGTGGAGGATGCGATCAATTTTATTACAGAATACCAGAAGGTACCCATGGTTTTGTACACAAAGGAACCGTTTTTTTGAACTCGCTATTCGGTAGCAAGGACTCACACTTCCACCTTGATCCGAAGTGATAACTTTTTACACGGTGCGACACGAGGTCGCACGAGTACTTATCAGGGACGATCCGATGTTCTGCCACCGGTACCCTACCGGGCCGTGCGTTGGGGGTAACCCTGGGGTGCGAAGCGCCCGGAACAATGTAGCCTCCACCGATTCGGTGGGCGATGGACCTGTGAAGGGACGTCGCGACTGCCAGTCTCGGGGCGGTCGGGAGTTAGGGTTGGAGGATAAGGTCAAGATATCTGAATCGCTGATGAGCCGCCGTTATTTTTGCATGCCCAAGAGGCTGGTAGGCATGGACCAAAAGAAAGGTACGCAGCCAGGATGGGGAGCCCGTGTATCGGCTTCGTACGCGCTGCGCTCAATGCCATTTTCATCCTCGGGGGTGGCCAATAAGCGTGGGCATGGACGTTTTGTTTGTTGAGATGGACCCAAGTAGGCCCGCTGTCCGGGTCGCGCGGCCGGGTTGCCAGCCACTAGAACTGACCCGAGAGAACAGCAATGTGGCCAGCGGCACGCCGACCGACCACAGTGCATGCGTCATGTCGATGCCGATTCGTCCGGTTAGCCAGGCATTCAGCAGAGGCGCAAATAGGGTGACGCCCAGATAGATCGCCGGCGCGGCCAGTGCGGTTCCCGTTCCTTGCAGTTGCAGCAGCAGGGTGCCGAAGTAGACGCCGATGCCGATCAGCCGGTGGCTATCGGCATCGGACAATCCCGTGAGCTGCGCCAGGTCGTCTTGGCCGTAGCCGATCAGGACGATGCGCGCAGCGTTGGCCAGCAGCGTGGTCAGCCAAGCGGCGGCGAAGGCGCCCAGCGCCAGCGTCGGTCCAAAGGGCCGCGTGCGCCCGCGCCACAGCCAGCCCAACCATGCAGCGATCAGGAAGTTGCCGCCCGAGCAGGCCTTGACGATGATCAGATCGTGGCCGGCGTCCAGCCACTCACCGCCCGCCACCGGCATGAAATTGAACAAACCGGTGGCGTTGAGCAGGCCGGCCAGCGGCCGGAGTAACCATTGCAATTGCTCCGCTGCCGCCGCTGAATAACCGGCCTTGAACGCCAGGGCCAGCAGCAAGACCAGACTCCAGGCGCGCCAGCCGAAGACGCGGCCGGGCCGAGCTACTCTTTCAGCGCCGGCCATGGTCACGCCTCCGGATCAAGCATTCGCCACCGAACACGCCGACCAGCAGAAGCATCAGCCAACCCAGTTCCGGCTCCGGCACCGGCCGCGCCAATGCCCGTTCCGAAACACCCTGGGGCAGCGGTAGAGGCTGCTTCACGTCGGTGGCACCGGCGTCAGGGTTAACCACGGTTTCGTCGACCGCAACGAAGGAGGTGTATTGGGTCAGCAGTGAGTAGCGAAGGCCGAGATCGACGATGGCGTCACGGTTCAGTTCGGTATCGTTACCTTGTCTGTCGGACAGGCGCATCAGCCGTTGCCGCGCCCACAGGATGGGCAACAGTTCGGCTGGATTACGGCGGCCTTCGTCAGCGAGCGACAGGCTTGCGCGGTAATCACCCTGAGCAGTAACGCCGGTCAGTTCGATCACCGCCCCGGCTTGGGCTTGGCGGTACTTGCCGAACACCACG
>DDST01000032.1 GCA_002343485.1 Proteobacteria bacterium UBA2383
CTCAGATCGGGACAATCCTGCCCTAGACAGTTATCGACGGTGGAGGTGACGCGTGGCCAGAGCGTTGAGGTTTCCGGCACGTTGGATACTTCGGCAATGTCGCCATGCCGGGTGCGTTTCGTCCAAGCATGAATACGCCGCAGTTCTGCAATGTGCTCGCGAGATGTCAGGTGTCCTTCCTGCTCGGTCAGGCGCAAGCGATACCGGCATAGATAATTGCTGCGCCCCTTCAACAGGGCAATCTTCGCTGAGCTTTTTAGCGCCTGGCGCACCATCGGTAGATCGCGATGGTAAAGCTGATCCTGTAAGTGACGGGTACCTGTGGAGATGATGACCCGCATTCCAGATAGTAGCGCGGGCGTTAAATAAGCGTAGGTTTTGCCGGTGCCCGTCCCGGCTTCAACAATTAGCGTCCCTCCTTCGTTCAGGATGGTATCCACGCTAGCCGCCATTTGCTGCTGCTGAAGACGCGGTGCAAAGCCCGGTGCATGACGCGCCAGGGGGCCGTCCGGTCCCAGCAGCTCAGCCATGTTCATCGCCGTACGTTCTGCCAAGTGATAGCGGTCAGCGTGACAGGAGCGAGGCCTGAGCTTCGGCCTCTTCAGCGCCCGCAATATTACCGCCTGCCTTACGCGCCACTGAAATCAATTTCCAGTTACGGGCCTGTAATGGCCGGTTGCCTCCAGCGAGATTGTTAGACTTGCTAGCCAGCGATTCGGCCTGTTGATACTCGCCCTGATGCAAACGAATCTGCGCCAGATCGTGCCAAATGCCTGCGTTGCGGGGCTCGATGCGCAGGGCTCGTTCGAGAGCCGCGCCAGCCTTATCCAATTGGTTGCTCTTGACATATTTGTCAGCACTGTCCAGTAGGGCTACCACTGCCTGATTACCTTCACGGGTGATCTCCGCTGGGGGTAATTCTGCGGGACGGGGTGGTGGAGCCGGCCGCTGGGCAGGAGCCGGTTGTGGCGGGATTTCAGGCGCATCAGGCTCTGTGTCGGGTTCGATATCCGGCTTGATGGGTGGCGCCAGGGCGATCGGTTTATTCTTTGGCGCCGCTACTGGCGGAGCGGCTGACTGCGGAATTGCCAGTGGTGGATCCGGTTCTGGCGGAGTTCCGTAAAATTCATCCGCACTCTGTGGCGAATCCGGGTAAGACGGATAGGCGGATGGCGGGTACGCTGCGCCGGGTGGATAGGCCGGTGATGGATATGCCGCACTAGGCGGGGTTGCATAGGCCGGGCCTGAAGGTCGCGCAGGCACCGCATCATAGGCGTCTGGGTAGGCCGGTGAGGGGGTTGGATAGCGCTCGGTTGGATAGCGTGCAGCCGGATAGGGGGTCCCCGGAGAGGGCGAAGCATATTCACGAGGTGTCAACGGATCCTCGCGGGGTAATTGCCCGACTTCCACTTGAGGTTGAAGAGATGGCCGGGCTGGTTGGGTAGGATAGGTTGGCGCCGGCCGGGTATTGCGATCGATCACCGGTGCCTTGACATTTCTCGATGGTTGCGAATAAGGCATCGCGCAGCCGGCGATTCCTACTGTCAACGCCAATAAGCCCGCGTAGGGTTGTAAGAATCTGTTCATCGTTTTCTCCACTGGTTCAGCAGGTTAGTTGATGATGCCGAACTTCAATAAAATCGATCATAGGCTTAACTCTACCTTTTCGTAGCCTTAGTTGCTATGTGAGATAATGGATTCATCTCATTCCATGAGCCGTTTAAAGAAGTCGCTCATTCCACCGCCAGCATCATTGGCCGAGGGTTCCGGTGCGGCCGGTTTTTCAACGCGCTGCGCAGAAGATGATCCACCTCCGCAGGAAGTGGATCGCCGTGGGCCAGATCCGGTCAGAAATGGCACTGGCTGGCCGCGTCCACAGCCTGACCCAAGCCGCAATCCACTATACGGATCCACGCGGATTTCTTCGACATCTGCGGGTGGCGGTGCATCCAGCGGTTCTAGATACAATCCCGCCATTAAGTCAATCCAGACCCGTAGCGCGCCACTGGCGCCGCTGAGTCCGGTTGGCTTGTTGTCGTCGCGCCCGACCCAGACCACCGTTAACCGGTTGCCGCTGAAGCCAGCAAACCAACTATCGCGATAGTCATCGGTCGTACCGGTCTTGCCCGCCAGCTTCAGCTCAGGCGATAGCTTGCTCTTGGCAGCTCTCGCGGTTCCTGCTTTGATGACTTGTTGCATGGCATGGGTGACCAAATAAACGGGTCCTGGGTCCACCGCCTTCTCGACATCCAGGCTGTAGTGTTGTAGCGATTGGCCGGTAGAATTGGTGACTTCGCGAATTGCGCGCAACGGAATGCGGAAGCCGCTGCCGGCGATGCTTGCATAGACCTGGGCAATTTCAAATGGTGAGGCATCAAACGCACCCAGCAACAACGAAGGATAGGGTTTCAGATCCCGCTCAAATCCCAGTCGGCGCAACATTTCCACGACATTGATGACATCCATGTCCAGACCGACCCGCACCGCTGGAATGTTGTAGGAGTGCGCCAAGGCATCTCTTAGCGCCACGCGGCCATGGTAGCGATGGTCGTAATTGGCAGGTGCCCAGCGTTGGCCGCCGGAGGTATAGACCAGGGGGCTGTCGTTGAGCCGGGTCATCAGAGTATAACGATCCGGCTGTTCCAGGGCCGTCAGATAGACCACGGGTTTGATCAGCGAACCGGCCAAACGCTTGGCGTCGAGCGCCCGGTTGAATCCGAGGGTTTTCGGTTCCCGATCCCCTACCATCGCTAGAACTTCTCCGGTCTGGGTGTCGGTCACAACAGCGGCGCCCTGCAATGGCCGTGCCCGGCGCTGGCTCTTTTCAAGTTCAGGCAGTTTGCTGGCGATAGTGTTTTCCGCCACTGCCTGAATGCGAGGATCGAGAGTAGTAAATACCTGTAGACCTTCAGACAATAAATCGTCCGGCTTGTAGTACTGCCGCAACTGCCGTTGTACCAGTTCCAGGAAAGCAGGATAAGCGGTAATACCACTGGCGGTCTTGGGCAACACATCCAGTGACATCTCTTTAGCAGTGAGCGCATCCTCAGTGCTGATCAGATTTTGCTCGGTCATGATGTCCAGCACCAGGGTCCGGCGTTCTTTGGCCCGGCCGGGATGTTTGCGTGGATCGTACAGTGATGGACCTTTAATCATGCCCACCAGTAGAGCAATCTGGTGAAGGTCCAGTTCTTCTAATGGCTGGCCAAAATAGAATTGGCTCGCCAGTCCGAAACCATGAATCGCCCGGCTGCCGTCCTGACCGAGATAGATGGCATTGCTGTATGCCTCCAGGATTTCATCTTTGCCATAGCGTGCATCGATGAGGATCGCCATCAACATCTCATTAATCTTGCGCTTGAACGTCCGTTCATTACTGAGAAATAGATTTTTGACCAGTTGCTGGGTCAGGGTGCTGCCGCCCTGCACAGTCCGTCCAGCGCGCAGATTCGCCAGCATCGCGCGGAAGATGCCCTTAGGATTGATGCCAGCATGCTCGAAGAATGAACGATCCTCGACCGCCATCAGGGTATCCACCAAAGCAGGCGGCAGGTCCTGGGCTTTGAGCAGGATGCGGTCCTCGTAGTGAGAAGGATAGATGCCCGCGATTTCAGGCGGATCCAGCCGCAAAAGACCGGGTGTTTCCTGACTGTCCAGGCTGGTCAATTCAACCAGAATATTACCGGCAAAGGTCAGCCGGACCTTGCGGCTCGGTTCCATACCGTCCCAGAATGTGAAGTTGCGGGTCATGACCTCGAAGGCTTCGCCTTGGCGCGCGTAAGTCCCAGGCTTACTGGGTGATTCACTGCTGTTAGACGGGGGCACACAGCTCTGGGCAGGCGGGCGGGACGCCTTGCGTTTAAACCGGCGCTTGTCTTCCACGACGGGCGCGGGTGGCGGCGCTTCTGGACAGTTGACATCGCGGTAACCCAGCATTTTGAGTTCCTGGGCAAAGGCATCGGCGCTTAGCGACATGCTCTCAAATAACTCCAGAGGCCGGGCGTAAACCCGGGCGGGCATGGCCCAGCGTTTCTCATCGAATTCAGTACGGATGACGGAGTCCAGGTAAACCATATACAGTCCCAGACCCAATGCTCCGAGTAGAATACTACCCAGAAACAGTGAAAAAATTAGTGATAACAACGCGCGGACCACATGAAGTGGCACCGCTCCAAGCTTACGCACGGATCGAGCTTTGATCATCGTTATTCCAGTTGAGCGCCTGCCCTTACGGCCTATCCGCTTAGCGGACGCCAATCATTCTGTCTTAATTTAAAGTTTCAATTTTTAGGATCTGGAGTCCGGCCCATGTCTTCCACTGACGAATCCTTTGATCAGTCTGCGTTGGTCACCGCACTGTTGCGGCCGGACTGCTATCCGTATCCAGTAACGGCGGTCGAACATATGCAGACGCATATTTCCCATCTCCTGCTGGCCGGTGATTATGCCTACAAGATCAAGAAGCCTGTGAATCTAGGTTTTCTGGATTTTACCAGTCTGGAGCGCCGTCAATACTACTGCCAACAGGAACTGCGCCTGAATAAACGGTTGGCTCCGGATTTGTACCTGGATTGTCTGACCATTGGTGGTGACGTTACCCATCCAGTCTTCGGTCTTGAACCGGCGATCGAGTATGCGGTGCGGATGCATCGCTTTCCCCAGGATGCGCGGCTCGACCGGGTATTGGTTTCCGGCGGGCTGGAAACCCGTCATTTTGAGAGACTGGCTCGCCAGTTGGCTTGTTTTCATGGTGCCATTTCCATTGCCGGTCCCGCGGCTCCATTCGGTGAACCAGAGCAGGTTTGCCAACCGATGCTGGATGATTTTACCTATACCCGCCCTCAGTTGAGTGATCCTGCCGATTTGGCGATCTTGGCCGAAGTCGAACGCTGGACATTGGACGCGTCCGAACGCTTGCGGTCCCCGTTGACGGAGCGCAAGGCAGGCGGCTGGATCCGTGAATGTCATGGCGATCTGCATTTGGGCAACATGATTTTGACCGGTGAGGGTCAGGTAACCATTTTCGATTGTATTGAATTTAATGATGCGCTGCGTTGGATTGATATTATTAATGATCTGGCGTTCTTGACTATGGATCTGCAAGCGCGCGGTGTTGGACACTTTGCACAGCGCGTGCTCAATACTTGGCTGGAATTCAGCGGTGATTTTGCCGGTGTGGCGCTGCTGACCTATTACCAGGTTTATCGGGCAATGGTGCGGGCCAAAATCCATGCGATTCAAGCCAGTCAAGAGGGAATTCCCGAGGCGGATCGTACTGCCGCTTGCGGCTATTGCCGGGATTACTTACGTCTGGCCCTGGCGCTGACCCAGGAGCCAGCACCATTCTTATTGGTCACACATGGAGTTTCCGGTTCCGGCAAATCGCATCGGACCGGTCAATTAATGGACGCATTGCCGGGCGCTATTCGCATTCGTGCGGATGTCGAGCGCAAGCGGTTATTCGGGCTGGGTCCGCTGGACGATAGCCGCTCTAGCCTCGGCCAAGGATTATACACTGCAGAGGCGAGCGCCCGGACTTATCAGCGTCTGCTTGATCTGGCGGATAGGTTGTTGGCGTCGGGCCGTCCGGTGCTGGTCGACGCTACTTTCCTCAAACGCGCCCATCGGGAGCCGTTCCGCCGGCTTGCCGCCCGGCATGGCGTGCCGTTCATTTTGCTGGAATGCAACGCCAGCCCGGCGACCTTGCGTAAGCGAGTCACCGTACGCCGGGCGCGCGGCGATGATGCCGCTGAGGCCGATGTCGCGGTGCTGGAGCAGCAACTGCAATCTGTGGAACCGCCCGCACCCGATGAATATCCTCTGAAAATCAATGGCAACGAGGACCTCGAACGGTTGCGGGCAGCGATTCTGGCAGCGAAGGAGATATCTCCAGAAATGTGAAGAACCCAACTCGTTGCTTGTGGGAACCAACCCATGGTCGACAACCCGTCAGAGAGCTATTTGGCTAGATTGATGCCGGCCGATGGTGTTTCTTCGAAGATTTCCCGGTAGCTGGCGTAGATGGCGCCGGCCGTGACCGGTCCCAAGATCAATAAACCAAAACCCAGTGGAATGATTGCTATCGCCGCAAGCACGATATAGATAAGTCCGAATACCAGTAGTGGCAGCATATTGATCCAGCAAGCGGCGATGCTGGCTTGCACCGCTGGCCAGGCGTTCTGCCGTCTTAGCATAACCAGCGGGACACCGTAAAACAGCGCCATGGTGATCAGAATGCCGATGGTGATCACGATCAGCATGACAATCAGGCCAACACCCGCGAGGATTCCGCCCATTGCTTCGTGGGGTACGTTGGCTCCAGTGCTGTCCAAGGCGATCCCGGTCGCGACGCTGCCACCAACGAAGATCATGAATACCACAAACATCAAGATGTAACCGCCAACGCTGAACAGACCGAGCATGACCAGCGGCCCCATGCGTTCCTGGTCACGAAAGCCTTGGAACAGGTGAACGATTTCCAGTTTTTCGCCCCGCGCTTGCGCTGCCGCGCCATACAGCATTCCACCAGCAAGCACCGGATTAAGTAAGGTGTGACCAATCATGCCGACTAGCGGAATCAGCGACAACACCACGCTGATAGCCAAGTAGATCAATAAAATAACGATCCATACTCCCGGTGCTTTGATGAATAATTGCCAACCTTCGACGATCCATCCCCAGCCACGGCCAGCGTCCGCACGTATTGCCATCATAAGCGACTTTCTCCTGGTTGAAATGGATGAGTTAATCATCGCTAGCATAACGCAACCCGGTTGCCCGGCAAGTCTCTTCGAGTGGTGGCACCAGAAAAAAAGCCCGCTGACTAGCACGAACGGGCTTTCTTCTCGCATGCAGACTTACAGCGCCTCAAAAATTCCCGCAGCGCCCATGCCGGTCCCGATGCACATCGTCACCATGCCGTATTTGCCGCCACACCGGCGCATGCCATGCACCAGCGTCGCCACACGGATTGCCCCGGTGGCGCCTAGCGGATGACCCAGCGCAATGGCGCCACCCAGCGGATTGACTTTGGCCGGATCGAGCTGCCGTTCCCGGATTACTGCCAGGCTCTGCGCAGCGAAGGCTTCGTTCAGCTCGATCCAATCCATGTCTTCCTGCCGCACTCCCGCCCGCGCCAGCGCTTTGGGAATGGCTGCAATCGGGCCAATGCCCATGATCCGCGGCGGTACTCCAGCCACCGCGTAACTGACAAAGCGAGCCAGCGGCTTCAAATTCAATTGCTTGACCATCCGCTCGCTCATCACCAGCACCGCCGCTGCTCCGTCGCTCATTTGCGAACTGTTACCAGCAGTGACGCTGCCTTTCGCGGCAAACACCGGCTTCAACTTGGCTAGCGCTTCCAGGGTACTGCCGGGACGCGGGCCTTCATCATTCTCGATCACCCGCTCGCGCACCTTGACCTGAACCGCTTGCACATCCGGCGACCGGTCCAGGACGGTATAAGGCAGAATCTCCTGGCGGAACTCGCCATTGGCGATGGCAGTGGCGGCTCGACGGTGACTTTCCACCGCGAAAGCGTCCTGATCCTCTCGCGACACGTTCCACTGTTCCGCCACTTTTTCAGCGGTTAAACCCATGCCGTAGGCGATGCTGGCATTTTCATCGGTCGCGAACACTGCTGGATTGAGCGCAATCTTGTTGCCGCCCATTGGAATCATGCTCATGGTTTCCGTGCCAGCGGCCAGCATTACATCGGCCTCGCCCAGGCGGATGCGGTCGGCAGCCTGCGCCACTGCCTGTACCCCGGAGGCACAGAAGCGGTTGATGGTCATGCCGGGTACGCTGTCCGGCAGTCCGGCCAATAATAGACCGATGCGAGCCACGTTCATGCCCTGTTCGCCCTCCGGCATCGCGCAACCCACGATGACATCGCCAATTTGTTGCGGGTCGAGTCCTGGACATTGAGCGACTGCGCCGCGCAGCACATGGGCTAACAGGTCGTCCGGGCGAGTGTTGCGGAACACGCCACGCGCCTTGCCGGTCGGGGTGCGGACCGCGGCAACGATATAAGCATCCTGGGTTTGTTTGCGCATGAAAGGTTCTCCTGCAATCAGTTACGCAGCGGCTTGCCGGTTTTGAGCATGTGCTCGATCCGGGCGTGGGTCAGCGGCGTTTTGGCCAGCGCTACGAAGTTGCGGCGTTCCAGCCCCAGCAGCCAGTTTTCATCCACCAGCGTATTGGGATCGAGGTCACCGCCACACAGTGCTTCGGCAATGCCGAGTCCGAGTTGGTAATCATGGGCCGAGATGAAACCACCGTCGCGCAGGTTGACCAGCACCATCTGGCAGGCGGCGATACCCATGCGGCCGGCCACGCGAATCGGGCGCGGTTGTGGCGACCGGTAGCCGGTTTCCGCCAGCGCCCGTACCTGGGCCTTGGCGACATACAGCAGTTCATAGGGATTGAATACGATGATATCGGATGGCTTGAGATAGCCCAGTTGCTTGGCTTCCTCGGCGCTACGCGAGACTTTGGCCATCGCCATCGCTTCAAAGTACGGGCGCAGGAAGGGCAGCAGGTCGCCGCCCTTAGCCTCAGTCATGGCGCGTAGGGCGAATTCCTTGCAACCACCGCCAGCGGGGATCAGGCCCACACCGGCTTCCACCAGGCCGATATAGCTTTCCAGCGCCGCGACCACCCGGTCACAATGCATCAAAAACTCACAACCGCCACCCAGCGCCAAGCCTTGCACCGCGGCAACGACGGGCACCGCCGAATAGCGGAGAGCCGACGTGGTTTGCTGGAACTGCGCCACGATATTCTCGAACGCATCAAAATCCCCGGCCAGCGCCACCGGCACCGCCTCGGCTAAGTTGGCGCCGGCGCTGAAAGGCGCTTCGGTTTGCCATAGCACTAGGCCACTGAAGCGCTGCCCGGCGATGTTCAACGCCGTTTGCACACCACTTAACACATCATTGCCGATGACGTGCATCTTGGTCTTAAAGCTCAATATCCCGATGTCATCGCCCGTGGTCCACAGCCGTACACCAGGATTCTCAAAGACTGTCTCGCCATAGCGATGCGGTGCTTCGCCTAACACCAGTTCAGGATAGATTTGCCGCTGGTAAACGGGCAGCACCGAGCGAGGCTTGTAGAGATCCTCCGCCGCGGAATAGGAGCCTTCAGGCCGATGCACGCCATCGGTTTGCCTGACCCAGACGGGTAGTGACGTCGCCGTCATCGCCTTGCCAGCGGCAATATCTTCTTCGATCCAAGTAGTGACCTGCTTCCATCCAGCCGCCTGCCAGATCTCAAACGGCCCCATGCGCCAGCCGAAACCCCAACGGATGGCGAGATCGATATCACGGGCGTTGTCAGTAATTTCTGCAAGTAATACAGCGGCATAATGGAAAACATCGCGATGGATCGCCCACAAGAATTGTGCCTGAGGATGATCGCTGGCGCGCAAGGCGGCGAACTTCTCCGCTGGATGCTTGATCTTGAGGATCGCCTGCACCGCTGCATCAGGCTGAGCATCGGCATTCCGATACTCTCCGGTCGCCGGGTCCAGCACCTGTTTGCCCTTGTTGGCGTAGATGCCAACCTTGGTTTTCTGGCCCAGCGCACCTTTTTCAGTCAGCGCGCCTAGCCAATCAGGTACGGTGAAATAACGCTGCCACGGGTCTTGTTGCAACGCCAGCGCCGAGCCTTTGATGACATGCTCCATTGTGTCGAGGCCCACCAGATCAGCGGTGCGATAGGTCGCGCTCTTAGGCCGGCCAATCGCTGGGCCGGTCAATGCATCCACGAGATCAAAGCCCAGTCCAAATACCTGGGTGTGATGGATGGCCGCCGCCATGGAAAAAACGCCGATGCGGTTGGCGACAAAATTTGGGGTGTCTTTGGCGCGCACTACGCCCTTGCCCAAGGAGCTGACCAGGAAGGTTTCCAGCGAATTAAGAATGTTCGGATCGGTGGTGGAGCAAGGAATCAGCTCGGCCAGCGCCATGTAACGAGGCGGGTTGAAAAAATGGATACCGCAAAAGCGCAGACGCATACTCTCTGGCACGGACTCGGCGAGCAGATTCAGGCGCAAGCCAGAGGTATTGGTGGCTAAAATCGCCCGGTCATGTACGTAGGGGGTGATACGCTGATAGAGATCGGCTTTCCAGTCTGGACGCTCGGCGATAGCTTCAATCAATAGGTCGCAGGTACGTAGTTCTTCCAGATGCTGGTCGTAGTTAGCAGGTTGAATCAGTGTGGCCCGCTCTTTGGCGGCGAACGGTGCCGGGTTCATTTTGGCCAGACGGGCGATGGCCTTGGTAACGATTCCATTGGGATCGCCGTCTTTGGCGGGCAAGTCGAATAACACTACAGGCACGTCGGCATTGGCTAGATGAGCAGCGATTTGCGCGCCCATCACGCCGGCGCCCAGAACCGCTACCCGGCGGATCGATGCTGCGTTAATCATTAGTTAAGGTCCTCTTTCAAGCTGTGAAACGCCCTATTGCCCTCTATCTCTTTTTACATCAGGGGCGAACGGGTTTACTAAAAATAAAGCCGGGGATGCATCCCGGCTTTTCGATTTAGCGAATCGATGGGTGTTAGGTATTGTAAATAACCTGTGCGGCCAAGATATTGGTATTATTGTTGTAACTATCTCTCAACCAGCCATAGGCGTCGATGTTCTGAGGTTCCGTTGGATACCTGCCGTCGCTACCATATTATTCAGTGACATAGGCGTATCTGAAGTCGAACCATAGTCTTGGCTTGGTTTGTACGGGGCGCTTTTCAAATTGAAATGGGGTGGTTGGCCACCGTGGATTTTACCTTTGTAAAATAAGCTTTGTTCGAGGCTAGAAACCATGGCCTGCCAGCAAGTGCCGGATGGCTACTGCATCAAAAGGCCAGTCCAATTCCTCGCCAGTCTCCAGCCGTTGCAAAACTGGAATACGGACGCCATACCGTTCCAACAGTTGCGTGTCATCGGTAATCTCCACCGCCTTGAAGGTGATGTTTCCTTGTCGCCCAATCAGGTTTTCTGCCTGTTCGCACAGGTGACAGCCGCTGGTTGTATACAGCAGCAAAACTGGCGCGATTTCCCCGTCTTTCATATGCAATTTGCCTCGCTCGCAAGCCGGATTACCCGGAAACGGCTATCCTTCATTATCATACTCTCATCATTAGCTTATTCACTGAACCCTGATCCTGGAATTGCGTATGGCCAGATTGTTGCAAGAACTCATTTTTGAGCAGGCGGAGCGCCGCCCTGACGCTATTGCTATCGTTCATAGGCAAACGATTCTGGATTATGCCGGCTTGGCTGGCTTGATTCAGGCGGCTGCGGGCGGTTTGCTGGCGCTGGGTCTGAACCGGGCAGAACGGGTTGCCATCTACTTGCCCAAGTGTCCGGAAACCGTCGCTGCCCTGTTTGGCACCGCGTTGTCCGGTGGCGTGTTCGTACCCGTTAACCCCCTGTTGAAACCTGAGCAGGTCGCCTACATTCTGCGCGATTGCAATGTCCGTATTCTGATCACCGCCCGTGATCGGGCGGAGTCGCTGGAGCCGTTGTTGATTGACTGCCCGGATCTGCACAGTCTGGTGCTGATCGATGAGGCGGCTCCTCTCACGCCACATCCGCAGCATCTGCAAGCGCTTGGTTGGCGAGCGTTGCTAACGGCAGACGACAGTCCTGTGCCTGGGTCGATTATTGACATCGACATGGCAGCAATTCTCTACACCTCCGGTAGTACCGGCAAACCCAAGGGGGTGGTGCTGTCTCATCGCAATATGCTGGCCGGAGCCTATAGCGTCGCTGAATATTTGGGTAATCGGGCAGATGACCGGCTGCTGGCGGTGTTACCGTTTAGCTTCGACTATGGCCTGAGTCAATTGACCACGGCTTTCGTGGCCGGGGCGCGCGCGGTGCTGATGGATTATCTGCTACCCCGGGACGTGGTAAACACAGTGGCCCGCGAGGCGATCACCGGATTGGCTGCGGTGCCGCCGATGTGGGTGCAACTCGCGCAACTTGAGTGGCCAGCGGCGGCAGTGGATAGCTTGCGCTATATCACGAATTCCGGCGGCGCCATGCCTCGCGCCACCTTGGCTGCCTTGCGCCGCTCCCTGCCGAAAACCGCCCCGTTCCTGATGTATGGATTGACAGAGGCGTTTCGCTCCACCTACCTGCCACCGGCTGAGATTGATCGCCGGCCGGATTCGATGGGCAAAGCCATTCCCAATGCCGAAATCCTTGTGGTGCGCGAGGACGGAACCCCCTGCGCGCCTGGCGAGCCTGGCGAACTGGTGCATCGAGGCGCGCTGGTCGGGTTGGGGTATTGGAACGACCCGGACAAGACGGCTGAACGC
Organism: Proteobacteria bacterium UBA2383; assembly: GCA_002343485.1. GTDB lineage: Bacteria > Pseudomonadota > Gammaproteobacteria > Competibacterales > Competibacteraceae > UBA2383. The sequence goes on from DDST01000032.1 coordinate 12,331, forward strand.
TATCGCCCAGCGCCTGGCCAGAACCCTGGCTTGCCCATTCCCGAACTGGCCGTCTGGTCAGGCGACACGGTGCGGATGGATGAAGACGGATTTCTGTACTTCATCGGCCGTAAAGATGACATGATCAAAACCTCGGGCTACCGGGTGAGTCCTACCGAAATCGAGGAGGTAATCTACAGTAGCGGTCAGGTGGCTGAAGCAGCGGCGTTAGGTATTCCACATCCGGCGCTGGGCCAAGCAGTGGTTACGGTCATCAAGCCTTTGCATGAAGTTTTCAACGAAAATGATCTTATCAATCACTGTAAGCAACACCTGCCCAATTTCATGGTTCCTCTGCAAGTGATTGCCCGCTTCAGTGATCTGCCGCGCAATCCTAATGGTAAAATCGACCGCAAGAAACTGGTTGAGGAATTGGCCAGTCTGTTTGAAAACTAAAATTTTTATAGGTCATTAGCATTAGTAAAAGGATGCTTAGACAGGGCTTTCAGTGTGCTGCTATGGAAGGCGATGGCTGGGATGGGCCTGACCTATGGAGCGGTATGAGCTGGTATAGAAATGTTGTCAGTTGCTGAACCGTAATCTCGGTAACGTAGCCACCGTCTTGCATCAATATTTGTTCATACGGCAATCCCCGTACCCCGAAGGTCTGCTCGATAGCGACAATGAGCTGCATCAAGTCCACCGACTCGAAATTTAGATCTTCGATTAATCGAGTGTCCGTGCCAATTGGTTCCAAGATATCCATATCCCACCCCTGAATCATGTCGTTCAGCAGCATGGTTAGCTGTTCTTGAATGTTTTTTGGAGTGAGTATGCTGGTGGTTGTCATGGTGGCGCTGAACCAAGGTTAGATGTGGATGGATGATGTTGACGAGCTTATCAACGAGTAACCAGCGGGCGATTTTGCCACGAGTTGTCTGCTCTCCAAAGAACCTCTGGAATGGATTTGTGCCGGTGAGCCGCAAATTGCTATGATAAATTGATTATGCATCTTTCCATCACAGTGGATGGATGGAAAGATTCTTCAAGCCTCCAGCAACTTTCATTCCGGTTTTTGACTCCCATACGATGCCCTGGTTTCGCAATGACGGTTGATCGCTTCAGGATTCAGCCGCCCGGTGCTGATTTTGCATGTATGCCTTGAAATTCACGTCGACGCCCGTGCTGCCGGCAGTACGAGCCATCATGAGGTATGAGATATGACACAGTGGCAACCGATGGTCAAAAAGCTGGATAGTAATCCGGCACCGGCCCAGGATGAACGCGAGCGCCTGCGGAAAGGCCGCGCACTGTTTCGCGAAGGGCGCCAGGATGAGGCCCGTATTGAATTTGAAGCGTTGCTAATCAGTAATCCCAAGTCAGCCAATGCATATCTTGGCCTCGGCATGGTATTACGGCGTCAGGAACGCCTCGAAGAGGCGTTGGCACGCTTTACCCAGGCGCGGATTCTCGACCCATTGTTACCGAAAGCCTACGTGCTGGAGGGGCAGTCATTGGCCGAACTGGATCAATTTGAGCCAGCCATTTTGGCTTTTCAGAATGCGCTGAATCTCGACCCGAAATCAGTGAAAGCCATGACCGGACTCGGTCAGGTTTTGCTGCGTCAGCAGCGATATGAAGAAGCGATGGCTTTATTGCGGAAAGCCTTACACCATGATCCACGCAAGGTGCAGCCGCGGCTGTTGATTGCCGAAATTTATCGCCAGCAAGATCAGCCGGAGGCCGCTATCGCTGAATTGCGGCTCGCACTGGATATTGAATCAGATCATATGCGTGCCGCTATTCTGCTGGCGCGTTTGCTGGTTGCCCGGGATGAACACGATCCGGCTGAACACGTGCTGCGTGAGGTGCTGAAGCGCTTGCCGGAGGACAGTCCGGCGCTGGTCCAGCTGGGACGTGCGGCGTTGGAGCTAAAGCTGTACCCGGTTGCCGAGGAGGCGTTGCATGAGGCGTTGCGCCGCGATCCTGGCCGAACGACGACCCGCTTGCGGTTGGTAGAGGCACTGCTAGCCAGTGGTAAATTGGAAGATGCTGAGCAACAGGCCCGTGAGTTGCCGAAAAATAGCCAGATTGCGCCACTGGTGCATAAGCTGCTAGGTGACATCCACTATCAGCGTCAGCAATTCCAATTAGCGGTCGAGCAATACCGCGCTACCGTTTTACATTTGCCGGATCATGAACAACTATTAGGTGATCTGGAGCGCGAACTGGCGGCTAGTGATGGCGGCTGGGAAGAATTAGCCGAGGATCTCCAGCCATCCGTAACCGACCGGGTGGCGGATGAAACCCGCCGTTTGCGCCAGAACCGCCGCAACCGTAATCGCCGCGCATGAATCATCTGATTTATATCGTTATGGATAGCTGTCGCTATGACAGTTGCCAGAGGGCGCACACACCGAATATCGACCGGCTCGGTCCGGTCGAACGCCGTTACAGCTATGCGTCCTGGACCTCTCCTTCGCATTATGCGATGTTGATGGGCATGGTTCCACACACCAATCCGCCTGGGGTATTCGCCTCCGAGGTTTACAAGGGCGAGTTCAAGCGCTGGGTGGATCGGCTTGCTATTACCGGGCTATCGTTCAAAACCTTCGTGCCGGAACTCTCTTTGCCTAAGGTGCTGAAAAACAACGGTTACTCGACTATTGCCCGGATGTCGTTGCCGGTGCTGAATCCCTACACGCTTCTCAGCCGGGATTTCGATGATTACCGGCTGATGGACAACCACAACGATTTTGCTGGCATGGTGCGCGAAATCATTTTCCCTGGAAATCAGCCTCGTTTTTACTTTCTCAATCTGGGCGAAACCCATTACCCCTATATGCTGGCTGGCGACGATCTGCCGCATATTTCCGGAGTTCACGGGGTGCTCAAAGATCTGGCGAACGGATCAACCCGGACATCGGGGAATCAGGCATTCTTTCCCGAGGAAGAGATGCGGCGGTTACATGACCAGCAGATCAGATGCGTGGAGTATATCGACAGGTTGCTGGGTGAATTGTATGCCCGATGCCCATCGAATACCTGGTTCATTGTAACGGCCGATCATGGGGAGCTCTTCGGTGAGGACGGCTACTTCGGCCACGGGCCGATCATGCATGAAAAATGCTTTGAAGTGCCGTTTGTCGAAGGGTTGCGGCCGTGACAGCAGTCAGTTCAGCAAGCAAGCCAGATCATCATCAGCCGCTCTTTATCCTGGCGCCGCCCCGGTCGTTTACCTCGCTGGTCAGCACCATGCTTGGCCAGCATCCCCGGATGTACGGTTTTCCCGAATTGAATCTGTTCATGGCGGAAACGCTGGACGAGTTCTGGCGAGGCGCCGGTCACGATGGCGGGCGCAAGTCGACGTTCTGGCCGGTGATGCGCCATGGCCTATTGCGAACCGTAGCGCAGCTCTATGCGGGCGAACAGACCGTTGACGGGGTTGCATTGGCCTACCGCTGGATTCGGGTGCGCGCCCAGTCCAGTACCGGTGAAGTATTCCAGGAACTCCTGGCGAAGATCGATCCGCTGATCGCAGTCGAGAAGAGTCCAGGCTATCTTCGCCGGCGGCTGTACCTGGAACGGTTGCTGGAAGCGGCTCCCCGGGCAAGGTTCATCCATTTGCTGCGCCATCCGCGTGGACAATGCGAGTCAGTGCTTAAGGCGCGGGGCGGTAAGCTGATGCTTATGATGCTCAATGCGATCGATATGCCGGGGGACATGGCGGTAATTGAGCCGCAGATTTTATGGCATGACGCCAATGCCTTGGTCATGGAATTCTTGAATGACCTGCCTCAGGAGCAGTGGTTACGGGTACAGGGCGAGCGAATCCTAGCGGATCCTGATACCGAGTTGACCCGGATCTGCCAATGGCTGGGGTTGCCTTGCGGTCCGCGTGAATTGGCGGCGATGAAGGCGCCGGAACAGTCACCTTATGCCCATGTGGGCCCGATCAATGCCCGATTGGGCAATGACATCAATTTTCTTCTGGAGCCGCGCCTGCGCCCGGCGCAATTCGGCGATTATGATCTCGCCGGACCTTTGCCGTGGCGGCCAGATAGCCAGGGGCTGCATCCGGCGGTGGTCGAGTTAGCGCAGGAATTGGGTTACTCCTAACGTCAAGAACCTTTCTTGAGAGAAATACTATGAAGAACGATGACGGTATGACCAAGCGCCGTGCCCGCTTGCAGGCGTTGCGAGGGCGTTATGAACAGCCTTCTTACAGTGCCGCGCCTGTAATGCCGCAAACACCCATGATGGAGCCGGTTGTGCTGGCTCAAGATGGACACCGGCGGGGTGATCGTCGAGAACCGGCTAAGCGGGGTCAGCGCAGCGAACGGCAGGGCGGTGGTTTATTGCAGCGGTTAGCGGAATTCCTGATGGAGACGCCGCCAGGAGACACGCTGCTTCCTGGCATTCCCGTCGGCGAGCAACGGCTCCAGAAAGCGGTTCGGCTGCTGGAGCAACGTGTCCGGACTACGCAAGGGGGCGCTAGTGAGCGTATTCAGCGGCTGCTTAAGTTTTTAAAGCAAGATATTCCCGGTGAGCCAATGGTGGGCGGGATCAATCTTTGGCGCCTGCAACAGACATTAGAGCGCGCAAGCCAATCGCCAGGCCCGGATAGAGCAGCTTCCACCGCATCGCCTGCTTTACCCTCAATCACAATGAACGAAGAGCAGCCGGTTGAGATCGGCGACGGAAATGTTCCGCCCTCCCGTGAGGCGGTGCGAAGCAGAGAACATCAAACGGAGAGTGAAATTACGGCGATCGAGGCGGATCTTCAGCGGCTCCAGGCGGTCACTCGGGATTTGCAAGCCCGTTTGGAGCAAGCCCGGCAGCGTGCTGGAGTTGCCTCCGGTATCAAGCTATCGCCGGAGATCAAGCAACCCGCGGTCCGCCCGCCAGAATCCAATACAGCCCCACAGCCCGGTGGGGATGACTGGTTTCTGGAATTTCTGGAGTAATGGACCTAATGAGCGATGATGGTGAGATAAAACAACGTCTTAACCGCTTGCGGGAGCAGCGCCAAGCGCGTGTGAATCAGGAGCCGGCAGGGCAGCGTGGCCGCCCCGGCTTGCGCACGCTCATGATGGCGGCCAAGGGTGCGCCAGCACCGGCGGCTGATGGCAAGGGAGGGCGCTTACCGGGTGGATTGGGCGCCCTTGCCCCTCTGCTGAAAAATCCTGACATTCGCCATGTCCTGCTGCAATGGTTACAGAATCAAGAAAGCGGTGCAGGGCGGCCGGCGGGAGGTGAGAATGCCTGGGGGCTGGAATTTGGCGTTGAAACCCTGCCGCGCGCCGAGGAACTGACAACCTCCAGCACCCTGGAAGAAATTACCCGTTATTACCAGCAACTGGAAAATCGGGTTGATTGGCTGGAGGCAGCGTTGGAGGAAACCTTGCTGGAAATGGAGCGGGTCAGCCGGTTCAAACTTGCAGCCAGCGAAACCAGTGAACCTCAAGAGCCGCTGGCACCACCGGTTGACCCTTTGCCATGAAGCGCGTCATGGCGGCGAACGGTGATTTTACCCTGTTTATCCTAAACCCTGCTGGTCTCAGCGATCCTGCGCTGGCGATGGCCGGTTGCCGCGCGGGCGGGGTCGGGGTGCTGAATGCGGAAATCGCCTTGAAGCCGCCCGAACTGACAGCGGCGCTGGCGCGGTTGGCGGCGATCCGCGCGCCCTTCGGCCTCAAGTGGAGCAGCAGTGAAGCGCCCGCCATGCTGGGAGCCAGGCGCGATGCCAAACCGGATTGGCTCATCCTGGATGCTGAACGCAATATTCATCTGTTATCCACCATCCAAACCTTCCGCGCCGGTGGCGGACGGGTGCTGCTGGAGCTTTCCCGCTGGCGCGATGAATTCACCGGTCTGGAAACGCAGGTTGACGGTTGGTGGGTGAAGGGTCACGAAGCTGGTGGCGTGGTCAGCGAGGAGAGCAGTTTTGTACTGCTGCAACGATTGCTGGAGCGGACCACACTTCCAGTTTACGTCCGGGGTGGCATCGGCTTGCATACCGCTGTGGCCTGCCAGGCTGGCGGCGCTTCTGGGGTGGTGCTGGACCACGCTTTGTTGCTGCTGCGGGAGTCGCCACTCGCTGATACCCTGCGGCCCTGGTTGCGAGGATTGGACGGCACGGAAACCGTTCTATTGGGTCATGAGGAAACCGGACGCTATATCCGAGTGCTGGAACGGCCAGGATTTGCGCCTGTGCGGGCGCTGCGCCAGCAGTTGCAGGAAGATCAGGAGGCCGCTCCCGGAGCGATCCTGGATGAGCGAAGCGATTGGCATGATCCGCAGGTGCAAGGTGTCTTGCCGCTTGGTCAAGAGGTGGCTTTTGCTGCACCCTGGGCAGAGCGTTACGGTACAGTGGCGGGGGTCATCCGCGCCGTGCGGCGGGCATTAGTTCAACATCCAGCCCAGGCGCAACGGGACGCGGCCCTTGCGGAAAATGCGCCTTTAGCGCGGATGCACGGTACCCGCTTTCCTGTTGTTCAGGGCGCCATGACCCGGGTCAGTGATTGCGCCGGATTTGCCGAAGCAGTTGCCTGCGCGGGCGCATTGCCGATGATCGCCTTAGCGATGCTCAAGGGCGACCGCTCCCGCCAATTGCTGGAGGAGACAGGCCGCTGTCTGAACGGGCGATCCTGGGGCGTGGGGATTCTTGGCTTTGTGCCGGCAGCGTTGCGCGAGGAACAACTGGCAGCGATCCGGGCGGTGCATCCGCCGTTCGCCTACATCGCCGGTGGCCGTCCGGAACAGGCCCGGCAATTGGAAGCTGACGGCATTGCCACTTATTTGCATGTGCCCACGCCGACTCTACTGCGGCTGTTTCTAGAACAGGGCGCGCGCCGCTTTATCTTTGAGGGCCGTGAGTGCGGCGGTCATATCGGGCCATTGAGCAGTTTCGTGCTGTGGGAATCGATGGTTGAGGCGTTGCTGTCCTGGGAAGACGCGCATTCTGAGGGACTGGCCAAGGTGGCCGTGCTGTTTGCCGGCGGCATTCACGATGCTCGTTCAGCGGCGATGGTTGCCGCGTTAGCCGCCCCGTTGACGCGAGGCGGCGCGCACATCGGTGTGTTGATGGGCACGGCTTACATCCTGACCAGGGAAGCAGTGCGTTGCGGGGCCATCCAGGCCGGTTTTCAGCAAGTGGCGCTGGCTTGTGCAACAACCGCGACATTGACGGCCGGGCCGGGCCATGCCAGCCGTTGCGCGATCACGCCCTTCGTTGCGGCTTTTCACCAGATCCGTCAGCAGTTGCAGGCCCGGGGTGAGCCGGCACGGACGGTGCGCGACCGGCTGGATGAATTAACGTTAGGCCGGTTGCGAGTCGCTACCAAGGGCCTATTGCGCTCGGACCCGGCGGAAGAATTGCGGCAGATAAGCCCGGATGAGCAACGGGTCCAGGGTATGTACATGATCGGGCAAGTGGCAGCCTTGCATGACCGGCCTTTGACGTTGGACGCGTTGCATCACAACGTCACCACGGGTGCGTTGGATTGGTTGGCGCGTTATCAGCCGCAATCCCGAAAGCAGCCAGAACCTGGTGCGAATCTAGCGGATATCGCCATCATCGGCATCGGCGTTTGGTTGCCGGGCGCGACCGGTGCACAGGACTATTGGCGGAACTTGGTCCAGGGGGTGAACTGCTTGCGGGAAGTTCCGCCGGAGCGGTGGGACTGGCGGTTATACTATGATTCTGATCCGGCGGCGCGTGACCGGGTTTATGCCAAATGGGGCGGCTTCATTGCCGAACAACCCTTTGATCCAACTCATTATGGACTACCGCCGGTCGCGCTCAAATCGATCGATGCCTTACAGTTATTGACGCTGGAGGCAGTGCGGCAGGCGCTGGATGATGCTGGCATTGATCTGCCGCGGACTGACCGCGAGCGAATTGCAGTGGTCTTGGGAACGAGTGGCGGCATGGGTGAGCTGGGGTTGGCCTACGCAACTCGCGCGGATCTGCTGCGCATGACCGGTCGCGTGGGCGAGGACATCTTGGCGCGGCTGCCGGAATGGACCGAAGATTCCTTTGCCGGCTTACTGCCTAATGTGGCAGCGGGCCGGGTCAGTAACCGTTTCGACTTCGGCGGCATTAACTGTGCGGTGGATGCCGCCTGCGCCTCGTCACTGGCGGCGATTTACCAGGCGGTCAACGAGTTGCGGCTGGGCCATAGCGACCTGGCAATCGCCGGCGGCGCTGATACCATGCAGTCGCCGTTCATGTATCTCTGTTTTTCCAAGACCCAGGCGTTGTCGCCGCAGGGCCGGCCACGCACCTTCGACGAACAGGCCGACGGTATCGCGATTGCCGAGGGTGTCGCGGCGGTCGTATTGAAACGGTTGGCGGATGCCGAACGGGATGGCGACCGGATTTACGCAGTCATTAAAGGCATTGCCGGTTCCAGTGATGGCCGCGCCAAAGGGTTGACGGCGCCACGGCCCGCCGGGCAATTGCGGGCATTGCGCCGGGCCTATCAGGAAGCCGGCTACTCGCCGGCAACCGTTGGCTTGTGGGAAGCGCATGGCACGGGCACCGTAGCCGGAGACCGGGCAGAGCTGGAGACGGTGACGACTCTGCTTGATGAGAGCAGAGCGTCGCCGGCCAGCGGTGCGATTGGTTCGGTTAAGACCTTGATTGGCCACACCAAGGCCACTGCTGGGGCCGCTGGGCTGATCAAGGCGGCGCTGGCGCTGCATTACCGGGTATTGCCGCCGCATTGCGGAGTCGACCGGCCCTTGCCGCCGTTGCGCGATTCAGCGAATCCGTTGTTTGTCAATTCCGAAGCGCGGCCTTGGCTGCGTGCACAGGATTATCCTCGCCGGGCGAGCGTCAGTGCCTTTGGCTTTGGCGGCACCAATTTCCATGCTGCGCTGGAAGAATATCCAGGCGGGAAGGATTTGCAGACGGATGCGCCATTGCCCGACTGGCCGGTCGAGCTATTCGTTTGGCGGGCAGCCGACTCCGCTGGATTGATCACCGGATTGGAGCGGCTGCAAGCCGCTTTGCAATCCGGTGCACAGCCTCGTCTTGCTGCATTGGCCGCCGCCTTGGCGCGGGCCTTGCCGGAGCAAGGGCTGACATTAGCCATCATCGCTGGATCGCTACCCGAGCTGATGCAGCGGATCGCGAGCGCCTTGACGCAGCTATGCAAGTTCCCTCTCCCTCCTCATTCTTCTGCTGAGATTCTCTCCTCCTTGGCGGGCAACGGCTGGGGAGGGGAGGGTGAACGGTTACAAAATATCTACTTCCCTCATCCCTGGACGGCTGATGAGCACCCCCCCCGGTTAGCGGTGCTGTTTCCGGGGCAAGGTAGCCAGTATCCCGGCATGCTGCGCGAATTGGCGGTGGCGCTGCCGGAATTAGCAGCGACGCTGGAACAGGCAGATGCGGCATTAGCGGACTCTCTCAAGGCTGCATTGAGCACTTTTATTTACCCGCCCCGCCGCTTTACGCTTGAAACCGAAAAAGAGGCACGCCGCCGGTTAACCTGCACCGAAATTGCGCAACCAGCGCTGGGCGCCGTCGAGGCGGGCCTATGGGTTTGGCTGCAAACCCTGAATCTACAGCCGGCGCTGGCGGCAGGACACAGTTATGGCGAGTATGTGGCGTTACACGCCGCGGACGTTTTCGACCTGAAGACGTTGCTATGTTTGTCCGAAGCGCGCGGCCGGTTTATCGTTGAGGCGGCTGCTGGCGGTAAGCTGGGGACCATGCTGGTGGCGCGCGCAGATGTGGAATCTGTGAGAATGGCATTGCAGGGTGTCGAAGGCGTTACTTTCGCGAATTACAACGCACCTCAGCAATTGGCGCTCTCCGGATCTACCGCGGCGATTGAACAGGCCAGGCAGGTATTGGCGGCCCACAATATCGTCACCGTGTCCTTACCGGTTGCTGCTGCTTTTCATTCTCCCATTGTCGAACCTGCCCGGGCGCGATTAGCAGCGTTTATGGCCGGTCTGCCGTTTCAATCGCCGGCATTCATGGTCTATAGCAATTCCGCCCTTGACCCGTATCCACGGGAACCGGCAGAGATTCGCAGCCGGCTGGCGGCGCATCTGACTGAACCGGTCAATTTTACCGGTGAGATCGAGGCGATGTACGCTGCCGGTGCGCGACTGTTTCTAGAGGTTGGCCCGCGTAATGTGTTGACCCGGCTGACCCAGCAAATTCTGCAGGAACAGCCGCATCTGGCGGTAGCAATCGATGATCAGGGGGGTGGCCTGAATGGACTGTTGCAAGCACTAGCGGCGTTGCTGGCCCATGGTGTCCCGCTTGATTTGGCGCCGCTGTTTGCAGGCCGGATCGCTGACCCGTCCCCATTGGCTCAGGTCCTGGAGCAGTCCAAACCCGCGCCACTGCCGTCCCATGTCTGGTGGTTGAGCGGGACGGGTGTCCGGCGGCAGGGGGAACCTTATGCGCTGGGAATGAAGCCGCCGTTGCTGGCGGACGATGTAGAGCAGTCATCGCCACCGGCCGTATTGCCTGCCGCCTCTCCAGCCATTGTGCAATCCACGGAGAATCCTATGATGAATAATCAACCTTCCGGCCCGCCGCCTGGGGCTGGTTCCGCCCCAGGAGGGGCGGCCGATCAGGCGCTGGCCGGTTATCAGGAAACCATGCGCCAGTTTCTGCACTTACAGGAACAGGTAATGCTGGCTTATTTCGCAGCCAGCCGTGAGGAAGGCGCGGCTGAACCGGCAACACTTCAGCCGCCCATGCGAGCGTCCGCCTTGCCTGCGGCTGTGCCGGTTCCAGCAACGGCGGCGCCGGTGGCGGCGCCTGTGGTTTCGCCGCCACCGGCGCCAGCTATCGTGCAGCCGGTTGTGAGCACTGCGCCTCCTAAGGTGGCCAGTACCGCACCCGCACCTGCTGCTGCAACATTAGAACGCTCCGATCTCAAAAACCGGCTATTGACGATTGCCAGTGAACGCACCGGCTATCCGCCGGAGATGCTGGGATTGGACCAGGATATCGAAGCGGATTTGGGCATCGATTCCATCAAACGGGTGGAGATTCTGGGCCTGTTCCGCCGGTCGCTGCCAGAATCCAGTTCCCAAAAACTTCAGCCGCACATGGAAGAGATTGCCGGTCTGCCGACTTTTCAACAGATTCTGGATAAGGTGGCCGCTCGGCTAACGGCGAAAACGGGCGAGCCAATCGCTGCTGCAAAACAGGAGAACGTGATCGAGGAGAACGCCCGCCCTTTTGAATTAACCGGGACAGACCGTTTTGGGTGTGCCCCCCTGTCCCGGTTTATCGTTAAGGCGCACCCGGAATCGCTGACCCATCCGCTAACGGTGCTGGAGCCGGGTTTATATCTGCTTATCCCCGACAACCTCGGTGTAGCAGACGCCCTGAGCCGGACACTGCGAGGGGCCGGGATGCAATCAATGCTGATTCCGAAGGAACTGCTCGATGATGCCGGGCGATTGCAACAATGGATGAATACGCAGTGGCGGGGTTCAACCATCCGCGCGCTGATCCACTTGCTGCCGCTCGGTCAGCCGTTGTTCGCGGCCGATGCGGCGTTGACGGAGTGGCGTGAACGGGTTGCCCGAGAGGTTAAGAGCCTGTTTACCCTGCTGCAATGGGTGGGAGGTGATCTGCGCGATGGAGGCCGCCTGTTGACGGTGAGTGGTCTGGGCGGCCGGTTTGGACGTGACCTGTACGCCACGCATGCGTTGGCGGTGAAAGCCGGGATGGAGAGGGTTTTCCCTGGCAGCGCGGGATTGACGGGACTGGTGAAGACCTTGAACTTGGAATGGAATCCTGATCTGGCTCAGCCGGGTTTCATCGGAAAAGCACTGGATTTGGATCCAAGCGATGAGCCTGAACGGCTGGCAGCGCTGGTGTTTCAAGAATTGGCGCTGCCGGGGGGCCGCCGGGAAGTGAGTTATCCGGAGGGAGTACGCACGATTTTTCGCACCGTGCCAGCTTCTCTGTCGCCCTTGCCAACCCCTCTACGCCAGCCAGACGAGCATTGGGTGGTGCTGGCCACCGGTGGGGCACGAGGTATCACGGCGGAAACGTTGCGTGAACTGGCGCCGTTCCGTCTGACCTTGATCCTGCTGGGGCGAACACCGCTACCGGAATCCGAGGATGCCGCAACCCGCCGTCTGCCGGATGCTGCGGCGTTGCGCCGCCATTTTCTGGCGCGGGCGAGCGCCGAGGGGCGCACGGTGAAACCGGTTGAGGTCGAGCGGGAGATTCAGTCCCTGCTGCGCGACCGGGAAATCCGCGCTAACGTGGCTGATTTCACCGCACTCGGCGCACGCGTGGAGTACCGGGCCGTCGATGTTCGAAATGAAGCCGGGATGGCCCTGTTACTGGATGAGCTGTACCAAAAACAGGGACGGATCGACATGGTCATTCACGGAGCAGGGGTGATCGAGGACGGCTGGTTACTCGATAAATCCCGCGAGAGCATCGACCAGGTCATCGACACCAAGATAGACAGCGCTTTCCTGCTGGCAAAATACCTGCGTCCGGAGACACTGAAATTTGTTGCCTTTTTCACCTCGGTTGCTGGACGTTTTGGCAATCGAGGGCAATCCGACTATGCGACCGGCAATGAGATAGTGACTCGACTGGCATGGAGTCTGCGTGACCGCTGGGGAGAATCGGTAAAAGTTACGGCCATCCACTGGAGTCCTTGGGATCGGACCACGCATGGCGCCGGCATGGTCACGCCCGAGGTGCGGCGGCAATTCGAAGCACGCGGCGTCCAGTTGGTAAATGCAGCCGCTGGCCGGCACTTTTTGCTCAACGAGCTGCTGTATGGGCCGGCCGATGAGGTTGAGCTGGTCGCGGGCGATTTTCCCTGGGAGTATGCGGAGGCGCGGCTGAGCGCGCTGCCTGGCGAGACTGATCCAGCGATCATCACCGAGGGGCCTCATGCGCTGCTCTATGGCGCACGTCTCACGGAATTGGGTCCAGCCGCATGGCGATTCGAAAAAACCGTGGATTTAATCAGCGATCCGTATCTAGATCATCACCGGCTGGATGGTATGCCGGTCCTGCCGTTCGCGGTAGCCATGGAGTACATAGCCGAAGCCGTGGCGGTTATCTGCCCCGGCACCAACGGTATCCAGCTCAGTGACGTGCAATTGCTGCGGGGACTGAGCTTGCAGAACCGGGATAACGCACCGCTGCGGATCGCATTGCAGGAATCCTCCGGTCCTGCGGGCGAGGGTCTGCGGCGATTCACGGCATGGCTGGACAATGGCGAAGCTCAGGGCCGGCCTTGTTATCAGGCGGCAGTGACCGTTGGTTCCCCGCCCGGGTCCACGACAGTTAACGATCCCATCGCAGAGTTGCATTCATTACCGCTGCCGGTCGATGAAATCTATCGGCGCTGGCTGTTTCATGGCCCCTTCTTTCAGACGCTGACCGGATTTGAGGGTTACAACGGCCAGCAGATCGTTGCAATGCTTCGTCCCAGTCAGGCTAGCAGTTTCTACCCGCCAGCGAGCGATGCACAGTGGCAATTCGATCCAGCACTGGTGGATGGAGCATTCCAGGCATTGATTGTTTGGAGCCGTCTGCAACTGGATGCAACACCACTGCCCAGCCGGTTAGGCCGTATCCGCCGTTTGAATGCCGGACCCTTGCCGGAGCGGTTGATGGTTCGCTTGCATATCGCTGCTGTTGAGGCGGGTGTTCGCTGTGATATCTGCTTCACTGGCGTTGATGGCCGGGTTTATCTTGAAATTGACGATTTTGAATGTGCCGCCAGCGCAGCGCTGAACCGCCTTGGCGGTGGCTGGGCCGGTGGTACGCGCAGCCAAACTTTATGACTAAGACTGCAGACAGCGATATTGCCATTGTTGGGATGGCGGCTCTGTTCGCCAAAGCGCCCGATTTAACAAGCTATTGGCACAATATTCTTAACCGGGTGGATGCGATTGAAGAGCCGTTGCCCGAGTGGGGCGCCGAGCGGCTTTTCGATCCTGGCAGCGACGATTTGGCACGTATCTACACCCGGCACGGTGGTTTTCTGCGTGATGTGTCCCGTTTCGATCCCCGCCGGTTCGGCATCATGCCAGTATCGGTGACCGGCGGTGAACCCGACCAGTTTCATGCGCTTGATCTAGTAAAGAAAGCATTGTTGGATGCGGGTCTAGAGGATAATCGCTTTAATCCGGAAACTGCCGGGGTCATCTTGGGTCATGGCATCCACCCCAATCGGGCGAATGTCAATGGCGTCCAGCATTGTGTGGTACTGGATCAGACCGTAGCCCTGCTGCAAGACATTTTTCCTGAGATCGATTCAACGGCGCTCAGTCATGTCCGGGCAGCACTCAAGCAGCAGTTGTTACCGTTGGATACCGACGGTATTCCTGGTTTGGTGCCCAATATGATGACGGGGCGGATCGCCAATCGCCTTAATCTGATGGGGCCGAACTACATCATCGACGCTGCTTGCGCCTCGTCGCTCATCGCAGTAGATGCCGCCATGAATGAATTGCGGCGGGGGCGCGCTGACATCATGCTGGCCGGTGGTATCAATACCTCGACTCCGCCGCTGGTATATATGGTTTTCTGCCAGCTTGGCGCCTTATCGCGCACATCGAAGATCCGGCCTTTTGCCGCTGACGCCGACGGGACGTTGCTGGGCGAGGGGGGGGGGGTGCTGGTATTGAAGCGGCTGGAAGACGCTTTGCAGGCCGGTGACCGGATCTATGCCGTTTTGAAATCCATCGGCCAATCTTCGGATGGACGCGCCAAGGGATTGATGGCGCCACGCCTGGAAGGCGAGGTGTTAGCGATGCGCCGTGCCTGGGGGCAAACAAGACTCGATCCGGCCAGTTTAGGGCTTGTCGAGGCGCACGGCACCGGTATTCCTTTAGGCGACGAAACTGAAATTCAGGCATTGCGCCAGATACTGGGCGAACGGCGAGGGCCGCTGCCAGATGTTGCCTTGGGTTCGGTCAAATCGATGATCGGCCATTGCATTCCAGCGGCGGGCGCGGCATCGCTGATTAAAGTAGCACTGGCGCTGTATCATCGGGTATTGCCGCCGACTCTATGTGAGGAGGTCCGCACTGACTTGGCCCTGGGAAATGGCCGCCTGTACCTTAATACTGAGACCCGCCCCTGGATTCAGGGCGGGCGGATGCCCCGCTGCGCGGCAGTCAACGCTTTTGGCTTCGGCGGCATTAATACCCACGCCATTCTTGAGGAAGCACCGGGTCAAAATACCGGGCCGCTGTCGGCATTTCTCGGGCGGCGCTGGAAACCGGGTAGTGAGTTATTGGTGTTCGTGCAGCCGGATAGGACGGCATTGATTCAGCAAGTCGAGGACGTGCGGGAACGGTTGCGGAATGCGCCGGAAGGCGATCTACGCAGGCTGGCCATGGCGCTTTGGCGTCAACGCGGCCAGGGTGAAGAGCGGTTGGCGGTTGTGGCTGAGGATGAGCGCACGCTTGAAGCCCGATTGGCAGCAGTAGTGAGCAAGCTGGCTGATCCGGCGCGGGATCGTTTGCAGACCCGGGATGGCGTCTACTTCAATCGCCGGCCCGTTGCAGGCCGCTTGGCAATGCTGTTCCCTGGAGAAAATTCCCAGTACCCGGACATGCTGCGGGATTTAGCGATTGAATTTCCCCAAGTACGCCATTGGTTCGATTTTCTCGATGGACTGTACGATGGTGAGCGCGATCTTGCCCCGAGCCAAGCGATTTTTCCGCTGCCGGCCGGCTTGAGTGCTGAAGAGCGGATAGAGTTACAGAAGCAGTTGCGCGGCATGGAACTCGGTTCGGAATCGGTGTTCGCTGCGGACCGGGCGCTGTTTGCTTTATTGACGGCGTTTGGCGTCCGGGCCGATGCGTTATTGGGTCATAGTACCGGTGAGAATGCGGCGCTGACTGCTTCCGGCGTTCCTCGCTTGGATGAGGCGGCACTGGGCGCATGTATCCGGCGGATGAATGCGTTATACCGCAATCTGGAGATGTCCGGGGTTATTCCAGATGGTGAACTACTGTCGGTCGGTGCGTTATCTCTCGAACAAGCGCAGGATATTCTGGAAGCTGATCCGCGTTTGCACCTGACGATGGATAATTGCACCAATCAGTTCATCCTGTTTGGCCCCGCGGAAGCGATTGCCGCCGCCCATGCCACCCTCAAACAACGGGGTGCATTCTGCACTGAGTTAGCGTTGGACCGGGGTTATCACACGCACTTGATGTCGCCCATGGCGGAGGCATTCCGGGCGCTGTTCGCCAGCGTGGAATTTGCCCCGGCCGGTACGGTCCTGTATTCATGCGTGACCGCAAAGCCTTTTCCTAGCGAGATGGAAGAGATGCGCGACACTGCCGCCGCTCAGTACATGTGCCCGGTGCGCTTTCGCGAGAGCATTGAGAATCTGTACCGGGACGGGGTGCGGGTGTTCGTCGAAGCGGGGCCAGAGAGCCACTTGACCGCCTTTGTCCGCGACATTCTTCGCAACCGGCCACATGTCGCCGTATCCTGCGATGATCGCCGGCGCGGTGCTGATCATCAACTACGCCATCTCCTTGGTCAGTTGTTTGCGCAGGGTATTCCTGTCGATCTGGAGCCTCTCTACGGTGGAATGCCACAACCGGTGACGGCGCTGGCGCCCTATTTGCCGACGGCGATTCCGGTGATTCAATCCACGGGGCCAGTGGCAACGCAGCTGCGGGCATGCCTGCATGCAAGCATGCCCGCCTCCCACGCCCACCCTCTCCCGCAAGAGAGGATAAAGGCTTGCGAAACAACGGATGATCTGGCGCCTCCGGTTATAGCAAAACCGCTTGGCCGGCCCGGCGCATTGGCTGGACACTTTGACCTGATGCAAGAATTTTTGCGCCAGCAGGAGCGAGTCATGAGCGTCTGGCTGGATCGCCGGCGAGGACGGTGAGGATGCCGGAGAACCAAGCGCCTGACGAGCCAATCCTCTGGCGATTGCGCCCGGAATTGCGGTTCGAGTCCACCGCGGCGGCTGGACGCTATCAGGTGCGCGATCCGGTCAGCGGCGAACGCTTCGAGTTAGGCGAGGAAGAGGTATTTCTTTGCCAAGCACTGAACCGGACCGCTGACCCCAAAGTGATTCAGGCCGATTTCGCGCAACGGTTTGATCTGACCATTACCGCTGACCAATTGAATCAGTTTTATCAGGACATGGCCGCGTTGGGATTGCTGGCGGCGGACGATGCGCCAGCCGGTGAAGCAGAAGCAGATGGCCTAGAAGTTGATGACGATGACCGGCCCGGCGATGCCTACCGCTGGTTATGGTTTAACCCTCAGCGCGGTTTCGCCTGGCTAGGATACTGGTTGGGATGGCTGCGCCACGGTGTCTGGTTATTGGCGCCAGGCATGCTATTAGCGTTGCTGACGCTCATGTACAGCCAGCCGCAGTATGAACGGGCCTTGACAATACTCGTTGCTCCGGGTGCCCACCTGCTGTTCAAGTTCATATTTGGCTTGTTCGTGGTCAACTTGCTGTCGAGAGTGGTGCAAGGTGTCACCTGTGTTTACTGTGGGGGCCAGGTAGAGCAATTTGGTCTCCGCTTGGAGTTTGGCGTCATTCCCCACTTTTTCATTGGCAAGGGTTTGCGAAGCTGGGTACGCCCCCGCCAGCAGAGATTGTGGGTAATCGGATCGGCGTTGCTCACCAAACTGGCCTTATTTATCGGTGGAACGCTGCTTTGGCGCTTGACCCTGGAGAGCGGCGGTACACTGGGTTCTTATGGTTTCGTTATCGGTCACTTGGCGCTAGGTGCTTTCCTGTTCACAGCCAATCCGCTTTGGTGGGGTGACGGCTACGTATGGCTAGCCAGCTATCTACAGATGCCCAAAGTGCGCGAGCGAGCATTTCGGGTGCTGAGTTTGTATCTGCGGGGCCGTCGACCGCCGACGGGACTTTCGTCCGCGGAAAAATACGGACTCTTGGGTTATATCGTCGCCAGTGCAGCTTATGTACTGATGATTGCAGGAACTGTGCTGCTGACCCAGGCCGAGCAACTGAAATTCCGTTTTCAAGGCGTAGGCGTGGTGCTGTTTCTGGTGCTGGTGATGCTTGTAGCGCGCTGGCTCTTGTATCGGTTGGCCCGCCAGCGCCAGCGCCACGAAAAACGGTCAATGCCAGTCACTGGCGATATTTCACGCCCAGCTATGCAATATTCTGTCTCTCATCCCACCGCGGTCGTGGAAAAGAAGAAGGGCAGGTGGAAATGGCGGCTGGCGGTGGTGATATTGCTGGCGGGTGCGTCATTCCTGCCTTACTCCTATGATGTCACTGGCGAGGTGACCCTGTTTCCCACCGCGCGCGCTGAAGTCCACGCGGTAACCTCCGGCATAGTAACGGCGGTGCAGGTTCGGGAAAATGAGCGGGTAACCTCCGGACAGGTATTGGCTGAATTAAGCACATGGCAACAGGATCAGGAGCTTGCTAAAACGGCTACTGAAATCGAACGTCAGCAGGCGGAACTGGAACTGCTCCAGCATGGCGCCAAGGCTGAAGCGATTGAGGTCGCCTGGCAGCAGTTGGCGATGGCTAAAGTCCGGGCGCTGCACAGCCGCAAAGTCCGGGAGTTGCTGGAACCGGTTCATCAACAGGGAGTGGTCAAGGCGCTGGAATATGAAGAGGCGGTCAAGACTGCGGAGGTCGATCAAGCGGCAGTCACGGTAGCCGAGGCTAATTTTAATTTACTGAAAAGCCCGCCGTTGCCGATGGAAGTTACCGCCAAGCGGGCCGAACTTCAGCAGTTGCGCACCCAGCAAACCTATCTGGAGGATCAACGCAAAAGGACGTACTTGCGAACACCGGTGGCGGGGCGGGTGGTGACGCCGCGCCCGGAATTCAAGGCCGGAAATTACTTGAAAGAGGGTGATCTGTTCGTGACCGTTGAAGACCATCGGGTGATGCGGGCCGAGATCCTGGCGCCGGAAACCGATATTGGCGAGGTGCAAACGGACGCGCCGGTGCAGTTGCGGGTCTGGGCGTATCCGCTACGCGATTTCACTGGACGCGTAGCGGCCATCGCCCCGGTTGTCGAGCCGAATCCGGCCAATCCGTTCATGCGCGTCGTGCGGGTGATGATCGAGATTCCCAATCCTGAAGGTTTGTTGAAATCGCAAATGACCGGGTTTGCCAAGATCACCGCCGGTGAGCAATGGCTGATTGTCGCGTTCACCCGGGCGCTGGTGCGGTTCGTGATGCTGGAGATGTGGTCGTGGCTGCCTTGAAGTGCTGTATCCTTCCCACAGTGCAGGAAGTACAGAATTATTCTAAATGGCTTCGCTCTAGCCAAATACCTGGCTGTGCTTTGGGATCGCGCGTTAGATCCCAATCGCCGGTAACCGCCAGACCATGCGGGGTTGGTTGCAGCACCCGCAGACGAGTTGCCGCAGGCTGTCCGAAGCTGTCGGATGTGACAACTTCCCACTCTTCGCCATCCTGGCTTTTCCATAGCTGGAAGTTGACCGGTTCAGACGTGGGATTAGCGTTGACGGGGTCTTCGTAATGATCGAGGGCGGCGTACAAGGCATTGGGTGTACCCATGAGCCGCGAGACTCGCCGGTTGCGATGGCCGCTGAACCCAGGCCCCTGAGCCGAAAGCGGGATTTGCAGTCCAACCGGTGAGAAGCGCGGAGTACCCGTGACCAGTTCCCAATGGCCATTAGCCAGCACTCGGATGACTTCAGCGCCTGAAGTGGCAAATTCCCAGCGAGGATCAGGATGTGGCGAGCGAGTGCCGAGATAGAGCATGTCTTTGAACACGGTCAGCGCTTCGACATGCGGGTTGAGCGTGTAGCGTTGAGCGCCCTCAGCGAGCACCGGCTCCCAAGTGAAGGGGGGTTGGCCACGCGCCATGGTCTTCCAAAGTTGAAAGCCATTGGTTGGATTACCAGCGACGGCATACAATTGGCCGTTGAAAACGTGCAGACCGTCAATGGTCCGGTTTTCTGGGTTACCGAAGCCAGGGGTACAAGCAGGATGCCAGGATTGTGCGCAAGGGCCGGTGCTGACCCAGATCAGTGGACCATTGCGGCCGGTGTGAGCAGCGCGGGCGGAAATAGCGAATATTTGGCCCGAAAAGCTGCGCAGGTTGATAAATGGGCTGCCATCGGTGTCCGGGCTGGACGCTATTTCCGTGAAGTGAGCGCCCTCTTCGGAATACAGGAGAGCAGGTGCCCGCAGGCTGAAGCGGAGTGCATAGAGGGCCGGTGCCGGTTGTTTGGTGCTTGGCAGGACAGCCAGCGCTCGCCAGCCGAGTTCCAGCGGGAAATAGCGGGATTGGCCCTGGTGCATGAACCAGCGGGACTCCACCGTGCTCGCATGCAACCGCTCCCAACCGGATTCGCGTAAGCGATGGCGAAGCAGAACAGTGTTGCCAGGGTGGGTGAGGTCCGCCGGGTAGCTGGTCACTCCTAGATATAACCAGCCCTGAAACCAGGCAGCCGCTTGAATCAGGTAGCGGCTGGCTTCGGGCAGTAGACCGGCGGGAATGGCGTGAAACTGAAACGAGGAGTGTGCGGGCATGCGGTTGGCGACCGGGTTCAAGTGGAAATTAAGAGTATGCTGAGTGTGCTGCGAGCTTTGCAACGCGTGAAGCTGATTATTTCAGTATCGATTAGAAGAGGGTTCAGGGTATCTGTTCCCAATTGAGTTGAAAAAGATGATGCATGCTGAGATTGAGGTTGAAAAAGACGGATGAGTCCTGAAATTGAAAATGATCGAAAGCGGTCTCCCGTATGGCGTGAACGGGATGGAAGCGGGGCAGTGGAGCCGGTTCAGCGTGCTTTTCTACAGCGAATCATTCAGTTTCTTCAACAGCCTGCTCCCGGAAGCAGGCTGATTCCAGGAACCCAGATTAGCGAAGAGCGCGTACGGCAGTTGATCGGTTTTTTGCGGTTGCGCAGCCAGGGCAGCCATCCAGTGGCCGTCCGGATTCGTTGGGTTTTGGGGCAATTGGAGCAGGTCGCGTCCGGGGAAGAAAAAGTGGCTGGGATCAGCGTCCAGCAATTGAAGCGTCTGCTGCAATCGATTCCGGGTTACGAAAGTTTGAGTGTTGCGGAATCCGTCGCTTCCGATTCAGCGCGACACGCGGACCGGTTGGCTGAAGCACTGCCGCAATTCGATAGCCATATGCAAGCGATCAGCCGGACTGTGCGGGGAATGGTGGAGATCATCGATCAATTAACCGGACACGTGCAAATCATCGAGCGCGAACTGCAAACGTTAAATGCGTGGCGTGCGGCTTTAGGCGATCATCGGCTGGCTACGCCAGCAATACCAACGCCGGGTCCAAAGTCAGAAAACCGCCCTGAACCCGATGTAGCGGGCTGGTTCAGTGATTTCATCGATTGACCATCAGGTATGTCTGTGAGCAATCAAACTCATTTCGATTGCCGGCCACTGTTTATCCTGTGTCCTGGCCGTTCCTTTTCTTCGGTGGTATGCGGCATGTTGGGCCAGCATCCAGAGCTGTATGGACTGCCGGAAACTAATTTTTTTGTTGCGGACACGGTCGGCGGCTTGTTTCAATGCTTTGCCGGTTTAGGCGACCGGCACCGGCTGCATGGTCTGGTCCGGACGCTCGCTCAATTGCATGACGGCGAACAAACAGAGGCCGCTGCGGAACGGGCCTGGCAATGGTTGCGTGAACGATTGGATATGACCACGCACGCGTTGGCATGGCATGTGGTGTCGCAAATCGGTCCGCGTCAGATGGTTGAGAAGAGTCCCAGCAATTGCGCGGAAGCGGCCTACCTAGCCCGTTTGTACCGGATTTTTCCCACAGCCCGTTTTCTGCATTTATCGCGGCACCCGCGTTCAACGAGCAAGTCGTTATATCAAGTGCGCCAGGAGCAGCGCGCCCGGCGCGGACGGAATCGCATGCCGGTGGACGGGCGTCGAATGGAGGAAAACTGGCTGAAGGTTCACGGCCATATCGTGCGGTTTACCGAACAGTTGCCAGTTGGGCAGAGCCTTCATCTACAGGGAGAACTGTTACTGGCCAATCCAGATCATTATTTGCCGCAGATTGCTGAATGGCTGGATATCCGGATGGATGCAGAAGCGATTGAGGCAATGAAGCATCCGGAAGCGTCCCTGTTTGCCACTATAGGACCGGATAATGCCCGTGGGGGTAACAATCGCAAGTATTTGGAAGATCCGCGATTGCGAACCGGTCCGCCGCCTAAGGTGAATCTAAGCGATCCACTGGAATGGATGACGGATGGTTCACGATTCGGTCCAGCAACGGTGGCGCTGGCTCGGCGGTTGGGATATCTGTGAGCGGCTGCTAACCGCGAAGCCAGGGGACCCCGGCTTCAGCGCTTGATCTTGTGCATACAAGCGAATCGTAACACACCTCTCACCCCTGATCGGCTGCGAGCCGGACCTCGTGTCTGGATATGAACGGAGCCCCCGAACTTGTCGAATCCGCTTTCTATCGTGCGGGCGGATTCGTGTAGGGCTTCAGTGGGTTGAAGGTTCTCATCAGGTTGAACCCGGTTTCAGGGCACAAAAAAGCCTTGGCGGATAATGCACCAAGGCTTTGATTTAAAAATGGGCCCTGAAGGATTTGAACCTTCGACCAAGGGATTATGAGTCATCATTTAATACCTACCCGTTACTTTTTGTTGCTTGCTGATTTTTCTTTTTTTCAACAAAATCAAGAATAGAACCGTCTATATCAGTATAACTGATTCTTGTTCTATACTCGTTTTTCCTTGCGCGATTACGCAGGAATTACGCAGACCATGTAAGCCGCTATCGATCAAAAGATCGACGAGCAAGCCGAGTTTGTCCGCTGGTGGGATGAAGGGGTAGGGGTGAATAAGGGGGGAGACAGAAAAAGCCAGGGGGCAAAATCAAAAACGACGAACGACGTTTTTGATTCCAATCAAGCCGAATCCCTCACCGGCATTACCCAGCAGCAAGTCAGCAAGTGGCGACGGGCAGCCACACGAAGAGTTAGGATATAATAATAGCGTTATCAATTTGATATAAGCAGGCAGACATGACTGGCGATATCCTTGACTACATCAGCGCCGCACTGACAACGCCGGAACCCATGACTCAGGACCGTGTAGAACAGACGATCAAGAAGGCACGCCAGACGTTTGGCGGGGAAACCGTCTACATCCGTATGAAGCCGCCAGTTAGAGTCACGCGCCGCACGCTACAGAAACGCAAGGCAAAGCGTGCTTGATCGTTGCCGGTGAAACGTGGTACTCAGTGGCGAGGCGGTCGGCGGTTGATTCGCGGGGATCATTTTGATCCTCGCGTTTCGCTGCGTTTTCATTGCCCGGTCTTGCGTATGCGTCCTGCTTCTCCCCGTTATACCTTTTCCCGCGTAGGTAGCTGGCTTGGTCT
>DDST01000171.1 GCA_002343485.1 Proteobacteria bacterium UBA2383
TTATGGGAAAAGATCCTGCATGAGTTGCGCAAGCGAGTGCGTGTCAAGGCAGGGCGCAACTCCGATCCGACGCTTGGCATTATCGACAGCCAGTCGGTGAAGACGGTGCAAAAAGGGGGCAGCGCGGCTATGACGGAGGTAAGAAGACGAAAGGGCGCAAACGCCATATCGCTGTGGATGTCATGGGGAATGTCTTGGCGGTTGCCGTTCATTCAGCGAGCATTTCCGAGAGCCGCGGCGCTCATCTCGTGCTAATCCGTCTGTTTGTTGCCTTGCCTCACCTCCTCAAAATCCTTGTCGATGGCGGCTACAAACAAGGTGTCATCGACTGGAGCAAGGCTATGTTCGGCTATGTTCTGGAAGTCGTCAAGCGCCCAGAACTCCACAAGTTCAAAGTCTTACCCAAACGTTGGATCGTCGAACGAACCTTCGGTTGGTTCAACTGGTACCGCCGTCTATCCAAAGACTATGAGCACAACCCTAAAACCTCCGAAACTATGATCTACTTCCTGGCCTCAAACCTCATCCTCAAGCGCTTCACAACTTTGTGAACAGGCTCTAACGAGTGACTGTAAAAAAGCCGACAGAGTAGAACGGTGCATACTTGAAGGACAGCTTCAAATGGGTATAGCAGGCTGCACTCCTGCTTCTCCTAATTCGTGATCTTATCTTTATAATTGGGAAAAATTTAATCAGCGGCGAGGGCAGCGCAGTGATCACCTGGTTTTGCCGTACCGATCCGATCAATAGGGATGAAATTGGATGACGATTGTAATTGCTTTAGCAAACCAAAAGGGCGGGGTGGGGAAAACTACCTCGACTGTCAACCTCGCATGCGCCCTTGCCCATCAAGGCCAGCACGTACTAGCCATCGATATGGATCCACAAAGTAGCCTGACCATCTACTACAACAATGACCCACGCACATTAGAAAAACAGGAAGCAACTCTGTATTGGGCATTGATGAAAGATCAGGCTCTAGCGAACCTCATCCTCTCGAACCCTGACGGCGGTCCTGACCTGATTCCGGCCAGTATTTCACTGGCAGGCGCGGAACCGGAACTTACCTTGCTTTGGGATAGCGCTTCGGTTTTTCGCGGCAAACTGAATACGATCAAGGAAAATTACAACTTTATCCTGCTGGATTGTCCGCCTTCACTCACCTTGCTAACAGTCAACGCGCTAGCGGCTGCTGACACGGTACTGGTTCCGGTCAAAACCGACTACCTGTCAATCATGGGCATTCCTCTCCTGTTTGATACCGTGGAGAAAGTACGAAAGCGGCTCAATACCCGTCTGAGTATCCTTGGTGTACTTCCTACGATGTACAACGCCCGTAATATTCACGATAACGATTGCTTGACCGAACTCAAGGAAGTATTGGGTTCACGCATTCAGCTCTTCGAGCCGATTCATCGCAGCACAGGTTTTGATCGCTCCTCGGCGATTGGAAAAGCTACGCTGGACGCTTTCCCGGATACACCGGGCGTACCGGTTTACCATCATATTGCCAACGAACTGATCCATCATGGTGAATCCCAATAGACCCTCGACATTGCGCGGCAAACTCACTCCCTCAATGTTTTTCCAAACTTCACCAGATTTGCCTCGAATCGTGGAAATCGACCTTGACCGTTTGACGCCGAACCCGGATCAGCCGCGAAAGTGGTTTGACGATGTTGCACTACAAGAACTTGCCGCATCTATTGATCGGCATGGCCTCATCCAGCCCATCATCGTTAAAGAGGCGGAAGGGGACACGTTCATTTTGGTAGCAGGAGAGCGTCGCTACCGGGCGCATAAACTATTGGGTCGCGCCACCATTGTCGCTCTTATCACCCAAGGTAAACCCGATGAAATTGCCCTGATCGAAAACCTGCAGCGGGAAGACTTAAACCCGATTGAAGCGGCTGAGGCGCTAGCGATCATGATGGAGCGTCACCACTATAATCAGGAAGATTTGGGGCGCACGATTGGCAAAAACCGGGTCACGGTTAATGAACTGCTGAGGCTGAATACGCTGCCTCAGAAGATTAGGGAAGAGTGTCGGACGTCCGACACCCTGCGCAAGTCGGTGCTGATTGAGTTGGCTCGCTTGGATGATGAAAGTGCACAACTACAACTCTGGGAAGAGATTAAGCAAGGGCGGCTGGCAACCGTTCGAGCTGCGCGAGAACGCAAGACCGCGCAAAAACTTCCGAAACCTCGGGTTGAAAAGGCGATGCAAAGCGGCCAGCGTTTTATCTTGGCGTTGAAATCGCTGGTTAACGAAGAACCACTTGCTGAAACCGATTACCAGCAACTACGGGTATTGTATGAAGAGATGGGGTTGGCGCTTCAACAACTAGCTACGGACTCATCACCCGACCCCTCAGAGTAAAATGTCGGATGTCCGACACCCTAACGCCATGCGCCAATCGAACATAAATTGACCGGTGATGATCGGCAATAAGTTCAGGTTTTGCTGCATCGTAACAGACATCAGATCGGTATTCTGGATCAAGCTTGGCTTAAGGCCCATATCCCAACCGTTCCAAGACCCCATCGAGAATTTCCAGGGTATCGAAATCGATGACCAATTGCCCTCGACCCTGCCCACCATAAGCCAGTGTGACGCGCGTACCCAAGCGTTCGGCCAGTTCCGATTCCAAGCGCACGAGATCGGGGTCTTTAGCCGGTAACGAGGGGGTGGCTTCGGCATGAGCTGAACCGTTCTTCCCTGGGTGCTTGTAGGCTTTCGCCAGGGCTTCCACTTGGCGCGTGTTCAATTTTTCCCACGCCAGGCGCTGCACCAATTCCAATTGTACCGACGCCGGCAACCCGACCAAGGGGCGGGCTTTCCCCATCTCCAGTTGGCCAGCGGTGATCCGCGCCTGGACACTCGGCGCCAACTGCAACAACCGCAGGCGATGGGAAGCCTCCGTGCGCGACAGACCGAGTGCCCGGCCAGCGGCCGTAATACTTTTCCCTTGGGCGACCTCGGCCTGAATCATCTGGGCTTCGGCGATCGGATTGGCCACCGCATCGCCAGAATCCAGGAGGATGAGTTGATGGGCTTGCGCATCGCTGAGCGGTTCCCGCACCTGAATGGCGATGGTCGGCAATTGCGCGCGCTGGGCGAGCAACCAGTGTTTGAGGCCGGTGAGAATTTCATAGCATTGGGGCCCGGTCTTTGCGATGGGACGCACCGTGACCGGATCGACAAAGCCCACGCTCCGGGCCAGCGCCACTGCCGAAGCCGGGGGCCAAGGTAACGGGGCAGACGGCCGCAGCGGACTGATGTGTAGCAGATCGAGGGGAACACAGCGCATGGGCGGTTTTCCGTGTGACGTGACACGGTCGGAGACTTTAACACAAGATGTAGCTTGTCATCTCCAGAAGGCGTTGCGACTGGCGTAAGATGCGCCACTATCTCCAGAAGGCGTTGCGACCGAAGGAGGATGAGGCCCCGTCATGGCACCTCGCCCAACTGGATGAACTCGAATCCAGTTGCGTCGCCAGACCCGAGAGGTCGCGAGATCGCCGAAGCCAGACGATGAGAGATCCCACCGCATCCACCACGGCCTCAGCCCTCCTCGTCGCGATAGCCAAACCGTTCGAGCAGGCCATCCAGGACGTCCAGAATCGCACCGTAAGGCTCATCTGCTGCGATGCGCTGTTCAGCGCGTCCGCCTCTCAACCTGCATGCAGGCCACATGGCCCTTTTCCATCCTGGCGTATCGGCCCTAACCGGCGGTTTCACGCCAAGGATTGGAATCGGGAGGGATCGGCAAACTGTTGCACTGCCTCCAGATACGCATGCCAGCCGACGGCAAAGATCGTGTTGTGATCGGCCCCGCGAATCTGCACCAAACGTTTATCCGATGCCGGACTGGCATCATACAAAGCGCGCCCATCGGTAAAAGGAATCAGGTGATCGTGTTCGGCGTGGAGGATCAAGGTTGGTTTCGCAAACGTCCGGATCTTGTCCAGTTGACGAAAGCCCTGCGTTTCTTCAAATTTCACGGCAGGAACCCCCAGCCGGCGCAGCAGGGGACCGGTATGGGCGAAGGCGCTTTCCAGGATCAGTCCGGCGAGGGCCTTGGGGCGGCGATACGCCAGTTCCAGGGCGGAGGCGCTGCCCAGCGAGCGGCCCAGGACGATCAGCGGGCCGGTGTGTCCTTGCTGGCGCCGCCATACTGTGACGAAATCCAGAATCATCACCCCATCGGCCAACAGCGTGGTGGCCGTGGGCCAGCCGGTGGAGCGGCCATACCCCCGGTAGTCGACGACCAGAAAATTGATGCCGCGCTGGACATATACCGCGCCGAGGTCGTCATAATCCTCGGCAAGTTCGCCGTTACCGTGGAAGCATAACAAGGTGACAGCGCCCGGATCGGCCGGATGCCAGCGGGCGCCGATCATCTCATTCTGGACCGGGAGGGTGAGATCTTCGATAGGCGGTGCTGCGTCGGCCCGGCTTGGGCGGGGATGAAACAGCGCGGCGAGGATAGCGGGCTGGTCGAGAACAGCGGCGTCCAGGGAAAAATCATCCGTCATGGGTGTTTCTCCGCAAGGGGAAAGCTAAAGCCGGTGAATCTGTTAGGTACAACTCTTGCTGTGAAAATCCTGGGTGCAAGCGGAGTTTTCATCATCGGGAGTCATCACCGGTAGGTAAGCATGATGGTTTAGAGCGACAGATCTTTCATCAGCGACTACGATCACCATCGCCAAGATTAGAATGATGCCCAATCGATGGGCAGTATGACGACTTTTCAGACCGCTTCCAAGCATGCGTAATCACCAATACCGCCTGTCATTTACCATGGGCAGCCTCTTTCACCATGAATCGTTGAAGCTAGCCGTGCTGTATCTTGATCTTGGCGATTGGGATTCTGTCCGTGACCAGGTCATCGCACAAAACCTGTTGCAGACCAGAACCCTGAATACGCTCAAGCGCATCTGTCATGAAATCGTCTCTCGATTGAGGACGTTAAATGTGGGTGAGCTTGAATTCCTTGTTGAAAGTAGCCACCAGGAGCAAGCCTATCTCCTGTGGCTCACCGTTTGCCGCCGGTACCGGTTCATCGCGGATTTTGCCGTTGAAGTACTTCGAGAACGATATATCACGCTGAAGATGGATCTAACCTACGAGGATTTCGACTCATTTTTCAACCGAAAGTCGGAGTGGCATTTGGAACTGGATGCGATCAGTCCGGCAACGCGAAGCAAATTGCGGCAGGTCCTGTTCAAGATCCTTCACGAGGCGGATCTCTTAACGGCCAACAATATGATTAACGCGGCCACGCTCAGCCCGAGACTGTTGGCAGTGATCCATCAAGGCAGCGGCAGGGATGTTTTGTACTTCCCGGTTTTTGAATCCGATGTGAGGGGGATGACGCAGTGACAGCCGAGAGCGCCAGAATGCCCATGCAAGACCGATTTCAGCATCTCTTTGCGGTGATCTCGGGCCCGCGTTTTCTCAACAAGCAAGGTCTCGGTAACGAGGTGCCGTTTTTCATCTGTCCCTTCCAGCCGGAAGAATCCGTTGAAATGGAGCGGCTCCAGCGGCAACTGGTCAATCGCCTTGAGCAAGCCGGTATCCGGATTCTGGAAATCAACCTGTACGACCTTTCCATAGAAATCCTCAAAGCACGTGGTATTTGGAGCCAGATCATCGAGATGGAAGCATCGGTCTCCAAAGAGCAGCTCAAAGAGCTGCTGCAAGGCGTGCTGGACCCCGAAACCCATCTCGTTCCGGCCATAGCGGCTAAACTGGCCCGCACGGATTTCGAGGTTCTTTTTCTATCCGGGGTTGGCGAGGTGTTCCCCTACATCCGTTCGCACCATGTTTTAAATAATTTGCAGAGTACCGCGAAAGAAAAGCCGACCGTTCTGTTCTTTCCGGGAGCCTACACCCACTCCCTGGAATCCGGAACCTCTCTTGATCTCTTCGGAAGACTGCATGACGATAAGTACTACCGGGCCTTCAACATCTTTCACTGTGAAGCATCAACGAAGGAAGCGTAATGATTCTTAAGAGTGTATTTAAAAAACCCGTTGACCGCCCGATAGAAGGAGTGATTAAAGCCGACGATGAAGCCAGTCTACGTCTTGAGATCGAAGAATATGTGTTGACTAACGAGGTTGAGAAACGCCTGGAATCCTTCCTGGATGCCTATAACAATTATGCGGGCGCCAATGGGGTGTGGGTATCCGGTTTCTTCGGATCCGGTAAATCCCACCTGCTGAAGATGTTGGCGCTGTTGCTCGAAAACCGGCAAATCGACGGAGCTTCCGCGCTTGACCTGTTCCTGCCCAAGTGTGGCGATAACGAAATCCTGCGCGGCGATCTCAAGCGCGCGATCGCCATCCCGTCAAAAAGCATTCTGTTCAATATCGATCAGAAAGCTGATGTGATCAGCAAAACGCAGATCGATGCCCTTCTGGCGGTCTTCGTCAAAGTGTTTGACGAGATGTGTGGTTACTACGGCAAGCAAGGACACATTGCCCAGTTCGAGCGCGACCTCGACAGCCGGGGCCTCTATGAAAATTTCAAATCGGCCTATGCATCCACCGCAGGCAGAACCTGGCAAACCGGCCGCGAGCAGGCGCTCCTGGAGGCGAACAACATTGCCAAAGCTTATGCCCAGGCCACCGGTGGCGATGAGGCACTGGCCATGGGGATACTGGATAAATACCGCAGCCAATACCGGGTCTCCATCGAGGATTTTGCCTCACAAGTCCATGCTTATATCGAACGGCAATCCCCCGATTTCCGGCTGAACTTCTACGTCGATGAGGTCGGCCAGTATATCGCCGAAAACATCAAGCTGATGACCAATCTCCAGACCATTGCCGAAAGTCTGGCCACCAAGAGCCGGGGCCGCGCCTGGATCATCGTGACTGCCCAGGAAGATATGGGTACGGTGGTCGGCGAAATGAGCAAACAGCAAGGCAATGACTTTTCCAAGATTCAGGCCCGGTTCGCCAATCGCATGAAGCTGACCAGCGCCGACGTCGCGGAGGTCATCCAGAAGCGCCTGCTGATGAAAAACGAAGAAGGCGTTCGTTTGCTTTCGGACCTTTATCACGCGCAGTCTAACAATTTTAAGACCCTGTTTGACTTTGCCGACGGCTCGCAAACCTACCGGAACTTTCAGGACCGCGATCATTTTATTCACAGTTACCCGTTTATTCCGTACCAGTTCGCGCTCTTCCAGTCGGCCATTCAGAATCTGTCGCAGCATAACGCCTTCGAGGGCAAGCACAGCTCGGTGGGTGAGCGCTCCATGCTCGGGGTATTCCAGCAGGTGGCGATTCAGATCGGGGGGCATGAAATCGGTCAGTTGGCGACCTTCGATCTGATGTTCGAGGGCATTCGCACCGCGCTGAAATCCAACCTCCAGCGCGCCATCATTCAGGCGGAAAACCATTTGAATGATCCCTTCGCGATCCGGTTGTTGAAAACGCTCTTTCTGGTCAAATACGTCAAGGAGTTCAAGCCAACGGTTCGCAACCTGTGCATCCTGATGCTGGAGCGCTTTAATCAGGATCTGCCGGCGCTGCGCAAGCAGGTGGAAGAAGCCCTGCGCCTTCTGGAGCAACAGACCTACCTTCAGCGCAATGGTGAACTTTACGAGTACCTGACCGACGAGGAAAAAGATGTTGAGCAGGAGATCAAGAACATGGAAGTCGAGTCTGCCGATGTGGCCGCCGAGCTTGAGAAAATCATTTTCGACCATGTGATCAAGCAGCGGAAGATTCGTTATGACGAGAACGGCCAGGATTACCCGTTCTCCCGAAAGCTGGATGATCGACTGCACGGGCGAGAATATGAGCTGGCCATTCATGTCATCAGTCCGTTCCATGAAAACGCGGAAAATGAGTCCCTCCTGCGGATGCAGACCATGGGCCGGGATGAGCTGTTGGTCCTGATGCCGGCGGATGAACGCCTGATTCGCGACCTGCTCATGTACAAGCGGACGGAGAAGTATATTCGTCAGAATGTGTCGATCACACAGCAAGAGGCGGTCAAACGCATTCTGACCGACAAGGGTTTTCAGAACCGGGAACGCTATGCCGAGTTGCAACAACGGGTGCAAAACCTGATGGGCAAAGCCAAGCTGTTGGTAGCGGGTGGCGACATTGAAATGAGTTCCGAAGATGCGCAGACGCGGGTGCTGCGCGGATTCCATGAACTCATTTTGCGTGCATACCCGAACCTGCGGATGTTGCGTGGCATCGCTTACACCGAGAATGACATTGCCCCATGCCTTAACGCTGCGCAGCAGGGACTGTTTGGCAATGACGCCACCACACTGGCTGAATCCGAGCAGGAGCTGTTGGCGTTCATTCAGAGCAACAACCGGGGTGGTGTGCGCACTACGTTAAAGAAGTTGCTGGAGAAATTCGAGCGCAAACCCTACGGTTGGTATTACGCCGCCGTGCTTTGCACGCTGGCCCATCTCTGCGCCCGAGGTAAGGTTGAGGTGCGCACCGACGGCAACCTGCTGGAAGAAGACGAACTGGAACGGGCGCTGCGCAACACCCATGGCCACGGCAATGTCGTGCTGGAACCGCAGGTTGAATTTACCGCGTCGCAAGTCCGCGCGCTCAAGACATTCTTTGAGGACTTCTTCGATGCCCCGCCTCGCGCCAGTGAGGCCAAATCGCTGGGCAAGGAAACCGGTGACGCTCTCCAGAAACTCCTGGATCAGCTCACCCTGTTAGTGGCTCAAACCTCCCAATATCCGTTTTTGAATGCGCTGACGCCGGTAATTGAGAAGCTCAAGGAACGGACCGGCAAGCCCTATACCTGGTATCTGACCGAACTCACCCGTCAGGAAGACGCGCTGCTGGACATGAAGGAAGGGGTGATCGATCCCGTCCGCAAATTCATGAACGGTCCGCAGAGAGACATCTTTGATAACGCCCGCAAGTTTGTGCAGGCCCAGGAGCCTAACTTCGCCTACCTCAGCGAAGCCGTGGAAAGTGGGAAGTGGGGCGTGAAAGAAGACCGTGGAGACGAAACCTCTCCGGCCGCTTTGCTCAAAGCGTTGACCGATCCGGAATGTTTCAAGGGCAACCGTATGCAGCAGGTCAAGACATACGCTGAGACGCTGCAAGAGAAAGTCACTGACCGGATTAAGGCTGAGAGGGCCAAAGCCAGGGAGACGGTGGCTAACCTTAAAAGCCGCCTGTGCGGCATGGCTGAATTCGGCGCGTTAAATGGCGAGCAACAGGAACGGATCACCCGACCGTTTGACGAATTGGCCACCGCCATTGAAGGCCAGAAGCTGATAGCTGTTATTCGTGACACGGTGCGACGGTTTGAGGACAGCGACTACATGCAGATGCTGGCGCGGTTGAGTGGAAAGTGGAAAGTGGAAAGTGGAAAGCAGGAGGGAAATGCCACGGAAGGCGGGAAGAAAACTACCCACTATCCACTCGTCACTATCCACTCGCTGAAGGTTCCTTTCAATGCGGCCTGGCTGGCCGATGAAACTGATGTGGATCGCTATCTGGCATCCATGCGCGAGGCGCTGCTGGAAGAAATTCGCCAGGGCAAGCGGATTCAAATCTAGGGTTTGTCAAATGTTATTCAACCGTGGGGATTGTCATCATGCTCATTGCAGAAAAAATCTATGCGGAAGTTCAAACACTACCTGACGAATTAGCGCGTGAGGTGCTGGACTTCGTCTACTTCATCGAGGCTAGATACGACTTAAAACCCGCATCTGAACGGGATTTGCAGCGACGGACGCGGACACCGGGCAGTGCTGTGGGTAAATTGAAAATGCTAGTTGAAGATGATGAGCATCTAAAGGACTTTCAGGATTACATGCCATGAGAGTCCTTCTCGATACCCATGCCTTGCTGTGGTTTCTTCTGGCGGATCATAAATTGTCTCAGCGGGCGCAGGAAATGATCTCTGATGCAGAGACGGTCGTGGAGATCAGTCCCGCTTCTTACTGGGAGATCGCTATCAAGATCAGTCTTGGTAAATATGAGTTGCCAGAACCCTACGCCCAATTCATGGAACGGGAACTAATGATCAACGATTTCAGTATATTACCGATTCTGCCACGGCATACTGCGCTTTTGACGAACTTACCTTTCCATCATCGTGACCCGTTCGACCGCTTGCTGATCGCACAGTCAATGGCCGAAGTGATACCGCTGGTTAGTTGCGACCAAAATTTTGATGCCTATGCTATCTCCCGGATATGGTGAATCTTTTTTGCTATTTTAGCCTTTTTGCGAGGTTAAAGGTTTTTCGATGGAAACCGCAAAACTGAAAAAATTCGCCCAGTTCGCCCGGCGCAGTCTGCTAGAGCAGGTCTCCGCCAAACTGAAATTGGTGCTGGCCGAGAACAGCGCCGCCCGGCGTGAACGCGCCGAGGCCATCAAGAAGCTTGAAGAGGCAATTAAAAATCACGGCAAGGAACAGGTCATCGAGCGGGTGGCCTACATCTGGTTCAACCGCTTTTGCGCCCTGCGCTTCATGGACGTGAACCGCTATACCCGGATTGGCGTTGTGTCGCCCACTGAGGGCCAGTTCCAGCCCGAGATTCTGGCCGAGGCCAAGATGGGGCACATCGACGAAGAAATGGTGCATAACAAACTCCGGCAGCAGATCTTCGCCCTGCTCGACGGTAAAGCGCCCAGCCGCGACCCGCAGGGCGAGGCCTATCGCCTGCTGGTGGTCGCCGCCTGCAATTTCTGGAATGCGGCGATGCCGTTTTTGTTTCAGCGTATCGATGACTACACCGAACTGCTGATGCCTGATGATCTGCTCTCGGGCAATTCCATCCTCGCCTCTACTCGCGAGGCAATGACGCCGGATGCCTGCGAGGATGTCGAGGTGATCGGGTGGCTTTACCAGTTCTACATCTCCGAGAAGAAGGACGAGGTGTTCGACGGTCTTAAGAAGAACAAGAAGATCACGCCCGAGAACATCCCCGCCGCCACCCAGCTCTTTACCGCGCACTGGATCGTGCGCTACCTGGTGGAAAACTCCCTCGGCCGTCTGTGGCTGCTCAACCGTCCCGGCTCGAAGCTGGTCGGGCAGATGGACTACTACATCAAGCCCGAACAGGCGGAAACGGACTTCCTGCGCATCAGCAAGCCGGAAGAGATCAAGATTTGTGATCCCGCGTGTGGAAGCGGCCACATGCTCACCTATGCCTTTGACCTGCTTTACGCCATCTACGAGGAGGAAGGTTACGAGCCCGCCGAGATTCCGGAGAAGATCCTCACCAATAACCTCTACGGCATCGAGATCGACGAACGCGCCGGGGAATTGGCTGCCTTTGCGCTGACCATGAAAGCCCGCGCCAGGCAGCGCCGGTTTTTCAACAAGGGCGTCAAGCCGAACATCTGCGTGCTGGAGAACGTCCACTTCGACGGCAATGAGTTGAAGGAGTACATGGATTTTGTCGGCCGCGACCTGTTCACCGCGCCGCTGCAAACCACCCTGCGCCAGTTCGAAGAGGCCGACAATTTCGGCTCCCTGATCCGTCCGGATGTCACCGACGTGGACGGCATGCTCAGGATTCTGGAGTCAAAGAACGTCTCCGGGCATCTGTTTCTCAGCATGACCCATCAGAAGGTGCTGCAAGCCCTGCTGCAGGCCGATTACCTGAGCCCGAAATACCATGTGGTAATTGCTAATCCGCCCTATGCAGGTAGCAAGGGGATGAATGGACGGTTAAAAGCTTGGGCTTCAGATAATTTTCCTGATAGCAAGTCTGACTTGTACGCAATGTTCATGGAACGTGCGCTGCTGATGACCATGAAATCCGGCATGGTTGCCATGATCAATATGCAAGCATGGATGTTTCTTTCAACCCTTGAGAGCCTTCGAACAAAGCTGCTGACGAAAGCAAGTTTCCTAACAATGGCACATATTGGTGCTAGAGGGTTTGATTCAATCGGAGGTGAGGTTGTTTCAACAACAGCATTCGTATGCACGTCGTGCAGCCGCCCTAGTTTCAAAGGTGCGTACATTAGTTCTACTTTGTCAGAACAC
>DDST01000162.1 GCA_002343485.1 Proteobacteria bacterium UBA2383
ATTTTTATCAGCTAATTGACGAATTTCCATAGGCAACTTCCAGTAGGCATCCCAAAAATCCGAGGATGTGTAATGCCTCACAATTCGCGAGCCTTACCTTGGGCAAATTCGGTTTTTGCTTTTTCGATCAGCTTATTAAATTTACCTGCTTTGAAATCTTCGGCTATCTGCCGGTCCCAGCATTCATTTTCAAATTCATGGAACCATTCGCGCAGGCTGTCGAAATCCTGGGGTGGTAGCTCCCGAATGCGAGCCTCAATCGCTTTCACTTCACTCATCAAGAGTACCTCACAATTCATTTTGGAATAATCGATGGTCGATTAAACAAGCTGCACAGACTTGTTCTCAAATGAGCAGCACGGTCATGGCTGATCAAAAAACCACTTCCCTCGCGCTGCCATATCCTCCGCGCATTCCACCATATCCCGGCAACGCAGCAACAGCAATTGAGTATTACCGATGCGCTGGCGACGCAGCAAAGCCTGCCGCTCCAGTTGCGCCAAATAGCGTTCCTCCCGGCGCAACCGGTTAGCCTGGACGCTGATGACCCTCACGGAACATTGCAGCGATTGACCCGAAGCGTCAATCACCGTCCCCGTGCGTATTTCCGGATCGTAAAACGGGAACGGCAGTCGGTCAGCCAGACGATCCTCGACAAAATGGGTAAACGTCACGGTCGAGAACGGCGCATCAATACCGAGAATCCAGCTATCCCGCGCCAGCAACCGGGCAAAAGGTGATGCTGCGCCGAAGGGTTCAACCGCCTGCTCATGGCCGGCCACAAACTCAACCGCATCCTTACCCCAGGCCAGCAAGGGATGCGTTGGGCTGAGACTGCGTATAACTTCGCGGTTGCGCCGAAACACTTCTGTCAGCAAACCCATTTTCGACGGGCTGC
Organism: Proteobacteria bacterium UBA2383; assembly: GCA_002343485.1. Classification (GTDB taxonomy): domain Bacteria; phylum Pseudomonadota; class Gammaproteobacteria; order Competibacterales; family Competibacteraceae; genus UBA2383. The sequence continues at coordinate 899 of DDST01000162.1, forward strand.
GCCGGACATTCATTGGCTCGCCCCGCGCCAGGAACTCCGCCGAACTTTCGTTTTGATAGGTCAGCGACGGCATAACCAGCAACCCAGTTTCACCAACCGCTTGCTTGAGCGCCGCGATCAGATCGACGGGACGACCGGTGAAACCATTAAATGGCTTCCACGAGGAATGCACGATCAGGGTATCGCCTTCCCGCACCCCCCAGCGGCGCAATTGGCCGAGCAGTGCGGGGTCGTCGTAATTCAGGAGATGCTTGACGACAAGGTGCTTTAGGCGGTCGCGGAGGGACAGAATCATGCGATTGCTTTCATAAATCCACTTGGGTTTATGGGCCAAGATCAGCACACCAAGCTGTAGTCTGGCAACGTGTTTAGCCTGCATTTCAAGGTACGCGGTGCGTACCCTACGCTTGAATAATCGGTATCTGCGCTGCCGATATAGGGTACGCACCGCGTACCGCTCCAGTGAACGGCCATGACCCGGAATGTCGGGATCACAGTGAGCAAGACAATGGCAAGGCGCACACCGCTTTCCTCATCTGCTCATCCGGATTCACAAACGTATTTCTTCCCCTCAGCCAACTCACACCTTTCCAATCAATCGCGTAATGCATCGCCTGTCAGAAAATTTAGAACTTAAAATTATCCGCTCTGCGCCATCCGGGCGCCCGGCGATAATCCACAAGCCCAGTGCCGCGCTGACATAGAGCATGACGCCACCCACTACCAGCGTACTTAGCATCATCAACCCTGTCCTTTCAGCGATCAACGCCTCCAAACCGGTCAACCCCAGCGCCATCACTGCCGTTGCCAGCGCCGGGCGCAACATATTACGCATTAAATCGCCGATGCTTAGCAGTGGAAATCGTTTGAACAACAAAACCAGAATCACGATCCCGGCCAGCGCCCCCGCCACCACTCGTAACGCGGCAATGCCGGTCGCTGTTAGATGGGCAAAACCAAGTATAGCCACTGCCAGAAATACAGCAATCTGTAGCCACGAGATCGCCGCCAGCGCCCGACTACGACCTGCCGCCAGCAACAGATAACGGCCGCTAGCCGTCATGGCCGCTACTACGCCACCCAACGCCAGCCATTCCAGCAAGGCAATCGCTGCTGTCCAGTTCGGCCCCAGCAAGATTGCCACCACCCGATCCGCAACCATCGCCAATCCGACCGAAGCGGGGAAGCCGAGCAAACACTGCATGGACAAGGCCAGCAGATACATTTCGCGAACCTGCGCCGGTTCGTGCATCCGCGCCGCCAAGGCGGGTAATAAAGTCCGGTTTAACGGCGCCAACAACTCAGTTCCCGGCATCGCCGCAATCTCATCGGCCACGGCGTAAGCGCCGACCAGCGCCGTCGGCTCGCGTTTGCCGACCAAAATTTTGTCCAGGCGCTGTTCCAAATAAACTCCTACATTTTGCAACAAAATCCAGCGGGAAAATATCCAGATTTTATGGGCGCGACGCCAGCTCAAACGCGGCCGATAGGAATGCAACACATAACTCAGCACGACCCCTGCCAGCCGTTGCCCTAGCGTCCCTGCTGCCAAAGCCCAGTACGAACGCAACATCAGCGCCAGGGTGATAGTCAGGACGAACCCGACCAGTCGTTTACTGAAAAAGAACCGGAAATCCCGGTCAAAACGCTGCTGTTTCTGAAAATCGACGACCCCGATATTTTCCAGACTGCCCAACAGCAACGCCAGCGCCAGCCACGGCAACAACGCACCTAAGCGGGGTTCGCCCAATAATCCGGCCAGCGGTTCGGCCAGCGCCACCAACAGCGTTGCCGCCAGCGCCGATTGCAGAACGCGTAAGGTCCAGGCGGTATCATAGTCCTCGCGTTGCGCGTCGCGGTCCTGGATCAGCGCAATATGCACCCCAAGGTCCAACAACACATCGGCCAGCCCGACCATGATGCTGGCCAGTGCATAAACGCCAAAATCATCCGGCAACAGCAACCGCGCCAGAATCAGCGTACTAACAAAGCCAATCAGCCGATCCGACCAGCGCAAGGCCAGTGTCCACAATGCGCCGTGAAAGGGATGAAGGGTTGAGGGTTCAGTGGGCAAGTGGCCGCTCGGCAGGTTTAGAAGTTGTTTAGATGCGAGGTAGCGGTCTCAACCGACGCCATATTCTCCCGCCAAAATGCTGCAGCGCGCCGGCAATCCCGCCCAGCGTTCGCGGATTAAAGGCAATAATGCCCCGCCGCTCGCGCCGGTGCGACATCCATTCGCGCTTATAGGCATCATCGCCGATTAAATAGTCCACCACCTGCACCCGATCCACATCCAGCACCTGCTCCATCAGCGCCGCCGTCAACACCGACCCCGCGCCCAGTTTCGCCCGCGCCTCGTCATGGGCCAGCTTGACAATCGACGCCGTTTGCCCGGCGCATAACCAGAGCTGCGCCGCTATTGGTCCTGATTCAAGGCGAATCACCCCCAGTCGCAACCAACCCCGGTCCGCTGCTCGTCGGCACAGCCCCGGAATGAAATCTGGAAAAGGTTCAGGCTTTTTCCAACTGCGTGCATACACCGTTTGATAATCGGTGATTGCCATCTCCAGCGCTGGACCCGGTGTTTGCGCAATTTCCAGTTGAAACCCTGGCATTTTCGCCAAACGCCGCCGTGCGCGCAGGATCGTATTACGCATTCGCGAAGAGCGATCCGCCCAATAGTCGGCAAACCCGCGCCCATTCACTTTCAGAAACCAGTTACCGAAACAGAAATAATGATCAGCCCACCAACCTGTCTTGCGCAAGGTAGCCAGCGTCCGATGGAAAAACTCTGCATCACGATCCAGCGGCCGCAGATCAAGCACCGCCCAACCCTCAGCCGTGATCGCCCGCGCCCAGGAATCCAGATGATCAGGAGTAGCTCCAGCGTTGTTCACCGGACCGAACAACGGCGTATAGAAATTGGATAACGCCGTCAAATAGCGTCGCTGACAGATCGCCAGACAGGGTATGCACAAGCCGGGTTGATCATCCGACGACGCGATCCGGTAAATGCGCAAGGCGGCGGCGGGTTGCAATGCGGTCGTTGATAACAGTCGAAACCAGTCCACGGTACAGTGGACATCAAACGAAGGATCTGCAGTCTGTGCTGTTCCAACCGGTAATTCATCGAAAGATCGAACCAACTGCGTGGTCATGACAAACTGAGTGATGGCATAGCGGTATGCCGCGCATCGTTGCGTGGAACCCGTACTTCGTTCAACACACACGCCAGGTTGGCTGCGCCTTGCTGGCGCGAATGAAGAAACGCCCTATTCCGGTTAGGCGCGGCTACGGTTTGTTCCTGCAAAAGATCAGCCAGCATAACCGCAATCGCCGTTGGATCATCCAGTGGCGCGATATGCGCCACCCCCGACCGCCGCAAGACTTCTGCCGTATCCCCCGCTGGATCGGTTAAACCCAGAATTGGTCGACCCGTCCGTAGATACTCGTACAGTTTAGCCGGAATCTGCGCATTGCAATTCGCTGCCTGCAACACTAGCAAACCATCCGCCCGCTGCATCTCCTCCAGCGCCTCCCGGTATGGCAGGGGTGGCGCTAATTCGATTACATCAGCAATACCATACTCCGCCGCTAAGCCATGCAACCATTCTTCATGCCCTGCCGCCCGCAACCGCAGCGTCAGCCGTTCCCGGTTCAACCGTCCCGACCGTAACAACTCTTGCAGTGCCGCAAACAATGCTTTCGGGTCACGCTCGCTGGGATAAATAATGCCACTGTGCAATAGCGTAACCTTGCCCGGATGCAGCGATCCCAGCATTGCTGCGCTGGCATCCAGACCAGCAAAGCTCTCTTCATCATAACCATTCTCAATCAACGCAAACCGCTCGGGCGGCAAATTCTGATAACGGTCACGATAATCACGCATCGCCCCCGGCGAGGTAAACACACAATAGGCGGCGTTCTGCAGCACCGTTTCCTCAATCGCCTTAAACGACCGCCAAACATGTGGATTTTCTGGATAACCCTCTTGGGCCATCGGATCCCGGAAATCCGCCACCCAAGACAGCCCTGAGCGCTGCTGCAACATCGCCCCAATCTGATGCGCGGTCGCAATCGGATACGTCGACCATAATACCGTGGGCCGATAGCGTTTAATCAACCGCAAACCCGCTGCTACCGCTCCCCAGCGCCAGGACATCCAGCGATCCGGCCTCGCCAGAAACCCTGGATAACGGCCACCCAGGCTCAAATGACGAGCCGCATCCAGCGCAAAAGCGCGTTCCACCACTACATTTGTCGGCACCTCCGGTAGCAGGTCCTCACTCGTGCGCTCATAAGCGCGAGGATGCGCCGTCAGCACGATGGGTTCCCAACCAAAGGTCGGCAAATGCTGCACAAACCGCAAGGTGCGCTGAATACCGCTGCTTCCTGCTAACGGCGGAAAGTGGTATGCGATCATCAAGACGCGCTTCATCATCATAAATTACTTTTGCCAAATGAATCGCCCCGGGAATTCCGGAGACTGTTTTGCTTGGGCCAAGCCTGGACTACCAATCATTTAACCAGTCCAGCGCCCAATCGACCACCTGATTGCGCCAGGCGGCCGTCGAAAAGGTATGGTCGGCCTCAGCCAGATCACGCCAGGTCACCGGTTTAAGCGGCAATTGCCGTTGCCAATCGGGATGATGGCGCACCAAATCATCAAACTCGCGGGCCACCAGATCACGCCCGCTCATGACCAGCAACACTGGACCACGAAAACGGCTGAAGCCTGCTAGCAGACGGTCTGGCAACGGCAGATCCGGCGACAGGGCAACGTCCAGATTCCTATGATCGGCAGGCGCGGTTTCAGCCTCCTCCTGGTCGCGACGCGCCCGTTTGACCAGCGCCCAGGCCGAACGCAGGGAATCCAGCGGATTAAAACGCAAGCGAACCACTTTCAGCCAGAAACTCGGTTGCATGAAGCGTTGGAGATAATAGTGTCGCAACACCGCCTTGGCTTCCCCCGCCTCGGTGCGCGCCCAGGGATTTTGCAACACCAGTCCGCGAACACGCGGATCACGGTAAGCATAGAACAGAATGGCCGAAACGGCATCACATCCGCCCCAGAGAACCACCTCTTCCAATTCGGGGATTTCCGAAACAAAACAGGTGAGCGCAGCGTTGATATCCTCATCGATCCACTCAAAACCGCGAAATTCTCCATAACTGTCGCCCATCCCACGATAATCAAAACGCAGCACGGGATAACCATCCGCCGCCAGACGACGCGCCCAGAGCGTCAATTGACGATGTCCGCCGACCCGGTACTGCGGGCCGCCAACCACCATCAGCACACCACGCCGTTTGGCCTGCTCGGGACGATGGAGAATACCCACCAAGGGGTCACCCTGGCACTCGAAACATAGCGCAATTTCATTCATGCCCTGTTCACCCAGATATCACGGATTCCTTCCGTCGTCGTGGCAATAAGATGAGGAGCAACCATTCCTTCATGCTGTTGCCAAAAGGCCATTCCTTCAAACAATCGAGTCTCCAGGCTCAATCCCGCGTCGCACCAAGCATCCACCACTTTTTGACTAGCCAGCGAAAGGTTGGGCGCGCTCGATCCCGCCTGTTCGATCCACAAGACCCGGGTATCCGAGGGAGGTACCCGATCACGAAGCCGGGCAGCATCCAGGGCCATTGCCAGCTCTGGATGGATGGCATAACCCGCAACTTCCACCGGCTGGCCCGCCGCCAACTGTCCGCGCAACGAAGCCGTCGTGTCTTTAGGCAAATGCGGACGATCCATCTGCGCTGCAAGGCGAATGCGTAGGAACTGGGTAAAATGGGATTGACCCTCTGCCACAGGCTGCCAAGCCAGCAATGCGGCTCCAGGCGCCGCCGCGGTGCATAGAGACTCCGCAGCCAGCATGACCCCAAGCCGAATTCCCCACAGCGCCAAACATCCGCCGGGCTGGTCGGCCAGCCATGCCGCGCCAATACGGATATCGCGCAACCAAATGGACCACTGCGCATCTTGGTGCTCGCCCGCGCTATCGCCCGTTCCATGTAAATCAATCAACAACGTGCCAATACCAATCCGAGCGAAAGACTGGGATTGCAGCGTGATGATGCTGCGGCAACGGTTCATCTCTTCATAAAAAGGTGGTATGCACAGGATATGACCTCGAACCGGTTGTTGCTCCGCTGGACGATGATGGACCGCGAATAACCGGCCATCAGGCGTATCTAGAAAAAAAGGTTTAATCATCGAGAGAATTCATCAAGGATCAAACAGGATAATGGGGCGCGTTAAGTTTACGCAGAACACCGATCACATGAAAGCCGTTCAACACGCGATGATGATCGTATCTTCGCCTCTAGCGACAAGGCCAACGATGCGGATATTATGAACCCCTTAACGATTCGCCAATCAGTCGACCTCTGCCTTAGGGAACGGGGCACATCTGGATTTGACTGATGCAGTAACCCTACCCAACAACCAGTGGTGATCCTACGGTGCGAATCCTGCGAATCCTGGGCAAATTCCTCAAGAGTTATCTGATCGGCGTGGGGCTGCTGGCGCATGTCGCGCTGGCTGGCGCGATTCTGTATGGCCTTTCCCAGTCGCAACTGACCATCCGGCAACTACTGGTCAAGGCCGCCCAGAAAGGCGGCATCGCATCTCCCACGGTCGTGGAATGGATCGCCCCGCCAGCACGCTTCACGGACTTCACCCTGGATGGCCGCTTGCGCGCCGCTCATCCCCGGATTTTGTTACCTGAGCTGGCTCAATGGTCGGGCCGAGGTGCGCCGCCGCTCATGACCGAACGCACCGCGCTGTACAAGCAACGAGGCATTGCCGACCTGTCGACCTGCAATGCTGGAGGCATCTTAGGAACGACCGCTTGCTGGCTGACCTACGGCGAAGCAACACAGGCCGAGCATCTGTTGAAGGCTGCGAAAGCATTCCAGATCAACGCCCCAACCATGAACGATTATGGCGGTAATAGCTGGATGCTGGCCTTCGTTTACGATTTCCTGAGTCTTTATCCTGATCTGCCGGCGGCAGATCGAGTGCAACTTGAGATACGCATCGAGGCCGCCCTGCGGGAAGCACTTCGGTTTCTCGACGAGACTTCCGTTTCACTCTGGCATGGCCGCAGTTCATTGGCGGCAACCACCTGGCTATGCGCCGTCGTCCTGGATCCCGGCAATTCCACCGAACGCCAGCAACTCATCGCCCGTGCTCAGGGACATTTCCTGGAAACCGTTCATGCGCTGGCCCTCACCGAAGGCTGGCCAGAAGGCTACAACTACTGGATTCAAGAACGGGCCTTCTTGATCGCCCTGGCGGGTTCCGCCTATTTGAATGGCCTGGAGAACAGCCGCCAAGCGGATCTAGTCCGCAAGGCGTTGCGCCGGGTGGGTTATTGGACGATTTACGCGACCCGTCCCGATCAGCGCATCGAAGGGCTGGGCGACGAAGGTTCCCGGGTGGATTTGAAGGACGAAACCCGCCGAGTCATCGACCTAATTACCCAAGCTACCCGCGATCCGGTGCTGGCCGGCTATTCACTTTACTTGGAGCGCTTGCACGGTGCCGAGAGCTATTACCGGGATTACCGCTGGGGATTCAATCTGTTCAACGATCCCACGGTCACACCGGTTGGCGGCGGCGCTCTGGCGGGATTCAACGATTTATTGCCCAGCGCCGAACTGTTCGGCCAAGACAGCTTCAATCTCGCCTATATCCGCTCCGGCTGGTCACCGGACGCCACCTTCATCAGCTTCCGCGCCGGCGATACTTTCACCCATCACGGTCACTACGACGCGGGACATTTCAGCCTGTTCAAAGGCGCGCCGCTGGCGATCAATAGCAGCCCCTACGGTGATTTCTTTGGGCAGAATCGCCTCAACTATGCTATCCGCGGCGTCGCCAAGAACACGCTGCTGATTCTGCGTCCCGGCGAAAAAGTCCATCCCAACCGCTTTTTCAACGAAAGCGTCTCCGATGGCGGGCCACGCATCATCATTCCGACGGGCAGCGCCATCAGCAGCATCCAGGATTGGCTAGAGAATCGTAACAAAGGGCTGTATCTGGAAGGCGGTCAGCTAGAGCGCTTCGAACATCGGGAAGGCGATTACACCTACATCGCCGCTGATTTGACCGCTGCCTACAATAACCCGGATCACGATGAAGGCGGGTGGGGCGGAAAAGTCAAGCGAGTTCAACGTCAGTTATTGTACCTGGCCAACGAAGATCGGCTGTTGATCCGTGATCGGGTGCGGACCGTCCAAACCGGCTTTGTCAAAAAATGGCTGCTGCATACGGTCGAGCGGCCTGAAGTGACTGACCTACGAACCCTCAAAGGTCAGCCCGATAACGGCATTCTAGAAAGTGCCAGTGATTTCGCCGAAGTGCGAAACGGACGAGGTTGGCTGACAGTGCAGCGCATCCTGCCGGAAGATGCGGTTATGCGCCTGGTCGGCGGCCGGGATTATCAGTATTACGTGGAAGCCGATGGCGATGAAACGGAGTTAGATGGGATTAATTTCGCCGAAGGCTCCAGTGTAAAGCCCTGGTTCGATATCGGCTTATGGCGGCTAGAGATTCAACCGGGCGGCTTGCGTCAGGACGATACGTTCCTGGTGGTGTTGACCCCGGCTCTTAGTGCGCCACGCTCAGCCAGAGCCGCGCGGTTGGCGCTGGATCAAGCGGGGAACGGCGTGGTCACCGATGCGTCCGCAACCGTATTCATGGATACACCCATCAGCGATGAATTGCGGCTGACAATACCTAGCACAACGCGCGCCGTGCGCGTGATCGGCTTACCACCGTTGGCCCGCGCCTCGTTGCGGATGGAAAATAGGTCAGCGCCCCTGGTTGAAAGCGCCGCCAGCGCCAGCGGAGTCGCGGTCTTCAAGAGCGTGGCAAACTGGCAGGGGCGACTCGTCTTAAGGTGGCAATAAGATGATGTTTTATCGCCAAATCTCCCCCAGCGCGATCTCCAGCTCCGGCAAGGCCAGCGGCACGGCGCGATCCTGCTCCCCGCGCATCAACACCGCACGATAACCAGTTGTTGGACTTGGCTCCCGATAAATTTCCACCTGCCGGGCGTTCACATCCACCAGCCAGGTTTCGAGAATCCCGCAGCGGCCATAGACCGGAATCTTCTTCTCCCGATCATGCCGCGCGGAGCTGTCCGCGACTTCAACTAGCAGCAGCACCTGGTTAGCAGCCGGCAACTGGTCCCAGTAGTTCCCCGGTTTGAGCAGGGCCAGATCCGGCTCCGGCTCTGAATCCGCCAAAGCGATGGGGTTTTGCACCCACACCACAGCACTGTCCTTGGCGGCATAAAACAAATGCACCAGCCGGGCCACTGTATTGGCGTGTTTACTGCCGATCGGCGCCATATCGAACAATTCTCCTTCCAGCAATTCGATCCGGGCGTCCTCGTCAAAAATGCCAGCCTCGCCCATTTGATGATATTCCGCTACCGTGATCCGGTGGCGGCGGGGTTCGACAACCGCATTCATAGGTTCGCTCCTGTTACTCAGCGTTTCATCGACTCGAAAAAATCCTTATTGGTCTTAGTATTCTTCAATCGCTCCAGTAGAAATTCCATGGCTTGCAACTCATCCATCGGATGCAGCAGTTTGCGCAGAATCCACATCTTCTGCAGATCGTCTTGATCGGTGAGTAATTCCTCGCGGCGAGTACCAGAACGATTGATATCGATGGCTGGGAATACCCGCTTCTCGGAAATCCGCCGGTCGAGATGAATCTCCATGTTGCCGGTACCTTTGAATTCCTCGTAGATCACATCATCCATGCGTGAGCCGGTATCAATCAGGGTTGTGGCGAGAATAGTGAGTGAGCCGCCTTCCTCAATATTCCGCGCCGCGCCGAAGAAGCGCTTCGGCTTCTGCAGCGCGTTCGCGTCCACGCCACCGGTCAGCACCTTGCCAGAGGACGGCACCACCGTATTGTAGGCCCGCGCCAGCCGGGTAATCGAATCCAGCAGGATCACCACATCACGCTTATGCTCTACCAGCCGCTTGGCCTTGTCCGATACCATTTCCGCCACTTGGACATGGCGGGTTGCCGGTTCATCAAAGGTGCTAGATACCACCTCGCCCCGCACCGAGCGCTGCATCTCGGTNNCTCGGGATGGTTGGCGGCGATGCTCTGGGCAATGTTCTGCAACATCATGGTCTTGCCTGCCTTAGGCGGTGAGACGATCAAGCCGCGCTGGCCCTTGCCGATCGGGGCAATCAGATCGATCACCCGTGCGGTAATGTCCTCGGTGCTGCCGTTGCCACGCTCTAACTGCATGCGCTCGGTGGCGTGCAGCGGCGTCAGGTTCTCAAACAGCACTTTATTCTTGGAGGCTTCCGGCGGCTCGAAGTTGATGTCGCTGACCTTCAACAACGCAAAATAGCGCTCACCCTCCTTAGGCGGGCGGATCTTGCCGCTCACCGTGTCACCGGTGCGCAAGTTAAAGCGGCGGATCTGACTGGGCGAAACATAAATATCGTCAGGACCGGCCAGATAAGAGCTGTCGGCGGAGCGCAGAAACCCAAAGCCGTCCTGAAGAATTTCCAGCACCCCATCGCCGTAGATATCCTCACCGTTCTTAGCCAACGATTTGAGAATGGCAAAAATTACATCTTGTTTTCGGGACCGCGCCGTACCTTCGAGCTTCAGTTCTTGCGCGATGGCGATCAGGTCGGCGGCGGATTTCTTTTTAAGTTCGGTCAGATTCATGGAGGCTTGCTCGAAGCAGATGGGCGCTGAGAGGGCGCGTCCGCGGGGAGGGGGGTCGGGAAATAGGCCGGGGACGGCCAGGTATCACAAGGAACGAGAGCTGAGGCAATAAAAGCGCTGCGATATAGCAGGCAAAAGCTAACACGGTTGCGAAACGGCGTCTAGCCTGGGGCCGACGCCGGACCGCGCATCTCAGCGCAGATTGCTGTCAAGGAAAGCAGTCAATTGTGACTTAGATTGCGCACCGACCTTTTGCGCCTCGACATTACCGCCACGGAATAGCATCAGAGTGGGAATACCACGGATGCCATACTTGGGTGGAGTGTTCTGGTTCTCGTCCACATTCAGTTTACAAATCTTGACACGATCACCGTATTCCGTGGCAATTTCATCCAGGATGGGCGCAATCATTCGGCAAGGGCCACACCATTCCGCCCAATAATCGACCAGGACTGGTTGCTCAGCCTTAAGAACCTCAGCCTCAAAAGTGTCGTCGGTAACATGCACGATGTGTTCGCTCATAGGATAGCTCTCCGATTCAAAAAGTAGGAACAAGGCGGCGGAACAGACTGGAAACAGGTAGGGTACGCAACTGTCAGGCATACTTGAAGGAACCGCCACCGGGACGCGTCCGGCGAAAATCAGCAGCGCACGGCGTTCAACAAGACATATTGTGGCAAAATACTCCACCGGGGCACAAATCTTTCATTCCTTTTTACACCTGGATAGGCGCTCGTGCCAACCCCCTCACCCTGCTTACTCGGGATAGTCGCACAATCATGCAAAAAGATCATCTCACTCATGTCCCGTTTTCCTCGCTGAGCCTGACCGACTCATTACTGGAAAGCCTGGAAGACGCTGGCTTTGTTTATTGTACGCCGATTCAGGCTGCCACACTGCCGCTGGCGCTCAAAGGTCAAGATATCGCCGGCCAAGCACAGACTGGCACCGGCAAGACGGCGGCGTATGTGTTAGCCGCCCTGCATCACCTGATGGAAACGCCCGTCGCCGAGAACGCCACCGGTCCCTGGGCCATCGTGATCGCGCCAACGCGAGAACTGGCGGTGCAGATTCACCGGGATGCTGAACTACTGGGCCGCTACACAGGCCTCAAATTCGCTGCTGTCTATGGCGGAACAGGTTATGACAGTCAGCGCCGCCAACTGGAAGCGGGCGTCGACGTGCTCATTGGCACCCCCGGACGGCTCATCGACTATTACAAACAGGGGGTTTATAAGCTCAATCACATTGAAATTGTGATCCTGGATGAGGCCGACCGCATGTTCGACCTAGGTTTCATCACCGATATCCGTTATCTGCTGCGCAAGATGCCATCCCCTGACCAGCGCATGAACATGCTGTTCTCAGCTACTTTGAGCAACCGGGTCATGGAGTTGGCTTATGAGCATATGAATGATCCCCAAGTGGTTCGGATCGAGTCCGAGCATATCACCGCCGAGAAGGTGCGCCAAGCGCTTTACCATGTGTCTGCTCACGATAAGATCCCGTTGTTGCTGGGAATCATGCGCCAGCAAGATCCAAAACGCACCATGATCTTTGTCAACACCAAGCGGACAGCAGACCGGGTGACCGGCTATCTGTTGGGTAATGGCTACGATGCCGGCGTGTTGTCGGGCGATATTCCACAGAACAAGCGCCTTCAGTTGCTACAAGCCTTCCAGCGCGGCGAATTGCCGATTCTAGTGGCGACCGACGTAGCGGCGCGGGGCCTGCACATTTCAGACGTGACCCACGTCATCAATTTTGATCTACCGCAGGACCGGGAGGATTACGTCCACCGCATTGGCCGCACCGCCCGCATTGGCGCCAGCGGCGATGCCATCAGCTTTGCCTGCGAGGAATACGTGTATTCGCTACCCGAGATCGAAGATTTCATCGGTCAGAAGATTCCGGTATTGCCGATTACCGAAGAGCTGCTGCTGGAGTATAAACCGCCTAAGCGATTGGAGCGCCACCGCCCTCCCCTATCCGGCGGCGAACCACGCGGGCGTAGCCGGAACCCTCATCATCGACGACCGGCCCATCGCGGCTGAAGCGGCGCCACCATGATCCAATCCCTTTCCTCATCTCCTAAATGCAGCGTCGCCAGCGGTCACCCACAGGTGACAGAAGCCGCTTGCACCATTCTGCAAGCCGGCGGCAATGCTTTCGATGCCGTCGTAGCCGCCGGTTTTGCCAGCGCAGTGGCCGAACCGGCGCTCACCAGCCTGGGGGGCGGCGGGTTCCTGCTGGCACGCATGGCGCAAGGACGGGCAGTGCTGTTCGATTTCTTTGTCAACACACCGGGGCAGGGCCTACGCGCCAGTGAGTTGCAACCGCATTTCCTGCCCATCACCGTTCGTTTCCCCAGCAGCGAGCAAATCTTTAACGTTGGTTTGGGATCGGTAGCAGTGCCAGGCATATTACGAGGTTATCTGCACATTCACCGCCGGCTGGGCCGGCTACCATTGACCGACGTGCTGACACCGGCTATCAACTTGGCACGCGATGGGATCATGATCAACCGTGCGCAGGCTTATTTCCTGGATTTACTGGTGCCGGTCATGACCCTGACCGGCGCGGGGCGGACATTGTTTCAACCGGATGGACGCTATTTAGGCGAAGGCAGCATCTTTCGTAACCCTGACCTGGCCACTTTTTTGGAGACGCTGCCCATAGGTGGCGAACAAGCATTCTATGCGGGCGAATTGGCACAGCATATTGACCAGGATATGCGCGAGGGTGACGGATTATTAACCACCGCTGACTTGGCTGCTTATCAGGTCATCGAGCGTGAACCGCTACCGGTCGACTATCGCGGTTTCCGGCTGCTGACCAATCCATCACCCTCATTTGGCGGTTCTTTGATCGCCTTGTCGTTGCGCCTGCTGGAAGCACGCGAGATGACCGGACTGGCCTTTGGCTCGCCTGCCCACCTGGCGCTGCTAGTGGCTGTGATGGAAGAAGTCGAGCGCCGCCGCACCGAAGGTTATCTAAGTCCTGCTGATCTGGGTCAACCCGGCTTGACCGAAAGTCTGGAGCGAGTGCGCCAAGTTTCCGGCGGCACGACTCATGTCAGCATTTGTGACGCTGAAGGGAATGCTGCCACCATGACCACCTCCAATGGCGAAGGCTCCGGCTACTTTGTCCCCAATACCGGCATCATGCTCAATAATATGATGGGTGAGGACGACCTGCATCCTGAAGGCTTCCATGTCAGCCCGCCCGGCATGCGGGTTGCGTCAATGATGGCACCGTCGCTACTGCTGGAAAACAACCACGTCCGGCTGGCACTGGGTAGCGGCGGCAGCAAGCGGATCCGTACGGCCTTGCTGCAAGTAATTAGCAACGACGTGGATTTTGGCATGCGTCTCCAGCAGGCGGTCGAGGCACCGCGCCTGCACTGGGACGGCCAGCAGGTGCAGATCGAACCGGATTTCAGCGACACCGCGCTAGCGGCGCTGGCGAAACGGTGGCCGCTCAACCGGTGGGCGATCCAGGATGTTTACTTTGGCGGAGTTCACGCCGTGGCGCCGGGCGGCGAAGGTGCGGGTGATCCCCGGCGTGGCGGTCATGCGGCCATCATTGAGCTTCCCCCTCGCCCCTAGGCCACCTGGTAATAAAATCCTTAACCGAAAGAAGGTATTGCATGGAACTCAAGGATTATTTACTGCTACTTGCCCGCCGTGACGGGTCCGATATTTATCTCAGCACCGGTGCGCCGCCTTGCGCCAAATTCCAGGGCGTGTTGCGGGCACTGGACAAAGAACCCTTAGCGTATGGCCGGGTCAAGGAAATTGCCTATTCCATCCTGGATGCGGGGCAAATCGCGGAATTCGAGAAGACGCTGGAGATGAATCTCGCCATCAGCGAACCCGACATTGGCCGGTTCCGGGTCAACATCTTCAGGCAGCGCGGCGAAGTATCGATGGTGATTCGCAATATCAAGACCGATCTGCCCAATGTTAAAGATTTGGGTTTGCCGCCGGTGTTGACCGAAGTGATTATGTCGAAACGCGGGTTAATCCTGTTCGTCGGCGGCACCGGTTCTGGCAAATCCACATCCCTGGCTGCATTGATCGATCACCGCAATACCCATAGCGGCGGACACATCATCACTATCGAGGACCCGATTGAATTCGTACACCGGCATAAGCGCTCGATTGTCAACCAGCGCGAGGTGGGCGTGGATACGCTGAGTTATGCCGACGCCCTGAAAAACACCTTGCGCCAGGCCCCCGATGTGATTCTGATCGGGGAAATTCGCGACCGCGAGACCATGGAGCATGCACTGGCGTTTGCGGAAACCGGCCATTTAGCGATTTCCACTCTGCATGCCAATAGTGCGAACCAAGCGCTGGATCGCATCATCAACTTCTTCCCCGAGGAACGGCGGCCACAATTGCAAAGTGATCTGTCCGCTAATCTGCGGGCGTTTATCTCGCAACGGCTGATTCCAACAGTGGATGGCAAGCGGGTCGCGGCCATTGAGGTCTTGCTGCATTCACCGATGGTGGAGACGCTGATCAAGCGCGGTGAGGTCGCCGGCCTAAAGGAGATCATGGAGAAATCGGCCGGAATGGGCATGCAAACGTTTGATCAGGCGCTGTTTGCGCTGTATCAAGCAGGCAAGATCAGTTTCGAGGAAGCCATCAAGAATGCCGATTCCGCCAACAATCTGCGCTTACGGATCAATCTGTCCAACGGGGCGCCGAGCGCCGAAAAACCGGGCGGTTCAGGATTATCGCTGGAGGCGCTTGCCGAGCCTGAAGAGGAAGAAGAGCCCTCCTCCCCAGCAGCGCCGCCGCTGCGCACTCCACCACGCCCAGGGGGAGCCTGAGCATGGCTATTGACGATCCGGCGCCGGGCTTGGCCGTGCCGGCCTGGATTCGGGGTTTGATTTTCGACTGTGACGGGACACTGGTTGATACCCTGCCCTTGCATTACGCGGCTTGGAGCGAAACCTTTACCGAGCGGGGTTTATCATGTCCCCTGGAGTTCCTGTTGCGGCACAACGGCAAACCCACGGATCGGATTGTAGCCTTGTACAACGCCGAGTTTAATCAAACTATTGATATCAAGCGGTTTACCGAGGACAAGGAGCGTCGGACCTATGCCCGGCTTGACCTGGCTCAGCCGCTCGAACCTGTGGCAGCTTTAGCGCGCCGCTACCACGGGCATTTGCCGATGGCGGTAGTTTCAGGCAGCAACCGGGCCAACGTAGAGCGAGCGCTGCGGGCGGCAGGACTGTGGAAATTGTTCCCAGTGGCCTTGACCGCGGATGATGGCCTACCGCCTAAACCAGCACCGGATTTATTTTTGGAAGCCGCGCGACAGATCGATGTCGACCCTCGTTATTGTCAGGTGTTCGAAGATGCGGATTCCGGTCTGGAAGCCGCGCGCCGTGCCGGAATGCGGGCAACGGATGTGCGTCCGGTGTTAGGAAATCAGATGGCTGAGGTCAACCTACGGGATTCAAATTCCCCCACAACCCTTTGCTAAAGGAGGGAATAGCTACGCTCCATTCAGGAGCGCGAGCATGATGATTCTCGGAAATCACCTAAACGCTGGCGATGGCCTGGCCTGGCCATCTTGCTCAGGTTTTCCAAGCATTCGAAATGGCCGGCAAACAAGACACTTGTCCACTTCAGGCGGTAATCCCGCTGAGCCGCAACAACGGTTCAATTTGCGGCTCCCGCCCCCGGAATTCGACAAAACTGGCCAGCGCCGGCCGCGAGCCACCCGCTTCCAGAACACTTTTCCGGAAACGCGCCCCCGTCGCTGCATCGAAAATCCCGTTCTCTTCGAAGGCGCTGAAGGCATCCGCCGACAGCACCTCCGCCCATTTGTAGCTGTAATAGCCCGCCGCGTAACCACCGGAAAAAATGTGAGTAAAGGCATTGGGAAAGCGGTTCCAGGCCGGTGGAATAATCACCGCCACCTGCTGCCGGACCTCATCCAATATCTCCAATACCCGCCCGCCGCGCTCCGGGTCGTATTCACGGTGTAACCGGAAATCGAACAGGCTGAATTCCAGTTGCCGAACCAGAAATATGCCTGCTTGAAAGTGCTTGGCCGCCCGCATCCGCTGATACAGCGCCTCTGGTAATGGCTCGCCCGTTTGATAATGACCGGCCAGTAAATCCAGCGCCTCCCGCGACCAGCACCAGTTCTCCAGAAATTGACTCGGCAGTTCCACTGCATCCCATTCCACGCCATGAATGCCAGCAACCGGGAGATAGTTGACCGTGGTCAACAGATGGTGCAAGCCATGGCCGAATTCGTGGAACATCGTCAGCACTTCGCTGTGGGTCAGCAGTGCGGGATCATCACCCACCGGCGCGGTAAAGTTGCACACCAGATACGCTGCCGGAGTGCGGATCGCATCGCCGATCCGCCGTCGCGCCAGACAACCATCCATCCACGCGCCGCCGCGTTTGTGAGGCCGGGCGTACAAATCCAGATAGAACCGCCCGCGCACATCACCCTGGGCATCCACCATTTCATAAACCCGCACGTCGGGATGCCAGACCTCGACCCCTTCCACCGGGCGGATGATGATGCCGAACAACCGTTCCGCCACCGCGAACAAGCCAGGAAGAACCCGAGTGACTGGAAAATACGGTCGCAGTTCCTCTTGCGACAACTGATAACGGTGCTGGCGCAGCTTCTCCGAGTAATAGCCAATGTCCCAGGCTTCCAATGCGTCCACGCTAAACTGTGCATAGGCGAATTCCCGTAGCTCCTCCAATTCCCGTTGCGCTTGGGGACGGACGCGATGCGCCAGGTCGTAAAGAAAATCCAAAACCTGGTGGGGCGTATCCGCCATCTTGGTGGCTAGCGAATATTCGGTGTAATTATTGAAATCGAGTAATTGGGCCAATTCATGGCGCAGTGACAGAATACGCTCCATCACTGGTCCGTTATCCCACTGTCCTGCCGTTGGTCCTTGATCGGAAGCGCGGGTACTGTAGGCGGCATACATTTCCCGCCGCAACTCGCGGTCATCCGCGTAGTTCAGCACGGGCAGATAGGAGGGCAGCTCCAGGGTCAGCAGCCAGCCCTCCAGCCCTCGTTGCCGCGCCGTCTGCCGGGCCGAAGCACGCGCTGAATCCGGCAACCCGGCCAGTGCTGCCTCATCATTCACCTGCTTGGTCCATGCCTGCGTCGCGTCCAGCACGTTTTGTGCAAACTGAGCATTCAATTGCGTCAATTCCTGCATGATGACCTTATAGCGGTCGCGTTGCTCCGACGGCAACGCAATGCCCGATAATTTAAAGTCACGCAAAGCATCATCGATCACCTTGCATTGTGCCGCGTCGAGCCGGTCATATTCCGGGCTATCGGCGATGTGCTGGTAGGCGCGATAGAGTTTCTCGTGCTGACCCCGTTCAGTGTGGTAAGCACTGAGTTTTGGCAGACAAGCGTTATAGGCGGCGCGCAAGGCTTCAGAATCCAGGACGGCGTGCAGGTGATTGACTGGCGACCAGGTTTTATTCAACCGGTCATCCAAATCCTCCAGCGATTCAATCAGACTCTCCCACGTCGGCTCCGTATTCGCGGCCAGTAACCGTTCCAGGTCCGTGCGATTGGCAGCCAGCCGTTCATCAATGGCCGGTTCAATGTGTTCCGGTTTGATGGCTTTATAGGAAGGCAGATCGGCAGCAGTGAGTAACGGGTTGATCATGGTTTGGAAATCCTGGGTTTCTTTTAAAGCCATTTGAGCAGCAAGCTGGCCGCCAGCACGGCGGCCAACAAACAACCGGCGGCGCGCCATTGAAAATAACGGATCAGCCGGTCTTCCTCACGGAAAGCGGCGATAATAAAGGGCCGGGCTGGGTCGCCGGTGTCAGCCAGTAAATGGACTTCCGGTTCCAACGCCTGTTGCACCTGTTTCCGTCGAACCTGTTTCTCGGCAGCCCGCCGCGCCGCTTCCCATTCATCCGGATCGATCCGGCCATTGCGGCGGCGGTCAAACAGGTTCATTCGTTGCGGGTCACGCTTCCAGCGTTCCAGCAATTCCGCAACCTCCCGGTGCGTATCCGGCGCTTCGCGCAGACCGCCAACGGTCTGGAACCCGCCGATCGCGTGTAATTCTTCACCCGGCATAATACGTTGCTCGATATGGCGGTAGGCGGCACCGATGCCCCACAGTGCATGGGAGCGCACGCCGCTTTCACTGGCATACCAGACATCCCGGCGGGTCTTGACGAAGTGAGCGCCGTCAGGATTGATCACGCAACGCCCCGTGCCGTCATCCAGCAGGAACAAACTGTCGCTTTCGCCCGAATCAACCGGCCACCAGCGGCCGTTCGAGGAACGTTCCTCGATCTCATAGCAATACCAGACACAGGGCAGATGACTCAGCGGCGCCAGAACCGGCGGCCCTTCCATTAACTGGGCACGGCCATAAAGTTCGACATACCCTTGGGGCGCGGAACGGATGCGGGCAATGGGCGTATCCGCCAATCGCCAAGCCCTTCGCCCAAAATACAAAGCCCCGTAAGATGCGATAATGACGGCCGCTAAGGCGAGCGCTGAAAACAGGAGCCGCTCCTCCGCTGAATCCATTCCCTGCCGCAGCAGGAGAAAACTGCCGAACCAAAGCGCACCAAACAACAGAAATCCTTTAACACCTGGATTGCGCATGGGCGCGCCCCGTTGGAATCAACGAAACAACTGGGCAAGATCCACATCCTGCTTTTCCGGCTCCGTGAATTCCAGCAGACGCAACGGCCCGAAGTTGAACATCCGGGCGATCAGCACGTCAGGGAACTGCTCGATACGCACATTGTTCATGTTCACGCTATCGTTGTAAAACTCCCGGCGGTCGGCGATCGCATTTTCCAAACCGGTGATGCGGGTTTCCAAGTGGCGGAAATTGTCGCTGGCCCGCAATTCGGGGTAGGCCTCCGCCACGGCAAACAGGCGGCCTAATCCCAGCCGGAGTTGACTCTCGGCCTGGCCCAGGGCGGGCAAGTCCGTGTATTGCTGCGCCTCAGCCACTGCCTGGCGGGCGCGCATCACGGCCTCCAGCGTGTCGCGCTCATAGCGCATATAGTGTTTACAGGTCTCAACCAGTTTGGGCAACTCATCATGACGTTGCTTGAGTAACACATCGATGTTGGACCAGGCCATGCCAGCGCTGTGTTTGAGATTGACCAGGCGGTTATAGATGACAATCACATACAGCACTAACAAGATACCGGCGACTAAAAGAATGATAGCGAAGGGACTCATGGCTCAGGGAGTAGACGGCAGGTCAGTGGTTTTAAGTAAAGTATAGCCTGGTTAGACCAGGAACGCGGAAAGCGTGAAGTGAGGTTGACGATGCTGCTATGGTTCAAGGGAATGCTGATCGGATTGGCCATCGCTGCGCCCGTGGGGCCGATTGGCTTGTTGTGCATCCAGCGCACTTTGGTACGCGGGCGTTGGTCAGGGGTGTTATCTGGATTGGGCGCGGCCAGCGCCGATGCCTTATATGGTTGTATTGCTGGCTTTGGCTTGGCATCGTTGTCCGGGCTGCTACTCGCCTGGCAGATCGAGTTACAAATCGTAGGCGGGTTGTTTTTACTCTATCTGGGCTGGCAAACGTGGCAAACACCACCGGCCGCCGGGCAAGCCTTGGTGCGACCCACGCGCAGTGGATTGGCAGGCGATTATCTCTCTACCTTGGCGCTGACAGTGACCAATCCGGTGACTATTCTTGCGTTCCTGGGCATCTTCACGGGCCTGGGTCTGGCCGCTGAGGGCCAGGATTTTTTAGCGGCAGGTACGCTGGTGTCCGGGGTATTCGCCGGTTCGCTGCTCTGGTGGCTCCTGCTGGCCGGCGGAGTTGGCCTGCTGCGCGGACGGTTAAATTCAAAGAGACTACGCTGGATTAACGGTGTTTCGGGGTTGCTGATCGGCGGGTTCGGGGTTTGGGCGTTGCTGGCGGCACTTCAGGTTTGATGGGAGCCGGATTGCTAGCCGCATCTGCCGATCCGGCCATTGCCCGATGGCGATCCTTCAACCGTTGGTAGTTCTGGGCTGAGTATTCCAGAAATTCCAGTTCACGCTCGGTTAATGGACGGATTTGTTTGACAGGGCTGCCCACATAGAGAAAGCCGCTTTCCAGCACCTTGCCGGGCGGCACGACGCTGCCAGCGCCGATGGTCACTCGTGATCGCACCACGGCCTTGTCCATAACAATCGCACCCATGCCAATCAGACAGAAGTCCTCGATGGTACAGGCATGCAGAATCACCTTGTGTCCGACCGTGACATCATTCCCGATCAAAGTTGGCTGGCCGCCTGGGCAGAACCGGCTGTCGTGGGTCACATGGATGATGGTGCCATCCTGAATGCTGGTGCGGGCACCAATGCGAATGCTCTGAATATCACCGCGCACGACGCTCATGGGCCAGATTGAACTGTCCTGGCCAATTTCGACATCGCCGATGACCAGAGCGGCGGTATCTACATAGGCAGTGGGATGGATATGGGGAGTGTGTTGCTCAAAAGGACGGATGGACATGACGGTTCGCAGTATTGAATGGTGAGTGAATAGTAGGGAGTCGCCGATTTTACCGGTTTGTCGTTGACCATGCGGTTTTAACCGCTCAGCGCATCGTTACCAATTCCTCAGCACTGGTAGGATGAATGGCAACGGTGTCGTCGAAATCGCGCTTGGTCGCACCCATGCGGATCGCCACCGCAAAGCCTTGCAGCATCTCATCCGCACTCTCGCCGATGATATGGCCACCGACGATCTTCTCCTCCGGACCGGCGCATACCAGTTTCATGATCATCGGCGGCTGGCGCGTGGTGAAAGCATGGTACATGGGGCGGAACCGGGTCTGATAAATCTTTACCGCGTCGCCGTATTGGCACCGGGCTTCTTCCTCGGTCAAGCCGACCGTGCCGATGGGTGGATGCGTAAATATCACTGTCGGGATATTTTCGTAGGGCAAGCGCCGTTCCGGTTGCCCGCCGAATAACCGGTCAGCCAGCCGGCGGCCGGCGGCGATCGCGACCGGGGTCAGATGAAACCGCTCCGTCACATCGCCAATCGCGTAGATGCCAGGAATGTTGGTGTTCTGGTAAGGATCAGTAGGAATGATGCCATTGGGCTGAACCGCTACCCCGGCGGCGGCCAGATTGAGCGTATCGGTGTTTGGTTCGCGACCGATGGCCCAAATCAGCGCATCGGCATGCAGGACGCTGGCTTGACCCTCGCAATGCACGCTGAGCACCCCCTTCGCCAACCGCGCCACTGCCCGCACTTGCGTCTGCGTCAGCACAGTAATGCCGTCCTCGCGCAACCGCTCCATCAGTTGTTCTCTCAGCATGGCGTCGAAAGGACGCAGCACCTGATCCTTGCGCACCAGCA
>DDST01000145.1 GCA_002343485.1 Proteobacteria bacterium UBA2383
TTATAGCACTACGGAATTTTACGAGGGCAATGAGTTCAGCGCGTCTGCCCGATAAAGAACTGAAGAGTCATGCTCCCGCAACCAAACAGTGTGCGGACAGTCTTTGAAGTAGTGCGATCCCATTGAAACTGAGTGCATACCTCTTTCCCCGATAGGGGAGGATTGGAGTGGGAGGTATGAACAAGTCCATTCCAACGGCTTCGACCAGGAGGTTGCCATCATGTATTTATGTATCTGCAAGTCGGTCTCTGATCAACAAATTCGAGAGGCTGTCGAACTGGGCGCCCGCACCATCGGTGATCTGAATATCCGCTTTGGAATTGGCGTCGAATGCGGTAAATGCACAGACAGCATCCGCGAGTTTCTCGAAAGACATCTGGCCACGCCATCACCAGCTTCTACGGCTAATAGCGCACCGCCGACCGTCATGGAAGCCGTTCCACTGCCACATAAATCTATCGAACCTGCTCCAGAGCGAGCTTGGTTCGCTATTGATTTATAAACACCCAGAAATACCCAGGGAGAGCGTTCTAAAATGAAAGGCGACGCCAAAGTCATCGAGTATCTGAACAAATCGCTCAAGAACGAACTGAGTGCGATCAATCAGTATTTTCTCCACGCTCGCATACTCGACAGTTGGGGTTTCGCGAAACTCGGCAAGCATGAATATGATGAATCCATCGACGAGATGAAGCATGCTGACCAATTGGTGAAGCGAATTCTAGATCTGGAGGGTCTGCCCAATCTTCAGGACCTTGGCAAGCTGTATGTTGGCGAGAATATCGAGGAGATTTTTCGTGGCGATCTTAAGCTGGAACACCAAGCCCACCCTCTGTACCGGGAAGCAATTGGTTATTGCGAAAGCTGCAGTGACTATGTCACCCGCGACTTGTTGACCGCCATCCTAGCTAGCGAGGAAGAACATATCCAATGGCTGGAAACCCAGTTGGGGCTAATCGGCCATTTAGGTTTACCCAACTACTTGCAAGCGCAGCTTTAGCAGTCCAGCCCTTGATCGTGAATAAACGCGGGCAGTTATAGTGAGATAAGCAGGGTACGCATTGCGTACCCTATGACTTTTCATCAGCTTGAGGATAAGGGTCCTTGCATAAGAAGTGCTCCACTCCGCCCAGGGATGGTTCCCTCCATGATCGTATGACGTGGCAAGGCATCCAGGGTCATCTCGCCAGCTAGCGCCCGTAATGCCCCAAGCCGATAGCCCTGCTTCCGCCAACCAGCCAACAGGCCGTCAAGAACCGGCAGGAATTTCAAACCTTCCAGCTCGGCGTGCAGAGTGAAGACATGACCAGCATCCGGTGCGGTCTGTGTCATCTCCAATAAGTGGTTAGCCACATTGCCCGGCATGATTCCATCGACGCCAATCAACTCATCCAATGTTGGCAACGTGGTGGGCAACTGAGGACAGGCAATGGTTTTGCCGTCCACCACCGGCAAGAATGGATGGGTTCCCCGGCTATCGGAGCACCAGGCAAACCCCAGCTCCCCGGTCAGCCACAATGCATGACGGTTCATTTGCCAGCCCGCTGCCCCATGTACGGCCGCTGCCACGCCAAAAATTTCCGTATAGCGCTCGACCGCCTTACGCATCTCGCCGATGGTCCATTTCCAGTCCGCGTCGGCGGCATGATCCTGCCAAAGGACGTGATCCCAACAATGGATGCCGGTCTCAAAACCAGCATCACGGACCGAGCGCATCACTTCGCCTGCTCGCCGACCGATATCCGGTCCTGGCAACAGCGTCCCATAGAGCAGCGTTTTCAGGCCGTAGTGTTCAAGCACCGAGGTGCGTTTCACCTTGCCAAGAAACCCCCGGCGAAACACTCGCCGGATCGCCCAACCGGTATGATCCGGGCCAAGACTAAACAGAAAGGTTGCATCGGTCTGGCGGCGCCGGAACAGATCCACCAATCGCGGTACTCCTTCCAGTGTCCCGCGCAAGGTATCAACATCCACTTTGAGAGCCAGCAAGGGCGCAGTCATCGCTCAATCAACCAGATAGCCCGCATCAGCCACATGGGTGCGATAAGCCTCGAAGATCTTTCGCAACGCCGCATCCATGGTTACCTTCGGCTGCCAATCCAAATCGGCACAGGTGTTGGCAATCTTCGGCACCCGTTGCTGCACATCCTGATAGCCTTGGCCATAGTAGTCATTCGCCGTGGTTTCAATCAGTTGTACTTTGACTGCCTTGTCACGGTACTCTGGATACTCCGCAGCTAACTCCAGCATCCGCACCGCCAATTCGCGTACCGACAAGTTATTGCACGGATTGCCAATATTATAGATCTGACCGCTGGCCACTCCCCCGGCATTGGCGATGATCTTGATCAGCGCGTCAATGCCGTCATCGATGTAAGTAAATGAACGTCGCTGCGTACCGCCATCGACCAGTTTAATCGGCTCGCCACGGGCGATTTGCCCCAGGAATTGCGTGATAACCCGGGAACTGCCTTCTTTAGGGGTGTTGATTGAATCGAGGCCGGACCCGATCCAATTAAAGGGGCGGAATAAAGTGAAATCCAATCCCTGCTCCATACCGTAGGCCCAGATCACCCGGTCCATCATCTGCTTGGCGCAGGCGTAGATCCAGCGAGGCTTATTGATTGGCCCATAGACCAGTGGCGATCGTTCAGGATCGAATTCGCCATCTGCACACATACCGTAAACCTCGGATGTCGATGGAAAAACCAACCTTTTTCGATACTTAACACAAGATCGCACAACTGGCAGGTTGGCTTCAAAGTCGAGTTCAAACACCCGCAGCGGCTCACGCACGTAAGTGGCTGGGGTCGCGATAGCCACCAACGGCAACGCCACATCGCATTTCTTAATATGGTATTCGATCCACTCACGATTGATGGTGATATCACCCTCAAAAAAGTGAAAGCGTGGATGATCGATCAGGTCGCGAACCCGGTCATCCTGCATATCCATGCCATGAATCTGCCAATCGGTAGTGGCGAGAATACGTTGGGACAGGTGATGACCAATGAAGCCGTTGACACCGAGGATGAGGATTCTTTTCACGAGAAAGGCCATTCCAAAAAGTTGAAGGAAAAAGAGCTTCCAGCTCGCTAAACTGGCTGAAAACGGGCCTCATCGCCGCCCAGCCGCCATGGGCCTGGACCGAGCCGGTCCGCCAATTGAGCAGGGAACACGGATTGACCCGCAATGTCCAATTCCAGAATTCGTAATGCTTCACCGCTTGCGCAATAGGCAATCAATTGTCCGCCGATTTCTACCAGGATAGGCTGTCTTCCTCCTTGCAAAGGAAGGCCAGGGCAGGAGGGTGGAGGGCGTACAACCCGCGTCCGCAAAATCTGTGCTGGTTGGCCTGCTATAGAGGTGAATGCCCCCGGATAAGGTGGCGCCACCGCCCGCACCAGGTCATGAATACGAGTCGCCGGCCCATTCCAATCAATACGCCCATCTTCTGGCTTACGGCCGGAAAAGTAACTACCCTGGCTAAGATTTTGTGCGATACGCGGAGCTGTGCCATTAACTAATGCGGGCAATACGCGATGCAAGGTTAATTCAGCAGCAAGCGTGACCTTGTCAAAGACCTCGCGGGCCATGTCATCGGGTAAAATCGGCACAGCCGTCTGCCCAACAATATCGCCAGCATCCGGCTTGGCGGTCATATAATGCAAGGTAGCTCCTGTCTCGGTTTCGCCGTGCAAAATTGCCCAGTTGACGGGAGCTCGACCACGATATTTCGGTAATAGTGAACCATGTAGATTGAATGCGCCGCGCCGCGCAATCGCCAGCAGCTCTGGAGACAGCATTCGCCGGTAGTAGAACGAGAACAGGAAGTCCGGGGCCAATTCCTTAATATATCGTACGATTTCTGGAATATTAGGATCTTCTGGAGTAAGAACTGGGATACCGTAATCAGCGGCTACAACGCCGACATTGCCGAACCAGATGTGCTCGCCCGGATTGTCCTCATGGGTGAGGACCAACGCTACATCGTGACCCTGAGCCAGCAACACCTTGAGGCAACGGACTCCAACATTGTGATAGGCAAAAACCACGGTGCGGGTCATGCGTTCCTTCCTTTATGATGAGTAGTACGCTTCATTCTCCAGAATTTTCCCTACCCAAGGAAATCCATCATGTCCCAACCGCAGGTCATTCAGGAAATCAACGATTATCTTAATCGCCATGTTCCGTTATTTCAGGCGATGCAAGCACGGTTAGATCACTGCAACGATACCGGTTTAAGTATCGTCGCGCCATTGGAACCCAATATCAATGATAAAGGGATTGCGTTTGGCGGCTCAATGGCGGCGCTCGCTGCATTGACAGGTTGGGCACTGACCCGGATCACCCTAAACGAACATGGCGAGACTTCGGAAATCGTCATTACTGATAGTACTCAGAAATTCTTGAGGCCAGTACATAACGAGATTATCACGGAGTGTCTAAGACCGGATTCGCAGGTGATCGAGCGCTTCATTCAAAGCTACCGTCAGCAGGGCAAAGCACGTTGGAGCGTGGACGTCGTTATCCGCGCCGATGATGGCGAGCCAGCAATGATTTTTACTGGACAATATGGCATTTTCCGTTCACCTATACCCACCACTGCAATATGAGATATTTCCATGCTGAATCAATATTTGAAACCCGCCTGCGGGTTGCTTCTCGGATGGTTGTCCGCTAGCGCCGCGCAGGCAACTGTTTATCCCCTGCCGCCCCCGGATACGGACATGATCGGCCAAGTCAAAGTCGTTTATGCGACTAAGACGGATACCTTGATCGATATCGCTCGCCGGCATAGTCTAGGATATGATGAGATGGTTCACGCCAATCCCGGCGTAGACCGATGGGCGCCCGGCGAAGGTACGCCCATTGTGCTACCGACCCGCTATATTCTGCCTGATACCCCGCGTGAAGGGATAGTTCTTAACATTGCCGAGCTGCGGCTGTATTACTACCCTAGCGCTGGACCCGGCGAGCAGCGAGTTGTTCATACCTATCCGGTTAGCATTGGCCGCATGGATTGGAAAACTCCGCTAGGCACCACCCGGGTAACCGGCAAGGAAGCCGACCCCGCTTGGCGGCCACCCGCCTCTATTAAGGCGGAACATGCTGCTCAGGGAGACATTCTGCCAGACGTAATTCCTGGCGGTCCGGATAATCCGCTGGGACGGCATGCCTTACGCTTGGCGCTGCCCAGCTATCTGATTCATGGTACCAATCGGCCTTATGGGATCGGGATGCACGTTACCCACGGCTGTGTGCGAATGTACCCTGAAGATATTGAACGGCTGTTTGGTATGACCCCGGTCGGCACATCGGTGCGCATCGTTAACCAACCCGTTAAAGTCGGACGATTTAATGGCGCATTGTTTATGGAAGCGCACGAGCCGCTGGAAGAGGATAATATCCCAATCAAAGTGACTCTGGAGCAAGCCCATCAGGCGGTAATCGCCAAGACCGGTCCTGACATGCCCAGCGTGGATCAAGCAGCGCTGCAAGCAGCGATGGAGCAAGTCAGCGGCATCCCGGTTTCTATTGGCGCCCGCCCAGGATCGATATCGCCTGGACCGGTGGCCAGTCGGCCCACTGCTATGCCTCAAACTGAAACACCAGCGTCATCAGACTATCCCACGACCCAACAGGTGCCTTTTCCCGTCGAAAACCGTCCTAGCGAGCCTCTAGTTTACGATGACGATCCTCTGCATGAGGATAATTCTCCGGTGCCAGCGAAGGCCCGCCCCCCTGCCTATCGACCTGGATATGCTCCGCCAGCTTACAATAACAATAATCGGGTGCCCGAGTCCTACGCACCTGTCGCACCACCTTCTCCTGCCTATCCAGGAGGGCCTGCTGAGCCACCACGCATTTCCCCACCGGCTTATCGACCTTCAGCCAGCCGCTCTGTCCCGGCGGATCCATTGAAAGATCCAGCAACAATCAATCGCCCGTAGTAAATAGGGCGAAAAAAAACCCGCGATCATAATCACGGGTTTCTTCTAACCTTTTGCCGTCAGGCAGCCGGTTTATTTGTACATCGAACGTTTGAACATACGGTTGATCTTTTCCTCAGTAGCCATGCTGATTGACTTGGCTTCCATAGCAACGGATTTAGCATCGTTAGCAGTATCCATCGCGCTGCGTGCCATTGACTTGGCTTCATTAGCATCCTGCTGCACCGCCTTTAAATCACTGGTGCTGGCGCAACCTACAGTCAGACCAGCGATCAGGGCCAGCGTGGAAATCTTGGTCAGGGTCTTCAGGGACATCTTCAACTCCTTGGTATCATTACAAACAAAGTAACAGATTGATTCATTACACTGTTGTTCCAGTGCAACTCGATTATTGCC
This sequence comes from Proteobacteria bacterium UBA2383, assembly GCA_002343485.1. Taxonomy (GTDB): domain Bacteria; phylum Pseudomonadota; class Gammaproteobacteria; order Competibacterales; family Competibacteraceae; genus UBA2383. The sequence continues at coordinate 6,351 of DDST01000145.1, forward strand.
GACACACAACAAACTGCATTATATAACGGAAATTCAATTTGCGAGTAGTGGTGAGAATGATACCTTTAGCGGATTTCAACCCGCATCCCCACCTTTATCCACGGCCTAAGCGCATTGATCTGCCAATTATCCAGTGCCACGCAACCACTGGTCCAGTCGATGCCGGCCTCATGCACGCGAGGGTTGCCCGCGCCAACGCCATGGATACCAATTTGCCCGCCCAGTGGCGTGTCTTGCGGCGGAGTACGGCCGCTGATCCAGGCAGAATGAATGCGCTCATAGGTTGAGCGGTCGATCCGGTGCTCGCGCAGCGCTCGTTCGGCATAATCAGGATTCGGATAGTCGAGACCAATGAATTTGTTGAATCGGCTGTGATCGTTAACCCAGCCGACTCGAAACACGCCCAGCGGGGTCTTATTGTCCCCACGCTGGTATTTAAGTCCAGCGCCGCTGCTCCCCACAGCGATTTGATGGAACACCTCAACTGGCTGGGCGTTCTGCATGACTATCAATTTATCAGCCTTGGTGTCGATCAGCAGCCAGGGTTCGCGGAACACCGGTTCAGGGATTTTTGTTAAAAGAGGCGGTTGCTCGTTTTCATAGACAGTATTCGGCGCGCATGCGCTGCTCAACCATACTAGCATCCCAAGAAGCATAACCTGTTTGCTGAGCTTCCACATACCAATTACTTTGCCTCTTAAACAATGTCCCATTACATGGTTAAGTTATACGACAGGCGGGATGGTGATGCAATATGAACTGCATCGTATTCATTGACGTTAAAGAAGCGGTTCCAGAACAACTTGACTTAACAGCGAATTATGAATGAAGCAATTCTCTTTGGCCTTACGATGCAAATCCATTAGCGCCTCGGCGCCAGGAACCGCATCACCACCAAAAACCACCCGAGGCCGCAAGATTAGACGGCTTATCATGGTCTTGCCTTTTTCATTTTTACCCAGTTCAGCGACTGGTTGATCCTCATAGGTGTCCACAACCAGTTTCTTGAGCGCGGCAATCGCTAGAAAAGTGAGCATGTGACAACTTGATAACGATGCCAATAGAGCTTCTTCGGGATTACTCATCTCAGGGTTGCCGGAATACTCTGGCGCTGCCGATCCACGCACCATCTGGCCACCGGCTAGATGCCAGGTGTGACTGCGATCAAAGGTCTTGTAGTCAAAATCCGGCGTTGTGCGTTGCCAGTTGAGACGAATGGAATAAGTGGACATCAAATTACCCTCTTGAAAAGAGCCCTAAGACAGGATTAAAACTATTTCTATTGAAAGTCAATGTCTTGCTGACGTGGGAGCCTGCTTGCAGGCTATTTCGTCGATGGCTATTGTACAGTCAATCAGTTGTTTTTTGGTGACTAACTATCCCCACGCTAAGACCGTTAAACTCAGGACATGACAAATTTTTCCAACGGCATAGAATCACTGAAAGTGATTATCCAGTAGATCTTAAAAAAGCGGTGCGGGAGATAGTGATTAGTGATCAATACACTGGTCTGGGCCCGGCGGCACCAAACCCGCCCTGCGATGCAGTATCGTCAGTCACCGCCAGAGATGGTCAGCGGCGAAAGTCACTACTTTTTGGGACAACGCCACCAACTGCGGGTCATGGCGTACACCGGTCCGCCCCGCATCCGTCGTAGTGGCTCCGATTTTATCGATCTATTTGTGCGTTCCGGAACCACGGTTGAACAACGGCAACAGGTCTTGCAAGGTTGGTATCGGGCGCAACTGCGCGCACGGATTCCCCCCCTGTTGGAACAGTGGCAACCCGTGCTCGGCGTGCAGGCCGCTGACTGGGGCATTAAACAGATGAAGACTCGCTGGGGAACCTGCAACATCGCCGCACGCCGCATTTGGCTCAATCTGGAACTGATCAAAAAGCCAGTGAATTGCCTGGAATACGTCGTCATTCATGAACTCACACATCTGCTGGAGCGGAACCATAACGACCGGTTCAAAGCACTGATGGACCACCATCTGCCGCACTGGCGGCTGATTCGCCAGACCTTGAACCATGCGCCTTAATAACAACCGAAGAACATGAAATGCAGTTTAATTTCAATAAGCCGCAACCGGTAATGTTAACCTCGCAGCCACACCTATAACGTCTCCATCCTCATTCAATAGGTTATCCACCGTAATGAACCCCCCATGCAGATGCGCCACCTCACGGACAAATGCCAGCCCCAGTCCTGTGCTTTTGTGTCCGGTGTCTGGGCGAGGCAGCGAGTAAAACCGTTCAAATAGCCGTTCACGTGCGTAGCTGGGGATAGCGCTGCCTGTGTTGGTAATAGTCAACCGCCAGGCATCGCTGACCCTTTCAGCATCGAGGGTGATGATGCCCTGAACAGGGGTGAAATCCAGGGCATTGTCCAGCAAATTGCCAATAGCCTGTGCAATCAGAAATGGCTCGCCAAGCACAGCGGCGTCCTCTGAAATCCGCTGGTCAATCCGTAAATATTTCCGGGTAATGGCTGGTGCGCGGGAGGTCAGCAAATCCTCCACGGTCCGCCGCAGCAAAACAGGCTGTTGTTCTTGAAGTTCACGCCGTTGCTCAACAGTCGCCAACGCCAGCAGACGCTCGATCAATTGTTGCAGACGTTCCGCCTCACTAGCGGCCAGCCGGGCGAATCGTTGGCGTTGTGTACCCGGCAATTCGCTCTGCAACAGTTCGGCGGCACCGGCAATCGCCGCCAGCGGACTTTTCATCTCATGCGTCAAGGTGTGAACGTAGCGTTCCACATAATCCCGGCCTTCCAACCGGTCGCGCATGGTGGCGACCGCTTCCGCCAACGCCCGCATTTCCGGGCCGCCGCTGTGAGGAACCGTCGCCCGCCGACCCTCGGCAACCGCACGGGCGTAAGCGGCAAGACGGTTGATCGAGCGCGCCAACGACCAGGAAAACCCCAATCCCACGGTTAGCGACACCACCACTAAAAGAGCAGCGGCGCGACGCAACTTGGCTTCTGCCCGATCCACATAGGGTTGGACGCTCGCGCCAGGCTTCGCCACGCTCAGCACCCCGACGATGCGCTCACCGTCACGGACCGGCGCCGCGACATACATCACCGACGTTCGCTCATCATTGGGATTCTCGCGAGTCGTGCGAGCGCCATACTGGCCATGCAAGGTCAAGTAAACATCGTTCCAACGGGAATAGTCCTGGCCGACCGCTTGGCCCGTGGAATCGAACAGGACAAAACCGCGTTCATCGGTAATATAGATGCGATGATCAAGGCTGTTTTTAACAATATCCCAAACCTGGGCGTTAGGATTACGGCGAGCATACTCCGCTAAGCGCGCCTGAAAACGGCCATTAGTAAAACTGCCGTTCAATACCTCATCCCGCGCCAATACTGCCAGCAGATTAGCGGTATCAATCAGCGTTTCCTCAGTCGCCTGACGAAAAGCCGGCTTGATTTCCACGCGAAGAATATTGAGAGAAAAGTAAACACCAAGACCAACAATTAAGAAGTAGCCAAGAAACAGCTTGAGACCCAGATGCATAGCGTGATTCAAGAGCCGTGACGAACCCGCACCGAGTAGCCCAAACCGCGATGGGTACGAATCGGATCAAGCATGGTATCAACATCCCGGAGCTTGGCCCGCAGGGTTTTAATATGCGTATCCACGCTACGCTCGAAACTGGCAGCCGGATCGGGCCAGACCTGGTCCATCAGCTGCGCGCGGGAAAAGACCCGCTCTGGTTGCGCCAGCAGCGTCTTGAGAATCAGATACTCGTAGCGGGTCAGATCCAAAAGATGGTTTTGAAATCGAATGGCAGCGCGAACTTCATCGATTTGAAACCAGGTATCGCTGACCTGCGGGGCGACACTGGCATCATCAAGGACCGGCGCAAGGCGGGCCGTGCGTTTGAGAATCGCCTTGACCCGCGCCGCCAATTCACGGGGACTGAACGGCTTGGTGACGTAATCGTCGGCCCCGAGTTCCAGGCCCAGCACCCGGTCCAGTTCGGCGTTACGGGCGGACAGAATCAGCACCGGAAGTTCCGAGTTGCGCCGCAATCGCTTGAGCAGCTCCAGCCCAGAGCCATCTGGCAATCCAAGGTCGAGAATCAGCAAATCAAAGGGCGCAGCCGCCCATTCAACCTCCGCTTCGCAGACCAGCGTTCGCCAAGCGACCTGAAATCCTTCGCTGGTCAGGGCAAATTCGACAACGTCCGCAATGGACGGCTCATCCTCAACCAGCAGGATGCGGGCGATCATGGCGCATGAAAATCCGCTTAGAGGCGCTGTGCAGTGAATGTATTGCACTCACTGACATTGCCGGTTTTCAAGCCTCGATTGAACCACTGCATCCGTTGCTGGGACGTGCCGTGGGTGAAGGAATCCGGCGTGACATAACCACGGGCCTGCCGCTGGAGGCGGTCATCACCGATCGCGGTAGCGGCTTGCAGTGCCGCTTCGACATCCCCCGGTTCCAGTACGCCGCGTTGTTGAGCGTGATGACCCCAAACCCCTGCCAGGCAATCCGCTTGCAATTCCACAAGCACCGACAAGGCGTTGGCCTGCGCTTCGGGCAGTTGCCGCCGTTGCGCCTGCACCTTGCCGGAAATGCCGGTCAAATTTTGGATGTGATGACCGATTTCATGGGCGATCACGTAAGCGCGGGCAAAGTCGCCCGGCGCGCCGAAGCGCTGCGATAGCTCTTGGAAGAAAGACAGATCCAGGTAAACCTGCCGGTCGCCCGGGCAGTAGAAGGGACCAACTGCGGCGTTGGCAAACCCGCAGGCCGACTGTACGGCATCACGAAACAGCACCAATCTGGGCTGCTCGTAGCGGCCTCCCTGGGCCTGGAACCATTGGCTCCACACATCCTCGGTATCACCCAGAACGGCACTGACAAAGTCCGCCATGGGATCACTCGGGGACGGCGCTTGACGCGGGCGGGTCTGCTGGGACGTTGAAACGGCCGGCCCGCCGCTCAGCAGGTTCAGCACTTCCGTAGGATTGAATCCGAAGATCAGGCTGGCCACCAGAACCAGCAGCAAGCCGCCGCCGCTGAGCTTGACGCCGCCGCCTAACCCGCTGCGAGCGGAAGACGGCTCATCGCGCCGGTCTTCTATGTTGCTGCTACGCCTAAGATCACGCCAACGCATGGGTCACTCTCCTCCAAATGGGATGGAAAAGAGTGTAGCTGAAAACGGTGCGCCGCCGATAACCCGTTATTCCGGTATGCAGATTTCCCGGCGCTGAACGGCGATGACCGTGCGCAACGCCAGAACCGCGACGACCAGCGAGAGCAAGGCTAGCAAACCGGTCGCCATGGCGTCGAACAGCGGACCGGGCAGGCGCGCGCTCATGATCAAGGTCGCGAGAGTCAACGCCGCCAGCGGGAAGGAATAGGCCCAGGCGGAGATGAAAAACGGCAGGCGTAAAAAGCGCACGGCGTTGCTGGCTAGGAGTAGCGCCAGAAACAGCGCGGTGTAGTACAAGATGCGGGCAAAGGCATCCAATTCGCCGGTCAAGCCCAGATAGGCGATGAAGCCGACCGAAGGCGGGGCCAGCAGAATGAACAGCGTCGGCGCTAACCGCACCGGCAGCGGCTCGTGAAAGAACAGCCGGTACAGCACGATCGTCAGCAGCACAATCCAGAACACCAGGCCGATGCTAAAAAAGAACCAGGACAGTTCCGGCGAAGCCAAGCGTATCCCGGCGATAGGGATGATGATGTTACCGACCACGGGAATAAACCAGGCGGGGTTGACATGTTTGATGTCGTAATGGGTATGGTGGAGCCAACTGCCGAAGATGGCGAGCGTCAATCCCAGATGCAGAAGAGCGCCGGCGCTCCACAACCAGAATGCAGCTTCAGGTGCCGATTCCAGATAGGCGATAGCCAGCAACAACAGAGAAATCGACACCGTGGGAAAGAAGTTGATACGGACCGGATGACGCATTTCCATACCAACCGCCTGTGGATAGCGTAGCGCTTTCAGGCCATAGAAAATCAATAAGACGACGAACAGAGCGCTGACCGTTCCACGCAGGGCAGCACCGATGATCAGCGGCGTTCCCAGAACCAGATGGGCCTTTTGCCAGGCCAGCGCCAGGCCCGCAGTACCCATGACGATTGAAAAGATTGCGATAGGAAAGTGTTCGAGGCGGTGACTGGCAGATTCCTGACCAAGGGGTGCCGTAGACGCGGATGATGCTGGAGTGATGGTACTCATATCATAAACCCTATGCCACTGAAGATAGAATGCAGTTCAATAACCATATTAGCATAATCTAATATTACAATAAGCAGCCCATACTGCATGCCAAAATAACGGTATCTAGCGCGTTCCTGTAATGATTGAGCTTTCAGGAACGCGCTAGATTCAACCAGATATCGTGTAGATAGGCAGGCGGTTCAACGGATCCTGCCGATAAAATGCCTTGAGTTGTTCGTAAACCTGAGGATAAGTTTCGCTTACCCGCTCTGGTGTTTCAAAGAAGGTTTCGCTGATCACCGCGAAGAACTCGCCAGGATTTTCGGCGGCATAAGGGTCCAATGCCGTTGGTTGCCCCCAACTTACTTCTTGGCATAATCGCTGGTAGGCTTCGTTAAAAGCCCGGCTCCAGTTTCGTACCAGCATCCCCCGGTGAAGGGGTGGCAGGCCGTTCACCGGGCCGGTCAGCATATCCAGCTTGTGGGCCATTTCGTGAATCACCACATTGAGTCCTGGCCGATCCAGCGAATCGAGGATATCGGCCCAAGACAGGATCACCGGCCCCCGCTCCCAGGCTTCGCCAATCAGCGGCCGATGAAGGTGATGCACCAAGCCACTTGAATCAGTGTACTCATGATGAGTGAGGAACCCTTCCGGGTAGAGAATCAGCGAACTCCAGCCCTGGTAATAATCCAATCCGAGATTGAGAATCGGCAGGCAGGCTTGAGCGGCAATGAGAAGTCCCATCTCCGGTGTCTCTTCCAACCCGCCAGCCAAATCCAATGCTTTCTCATGCAGGAATAGTGTTGCCAAATCGCGCAATCGCTCACGGTCAATAGCATTTAACCCTTTCAGCACCGGCAAGCGGTTAACCGTAGCTTGCCATTTTACCTCGGGAAGACGGGCATGCTGCAACCAGCGCCGCCGCCGCCAGTTGCGCAATACACTGAGCATTTGCCATCCAAACTCGCAGGTGGGGCGTCATGTGCCGTCTGGGCGATTCTGCTTCTGCTGTTCCTTGATCTGTGCGAGATAGCGATCCGACCAACGCGCCAAGGCATAGATGGGGTAACCGATCACCATCACTGCCAGCAAGATACAGATCGTCAGGGCGATGGTCTTGGGTAATCGCTCCCACCAGGTATTGATGAAATACACCAGTCCCCAAATCAGCAGGCCGGTAATCACCAGCGAAACCAGAAAAGCCAGAAGATTGCTGCGTTGCATGGGTGCATTCCATAGAATAAAAAAACCCGGCTTCCTAAAGGCCGCCGGGTTCAAAATGGTAACCGCTTGCATCCCTCACTCCAACCCTTCCTGGCAAGGAGAAGGGCCTTTTGAGCAAGAGGAAATGCTTACACCATCACTTCACCGCCCGGTTATCCACCAGGTCCGTGACCACGTTTGGATCAGCGAGTGTCGAGGTGTCGCCCAGTTGATCGACTTCATTAGCCGCGATCTTGCGCAGAATGCGGCGCATGATCTTGCCAGAACGGGTCTTGGGCAGACCCGGCGCCCATTGCAGGGCATCCGGTGAGGCGATGGGACCGATTTCCTTGCGGACGTGGGCGATCAGTTCCTTACGCAGCGCTTCGGTCGGTTCGATGCCGACTTTCAGGGTGACATAGGCATAGATACCTTGGCCCTTGATGTCATGCGGGAAGCCGACCACTGCCGCTTCGGCGACCGCCGGATGCAGCACCAGCGCCGACTCAACCTCGGCGGTGCCCATGCGGTGACCGGAGACGTTAATCACATCGTCCACGCGCCCGGTGATCCAGTAGTAGCCATCTTCATCGCGCCGCGCGCCGTCGCCGGTGAAGTACAGGCCCTTGTACATCGCGAAATACGTATCGATGAAGCGCTGATGGTCGCCATACACGGTACGCATAATCCCCGGCCAGGGATGCGTGATCACCAGATTACCATCGGTTGCGCCTTCCAGGAACTGGCCTTCGGCATCCACCAGCGCCGGTTTTACTCCGAAGAACGGCCGGGTGGCGGAACCGGGCTTCAACGCCGTAGCGCCCGGGAGCGGCGTGATCAGAATGCCGCCGGTCTCGGTCTGCCACCAGGTATCGACGATCGGGCAACGGCTGTCGCCGACATTGTGGTAGTACCACTCCCAGGCTTCGGGATTGATCGGCTCGCCAACGGAACCGAGCAAGCGCAGACTCTTGCGCGAAGTCGCCTTGACCGGGGCTTCGCCTTCGCGCATCAGCGAGCGGATGGCGGTTGGAGCCGTGTAGAAGATGTTGACTTGATGCTTGTCGACCACCTGCCAGAACCGGCCCGCGTCAGGATAGGTCGGTACGCCTTCGAACATCACCGTGGTGGCGCCATTGGTGAGCGGACCGTAGACGATGTAAGAGTGGCCCGTGACCCAGCCCACGTCAGCGGTACACCAGTAAATATCGCCGTCATGATAGTCAAAGATGTATTTGTGGGTAATTGCGGTGTGCAGCAGATAGCCACCGGTGGTGTGCAGCACGCCCTTGGGTTTGCCGGTGGAACCGGAAGTGTAGAGGATGAACAGCGGATCTTCGGCACCCATGTGTTCCGGAGGACAGTCCGCGGATGCCGTAGCCATCACGTCGTGATACCACACATCACGGCCTTCAACCCAGGCAATGTTGCCGCCGGTGCGCTTGACCACCACCATCTTCTGGACGGTTGGCGTGCTCTGCAACGCCTTGTCGGCATTGACTTTCATCGGTACCTGGCGACCACCACGCAGCCCTTCGTCAGAAGTGATGACCACGTTGCATTCGGCGTCGATGATCCGGTCTTTCAATGAATCAGGCGAGAAGCCGCCGAACACGATGGAGTGAACGGCCCCAATCCGGGTGCAGGCCAGCATGGCGACTGCGGTTTCCGGAATCATCGGCATGTAGATGCAGACCCGGTCGCCCCGCTTGACGCCCAGGCTCTTAAGCGCATTGGCAAACTTGCACACGTCCTGGTGCAATTCCCGGTACGTGACCTTCTTGTCTTCGTTCGGGCTATCGCCCTCCCAGATGATCGCAACCTGATCACCACGCGTATCCAGATGACGGTCTAGGCAGTTATAGCTGACATTGAGTTCGCCACCATCGAACCAGCGAATTTCACCTTTGGTGAAATCCCAGTCCAGTACCTTATTCCAGGGCTTGAACCAGGTGACGAATTGATTGGCCTGCTCCGCCCAGAAACCTTCGGGATCATCGACCGAACGCTTGTACATCTCCAAGTATTGGTCGTTGTTGATCCAGGCATGGGCGGCGACTTCAGCAGGCACTGGGTAAAGTTTGGCATCGGACATAGCAGGGTTTCTCCTTAGGTGGGTAAAAGTTGTGATATCTGTGGCCAGAGACGAGCAGCCGCTTGCAGGCGTCTGACGTAAATCCGGTTCAGGAATTTATGAACGTTAAGTCTATAACGTGAACGGCTTTCGTCAATCTATCCAGCAGTGATCTACAAGGTAGCTGACGAATCAACCGGTTGTGTGGAATTTTTAACCCCGGCCCGTCCAAGCGATCTTGTACAGATCCAGCCGCCGGTCGCGGAAGTTGCGCACACTGCCATGCACGCGCAACTCCTTAATGTTATCCAGGTCCAGATCGACGATCAGTGTCATCTCGGTGTTCGGCGTAGCCTCAGCGGCAATAGCATCATGTGGAAACGCGAAATCAGACGGCGTGAACACCGCTGCTTGGGCATATTGCATGTCCATGTTCTCCACTTTCGGCAGGTTGCCAACGCTGCCAGAAATCACCACATAGCATTCATTCTCAATGGCCCTGGCCTGGGCACAGCGCCGCACTCGCAAGTAGGCGTTCTTGGTGTCGGTCCAGAACGGTACGAACAGAATCTGCATCCCTTGATCCGCCAGCAGGCGCGGCAATTCAGGAAATTCAACATCGTAGCAGATCAGAATACCGACTTTGCCGACATCCAATTCGAACACCTGGAGTGAGTCGCCACCCTGCAAACCCCAATAGGCTCGTTCGTCGGGCGTAATATGCAACTTGGATTGTTTATCCCATGTCCCATCACGGCGACACAAGTAAGCCGCATTGTATAACACACCATCGCCGTATTCCGGCATACTGCCCGCAATGATATTGACATTGTAGGCAATCGCCATTTGCAGTATGGCTTCACGCAGAGGCTCGGTGTACTCGGCCAGTTGCCGCACCGCTTCAGCGGTATTGTGTTGATGGAACAGCGCCATCAAGGGACCGTTGAAAAATTCCGGGAACAGCACGATATCGGTCTGGTAACCGGCTACTGCGTCTACGAAGTACTCAACCTGCTGCAAAATATCCTCCAGCGAGGAAATCTGGCGCATCTGCCATTGCACAGCACCGACCCGCACCACTGACTTGCGCCCGCCAATCAGGATTTCCTTATCCTCATAATAGATATTCAGCCATTCCAGCAGCACCGCGTAGGCCCTGGATTCATCATCGTCCGGCAGGTAGCCCGTCACAATTTTGCGGACATGAAAATCGTTGGCTAACTGAAAAGTGAGAATAGGGTCCACCAGCTCCTTGGCCCGGACTTGTTCCACATACTGCTGCGGGGTCATATTGTGCGCGTACTGGCCGTAACCAGGAATCCGGCCACCGACGATCACCGCGCGCAGATTCAGCTTCTCGCACAGCTCCTTACGGGCGTCGTACAGCCGCCGGCCTAGCCGCATATCGCGGTAGTCGGGATGCACGAAGACATCGACACCGTACAACGTGTCGCCATTGGGGTCATGCGTGGTGAGATAACCATCGCCGATGATCTGCCAGTAGGTATGGCGGTCGCCGTAGCGGCCGTAATCGACGATCAGGCTGATGGTCGCCGCGACGACCTTGCCATTATCCTCAATGCAGACCTGTCCTTCTGGAAAGCGGGCGATCTGCGAGGCAAACTGCTCGCGGCTCCAGGCCCCGTCCATATTGGGGTAGACCATTTCCATGATTTCCTGCACGTCGCCATAATCGGACAGGCGTAGATTCCGCAGCTTTAAGCGGTGCTGGACGGGGTGTTCGGTGAGTTTTTCGGTCATGTTAAGCGTGAGATTGAAGGTACAGGGGCAGGGTTATCAAGAACAAAGATGACAAGGTTGTGAAACCGATTCAGCGCACCCATCGAACGTAATCCCGGTAGATACAGCGATCCATCACGACCGTCATGCCCGCCTCACGCGCGCGCCACGCCGCTGCTTCATCCACCACGCCATCTTGCAGCCATAAAGCTGGCAGCTTCAAGGCGATGCATTCCTCGACGAGACCAGCGACATGGCTCGATTGGCGAAACACGTCGACTAAATCCACCGGCTCCGGGAGGTCGTGCAGGCTCGGGTAAGCCTTTTCGCCCAGCACCTCCGATAAGGCGGGATTGACCGGGATGATGCGAAAACCGAAGCCTTGCAGCGCCTTGGCGACGCTGTGGCTGGGCCGGCCCGGCGACGCGGACAGCCCGGCCACGGCAATGGTCTCGATTCGTTGGAGCAGATCCTTGATCTCTTCCATGGACGGATTGATAAAACGCGGGTTCATGGGCAGGTTTCCTATGGGTGACTCAACATCTTAGCTTGCAACAAGCGCGTATAATAATCTGAAATCCATTAATCGTTTCGATGATCTCCCATGAGCTACCAGCCCCCGCGCTACATTGGCGAAATCTTGCAAAAACTTGAGGTTGAAGAGGCGCTCGCGCCGGACGACCCGCGTTACGTCAACACCCAAGCCGCGCGCGATAGCGAGCGGACGTTCAAAAGGTTTGGAAGAAAATTCGGATTTTCCCCGAACAATGACCGTCCGTTCAGACCCACGCAGCGGCATGTGCTGTTCTTCGGCCATATCGGCAGCGGCAAGACCACCGAATTGCGCCGCTATGTCAACGATCTCAGCGGGCCAGGGCGATTCTTCACCGTCGAAGTGGACATCAATGCCCTGCTCGACCGCTATAACTTGCAATATGCCGATGTCCTGATGGCCATGGCGCACGCGCTGCTCGAACGCCTGCGTGACGAAGAGGTAGCGCTACCCGCCGATGCGCTGCGGGAGCTGGAAAGCTGGTTCGCCGACAAGGTGTTGAGCCAGGAGGAAACCAGGGAGTTCGCGCTCGGCATCGAAACCAGCGTCACAGCCAAGGGTGGCGTTCCTTATCTGCTGGAACTGCTGGGCCGCTTCACCACGGCATTCAAGAACAATCACACCTACAAGGAATCGCTGCGCCGGGTGATTCGCAACACCTTCGGCGATTTCGCGGCGGCTTTCAACCGGTTGCTACGGGAGGCTGAAAAGACCCTGACCGACGCCAACAAGGCGCTGCGCGTGCTGTTTCTCATCGACGGCACCGACAAACTGCGCGGTGAGGATACCCGCCGGTTTTTCGTTTATGACGTGGAACTTTTATTGGAGATTACGGCGCTGGCGGTTTACACCGCGCCGATCACGCTCAAGTATGAAAGTAACCTTGCCGGCAAGCTGGACGCGGATCTGGTGCTGCCGATGATCAAGCTGTACGAAAAGGACAACGCGCGCTGCGAGGCAGGATGGAACGCCATGCGCGACATTTTGCTGCTACGGGCCGACCGCTCGGTGTTCGCCAGCGAGGTGGACATCGAGCGCCTGATCGAGCATTCCGGCGGCCATCCGCGCGAGCTGCTGCGATTGCTCAAGCTGTGTTGCGAGTTCGCCGAGGACGACACGCTCGACGCGGTGACCGTCGAGTCGGCGATCAAGCAACTCGCTTCGGAGTACCGCCGCTTTTTGGAACCGGACGACTACGCCCTGCTGGCCAAGCTCGATAACGATGAGATTCACGCCGGCAACGACGAGCGCACCCGCCGGCTGCTCTACAACCTGGCGCTGCTGGAATACAACGATGCCTCCTGGCGGCGCAGCCATCCGGTGGTGCGCACGCTGGAAGGCTACCAGCGCGCCCGTTCGGCTTTGCCGCCGGCGGCGGGGAATTAAGATACCGTGCCGGCCAACGAGCTGTTCCGCTTCGACCTTGCTCGCCACCGGGCGGCGGCCGGGTTGCGGCCGGAGCATATCAACGATTTTCAACGTTTGATCAAAACGCTGCGCTATGGCAGCCGCTTCCAGCTTCTGTTCGCCGAATTCACCGAAGCCGACTACCGCGATGCGCTGATCCAGCAACTCGACCTCGTGTTCGCCGAACTCGGTCAACCCGTGGCACGGATCGATCTATCCCGCCAAAGTTTCGCCGGCTTTGCCGCGCTCGAAGCCGAATTGCGCCGGCTGGCCGCCGATCACGGCGCGATTCATCTGACCGGCGTGGACGGCTGGTTCGACGAGGGCCGCTGGCGGGATTTCAACATCCGCCGCGAAGCCATCGCCTTTGGCGTGCCGGTACGTTTGGCCATTTGGCTCAGCGCCGGGAGCGTGGCGCAGGCCATCGTGCTGGCGCCCGACCTGTGGGCCTGGCGTGGCGGCGTCTATGCCTTTACCACCGTCCCCGCCGGTCCCCACGAAATACCC